>DASPWN010000136.1:0-10152 GCA_035637835.1 Actinomycetota bacterium | reverse complement strand
ACGGGCGTCCTCTAGGAGGCTGCCGCCCCATCGGAGCCGGGTGACCAGGTACGGGGTCCCAGGCTCACCCGGCTCCACCTCGGTGCAGTTGGCGGCCACCGGCAGGCCCGTTCGGGCGCCGACGCGGGCCATGACCTCGTTGCCCCGGTCCGTCCCGGCGGCCACGACGGCGCTCGGGCCGGTCCTCTCCATCAGATCCACGAGACACATCGCCCACGCCTCCGGCGCGTAGCGGTCGAGCCGGTCGTCCACGGCGTGGTGGACGGTCGCGACGCCGTGGGCGGCGAGGGCGTCTATCACGGGCCCGGCATCCGATCCGACAATGAGCGCGGCGAGCGGCTCGCCGTGCCGCTCCGCCATCCGTCGCCCCAACGTCAGCGTCTGCAGCGACGGTTCCGAGACCACCCCGCCGTCGTGCTCGACCAGGGCGACGATCACGACGGCATCACCCCGATCTGCCGAAGCACCTCGACGGCCCGCTCGACCCCGGCGGCCCCGTCCCCCAGGATCTCGACCTGCTTGTCGCGCCCTTGGGGGAGTCGCAGCCTGACCTTCTCCAGGCCCGGTTGCGGTGCATCGAGATGCAGCCGCTCGACCGGGGCCTTCTTGGCTCGCAACCTCCCCGGGATCGACGGGTACCGAGGCAGGTTGATCCCCTCCTTCACCGTGATGACCGCGGGGAGGGGGACCTCGTAGATCTCGAAGCCGCCGGGACCCTCTCGCCGGGCCACGGTCGTTCCGTCCCAGATCTCCAGGTGCTTCACGCCGGTCACGCAGGGCAGGTCGAGCAGGTGGGCAACCCGGATCCCGACCTGGTAGCCGCCGGCGTCCGCGGACTCGTTGCCGAACAGGAGGAGGTCGTAGTCCACACCGGCGTCCTCGATGGCGCGGGCGATGGCAGCCGCCGTGGCGCCCCCGTCCCACTCCGGACTCTCGGCCTCGATCAGGACCGCCCGGTTCGCCCCCATGGCCATGGCGTCCCGGAGCTGCTCCTCCGCGACAGCCGGTCCGAGGGTGAGGACCGTGCTCGAGCCGCCATGTGTCTCGACCAGCCGAACGGCCTCCTCGACCGCGCACTCCTCATGAGGACTCACCGTGAACCCCAGGTACCGCGTGTCGATGTCCTGCTCGTCATCGGTGAGGCTGATGCGTCCGCCGGTCACCGGGACCCGCTTCACGCAGACCAGGACGTCCATCGTCGAGCTAGCGCTTGAGTCGCTCGTTCGAGGGGTCGAACAGAGGCGTGCTCCCCACTGCGGCAATGGTCACCGGATATCGCTCACCGAAGTATTCGACGGCGAGCGCCGCGCCGACCTCCGCCCGATCCGGCGGGAGGTAGGCCATGAGGATGTGCTTGCCGACCGACGGTCCCGAGCCCGCACTTGTCACGTGGGAGCGCCGTCCCTTCGCGTCGACGAGCGGCTCGCCGTCCCGAGAGAGGATCGGCTCACGCCCGAGCATGTATCGCTTGACCCCGGACGCCGAGGTTGGGTCGTCCACGGTGAGCGTGCACAGCACCGCGGCCGGCTCCTCAGCTCGTTGCTTCAGATATGGGTCCCTGCCGATGAAGTCCACGTCCTTGACCGCCGGCCCGGCCATGCCCGCCTCGACCAGGTCGTACTCGAGCTCGAGCTCGTTCCCGTGGGCCCGGTAGGACTTCTCCAGGCGGGCCGTGGTGGCATAGACGCCGATCCCCACAGGGACCACGTCGTGGGGCCCTCCGGCCTCCCACAGCACGTCCCAGAGGCGCGCCCCTTGCTCCATCGGGACGTACAGCTCCCAGCCGAGCTCGCCCACGTACGAGATGCGCGAGGCAAGGACGGCGAGCGTATCTACCTGGATCCATCGACAGGCGGCGAAGGGGAACCCCTCGTGGGAGACGTCGTCCCCGGTGACCGCGCCCAGCACGTCTCGAGCACGCGGGCCCCACAGTCCGATCGTGCACCATGCCGAGGTCTGGTCGTGGAGCTGTGCCGAGCCGTCATCGGGAAGGTGCGAGGCGAACCAGTTCAGGTCGGCCATCCCGGAGAACCCTCCGGTCACCACGCGGAACCGGTCGCCCGACAGGCGCATGATCGTGAGGTCGGCCTTCACGCCACCGGCCAGGTTCAGGAGCGGCGTGTACACCACGCGTCCCACGGGCACGTCCATCTGCTTCACGGCCATCCGCTGCACGAAGTCGAGCGCCGCGGGCCCGGCGATGTCGAGGATGGCGAATGCCGACAGGTCGACCATGGCTACCCGATCCCGCATGGCCAGGTGCTCCGCATTGATGATCGGAGACCACCAGCGCGCTTCCCACTCCGCCTCGCGGGGCATCACCCGGTCGCCGTACTCGTCGAGGAGGGCCTCATTGGATCCGTACCAGAACGGCCGCTCCCACCCCGCAGTCTCGTAGAACACGGCGCGCAGGTCCCGCTCTCGCCCGTTGAACGGCGACAGCCGCACCTCCCGGTTGGACGCCCACTGCTCCATGGGGTGGACGATGCCGTAGGTCTTGTTGTAGCCCTCCGCGGACCGGGCGAGGATGTGGCGCTTCGTCCGCTGGTGGTCGTAGAACCGGGCCACGTCGGAGGCGTGGGGGTCGATCTCCGGGCACCCGTCGGTCATCCATTCCGCAACCGTGCGGCCGAACCCGGGTCCCTCCTTGACCCAGATGGCCGCTACGGACCACAGTCCCCGGACCTCGGGGGTCTCCCCCACGATCGGCATACCGTCGGGCGTCAGCGAGATCAGTCCGTTGACCGCGTATTTCACCCCTACCCGCTCGTCTGCCACGATCTCGGGGAAGAGCTCCAGCGCGTCCTCCATCTGCGGATCGAAGTCGTCCTTGGTGAAAGGCAGCTCTGTGGGCGACTGCGCCGCCTGCTCGATCGAGGGGATGCCGTCCGGCTCAAGGAGGATCGGACGGTGGGCGTATGACCCGATTTCGAGCTCGCTCCCGTGCTGGCGTTCGTACATGTTCGTGTCCACGTCCCGAACGATCGGGTACTCGATCTCGCCCACGGTCTTCTCGAACAACGGCACCGGCCCGACGTCGATCATCTGGTGAATCGCGGGAGTGAGCGGGATCGAAGCCCCGGCCATCCGGGCGATCCGGGGGCTCCACACCCCGCAGCACACCGCGACGACGTCGGTGCGGATGTCGCCGGCGTCGGTTCGGACTCCGCGGACCCGGCCGCCTTCCACGTCGATCCCCAGCACCTCGGTCTTCGCGCTGATCGTGATGGCGCTCAGCCGCTCCGCCTCCTCCCGCATGAGCGTGCCCGCCCGCAGCGAATCGACCACCCCGATCCCGGGACAGTAGAAGCCGCCGAGGATGACCCTCTCGTCGATGAACGGGACGAGCTCCTTGACCTCGGACGGGGTGAGAAGCTCAGCCGGCTCGATCCCCCAGGACTTCGCCGACGCCATACGGCGCTTGAGCTCCTCCATCCGCTCGGGGGTCCGGGCAACCTCGATGCCCCCGCTCTCGGTGAACACGCCCAGCTCCTTGTACTGGCGCACGCTATCGAGCGTGATCTCGGTCATCTCCTTGGAGTGATCCACCAGGAAGATGAAGTTCGACGCGTGGCCGGTCGATCCGCCGGGATTGGGGAGGGGGCCCTTGTCCAGCTGGACGATGCCCCTCCACCCCAATCGGGCCAGGTGGTACGCGACGCTGTTGCCCACGATGCCTGCGCCGATGACGACGACGCCCGCCCGATCCGGCAACGCGCTCACTGCTTTGGGATCTCCTTCGTCGGGTCGAAATGCGGCATGGTGACGACCGTCGCGCTCACCCGTCCCGCCTTCGGGGTGTCCACCTGGAGCTCCGTCCCGCGTTCGGCGAACTCGAGCGGCACCATGGCGAACCCGATGTTCTTCTCCAGGCGCGGCGAGTAGCAGGCCGAGGTGACGTGCCCGACGCGGCGACCGCCGGCGTGCGCGGGGAAGAAATCGATCATCTCGTTGTCGATGTAGGTGCCGAGCGGCTCCCCTCCGATGTCCACCCCGACGAGCTTCTGCTTCACGCCCTCCTGCTTGATCCGGCGGAGTGCCTCCTTGCCCATGAAGTCGGCCTCCTGGTCCAGGTCGACCATCCACGTGTAGTGGTAGCCCACCTCGAACGGGTTGTTCTCGTACCACATGTCCGCGCCGAAGGCGAGGATGCCTCCTTCGATGCGGCGGATGTGGCACGGGCCGATGACCTCGAGCCCGTGCGGCTTCCCGGCCTCGAGCACCGTGTCCCACAGTTTCTGGCCGTGCCGGCTCGCGTCGTGCAGATAGATCTCGTAGCCCACCTCGCCCGTGTAGCCCGTCCGCGACACCACCACCTTCATCCCGTCGAGGTCGGCCTTCATCAGTCCGTAGTACGGCACCTCCAAGACCCGGTCGCCGAACAGATCGACCAGCACCTTCTTCGAGTCGGGGCCCTGGATCTGCACGGGGGCGACGTCGATCTCCTGAACCGACGCGTCCATGCCCTTGGCCGCCGCGATGCCGAGCGCGTACAGGTTGACGTCAGAGTCGGCGAGCGAGAGCCAGAACTCGTCGTCCTCCACCCGGAGCAGCACGGGATCGTTCAGGATGCCGCCGTCCGGGGCCGTGATGAACACGTACTTGCACTGTCCGACCGCGCACTTGTACAGGTCGCGCGGAACGATCATGTTCGCCAGGTCGAATGCGTCCGGACCCTTGATCTGGATCTGCTTCTCCACGCCGACGTCCCACATCGTGACACCGTTCACCAGCTTCCAGTACTCATCGACCGGGTTCCCGTAGTGGCGCGGGTGGTACGTGTGGTTGTAGACGCTGTATTTCGCCACCCCGTGCTTGCGCGACGCGTAGAAGTAGGGCGACTTGCGAATCCGCGTGTACAGCAGGATTCCCGGGCTCTCGATCACCGCCAACCGACTTCCCCCTTTCGAACCGCAGGCGGGCGGCACCCGCCTCTCGCCGCCTGGAACGCCCGCAAAGACTAGCTAACCGGACGTGTGCTGGTAGCTCACCACCGCGCCGCCCCGGATCGACACGATGACCCCTTGGAGGATGCCCTTGTCGTAGTCGCTCCCCGGGTTGAACGACGGTGTCCGGCCGAGCTTCATCCGCCCGGCCGACTCGTGGATGTGCCCATGGAGGCCGACCACGGGCTGGTAGGTCGAAATGGCCTCCCGAACTGCGGCGCTTCCGCCGCTCGTCATCACCATCCGCCCTCGCTCGAGGACGGGCTTCGGCAGCTCCCCCTGATCCATCCGCGACGTGTCGAGCTTGGGACACCGGTCCAGGAGCGAGTCCTTCGGCGGACAGTGCAGGTTGAACACGCATCGGGCCGGATCGGGCACGCGGGCCACGCTGGCCTCGATCAAGGCCTCGATCTCGGCTTCGTCCGCCTCGCGCGGTGTGTCCCACGGGGTCGGGGTGGACAGGCCGACCGTGATCATCGTGTGCTCGCCGTCGAGCTCGACGACCTCGCCCTCGCAGGCGACCACATGGTCGCCGTCGGCCTCTGACAGAACCTCCAGCACGCCGGGTTCGTCGTCGTTGCCTCCCGTGAGGTACATGCGAATCGGGGTGCCGGCCAGGCGGTTCTTCGCCAGCTCCAGCCACGAGGACAACCGTTCCCGGGCCCGATCCTGGAACAGCCCCTTCACCAGCAAGGGGTCGCGTCCGAGCTGTTCGTGCTCGAAGCGCTCGACGACCTTCCAGTAGAACCCGGCGACCTCGACCATTCGGCAGAACCGGTCGAGGCCACCGACATCGAACTCGTGGTCGTCCCCGTGCAGATGCGCCGTGTACCTGTCGCCATCGCGAACGATGGGCACCAGAGCCTTTCCCATCAGGTCGCCCCCGAACACCAGCGCGTCGACGTCGTAGAAGGACGCGGCGTTCAGGAACTTGCGGAACGTGGGCTCCGAGCCATGGAGGTCCGCGGCGAAGAAGATCCGGGTTGCCTCACCCTTCGGCCTCCTGCGGAACGGTGCCATGCCCTCCAGGCTATGCCAGTCCCGCTAGTCCAGGTCGACGACCACGGTCTTGAGCTCGGTCAGGCGCTCAATGGAGAACCGGCCGCGCCAGGAGTTCGCCCGGCATCGTGAAGGGCCAGTTCCACGGGCTGATCACACCCACCACGCCTCGCGGGACCCGGTACACGAACACGCGCTTGCCGGCATCGACGGATGGTGGGATCAGTCCCTCCATCCGGGTGGCGTCGGCCGATGCCATCTCGAAGTAGGCGATAAGCTCCTCGACCTCGTCGTGGGCCTCGGCCCGGAGCGGCTTCCCCTGGTCCAGCGAGAGGGTCCGAGCCAGGTCGTCCCGCCGCTCCCCACGATCTCCGCCGTCTTCCGCATGACGACAGCTCGCTCGAACGCGGAGCGCGACGCCGAGTCCCGCCACGTGGCGTTCGCCGCGGCGATGGCCCATTGCGCGTCCTCGCGCACGCCCTCGGGGACCCTGGCGATGACCTCGCCCGTGGAGGGGCTGGTGGCCTCGAATGTCGCGCCGGAAGCCGAATCCACCCACTTCCCGCCGATCAGCATCTTCAGATCGTCGGGCACCGGCGTCCCCTCACCGCTTCCCGGTCTCGAAGGCGCGCTTCCAGATCTCCTCGTACGAGCCGACGTCGAGCTCGCGTGGGTTCCCCACGGTCTGGGGGTCGTCGAAGGCGATCTTCGCCAGCATCGGGACCTCGTCGGTGGAGAACCCCAGCGACTCGAGCGTGGGGATCTCGACGTCCTCGGTGAGCGCGTAGACCTCCTCGACGGCCAGGTCGGCCGCCTGGTTCACCGTCTTGTTCCGCGTGTCCTTCCCCAGGGCCTGGGCGATCCGGGCGAACCGCTCGGGCGTCCCCGGGACGTTGAACTCGACGACCGGGCCGAGCAACCGACCCACCAGGTCGCCGTGCGGCACGTCGTGCACGCCACCCGCCGACTGGGCCATCGCGTGGTTGGCGCCCGCCGAATCGACCCCGTACGACAGCCCGGCGAGCATGGCGGCCATGCTCATGTGGGACCGAGCCTCCAGGTCGTGCCCGTCCTCGACCGCGCGACGGAGCCACGTGCCCACGTAATCGATGGCCTCCAGGGCCACGGCGTCGGTGAACGGCTGGTGATAGTCCATCGTGTAGCACTCGACCGCATGGGCCAGCGCGTCCATGCCGGTGCCGGCGGTGACGCCGGGCGGCAGGTTCACCGTGAGCGCCGGGTCGATCACGGCGACCCACGAGGCGATGTTCGGCGTGCCGCCCACGTTGAACTTGATCTTCCGATCGGGATCGGTGATCACGGCCCACAGCGTGACCTCGCTCCCGGTTCCAGCGGTAGTGGGGATGGCGATCATCGGGGGGATCCGGTGGGCGATGGGGTCCCGCCCGTACTCGTAGTCCAGGATGGAGCCGCCGTGGACGGCGACCACGCCGATCCCTTTGGCCGTGTCCATCGAGCTCCCGCCACCGAGCCCGATCAGCCCGTCGCAACGCTCCGACGCGTAGAACCGGGCCCCCTCGTCCACCAGCTCGATGGGTGGGTTGGCCTTGACCCGATCGAAGACCACGGCGTCGATTCCAGCATCGCGTAGGACCTTCACGGCCTCGTCGAGCAGGCCGGCCTTCACGATCCCCTGGTCGGTGGCGAGGAGAGGCCGAGTGATCCCCAGGGTCCGGGCCTCCTCGCCGAGCGTGCCCAGCGCGCCGATCCCATGGACCAGGCGCGTGGGCGTCTCGTACGTGCGAACGGGAGAGACCTCGACCATGGTGGGCCTACTCGACCGGGATCTCCCGATGGATCGCGCTCAGGTCGATCCCCTGGCTCCTTCGGTAGATCTTCGCCACGACGTAGACGATCAGCGCGAGGGCGTACATGGCACCCATGAAGTACAGCGAGTCCCTGTTGTTCACCGCATACAGGTCGTCCTTGAACCACTTCCACAGGTTGAACCCCAGGAACAGGGCCGTGATCACGCCCGACACGGTGATGAGCGGGATCCCGGCTACGGTGTATCTCGCGATCGGCGAGTTCTGGTACAGCTGCTTCTTCCGCCACGGCAGGATCGCCGCGGCGATCGCCGTCCCAAAGAACGTCACTGCGATGACCAAGGTGGCGTCCAGGATGTACGTCGAGAACTTGCTCGTATAGGCGTACAGGGCGCCGACCCCGACCGAGGGCACGAGCATCAGCACAAGCGCCCACACGGGAACGTGCCGCCGCTCCGACACGTCGGCCACCCGTTCGGGCAGGATCCGATCGAAGGCGGCGGCGAAGATCACCCGCGTGGACGAGAGGAAGAGCGTCCCGGCCCACCCCAGGAACCAGGCACCGAACATCAGCACGATGATCGCCTGGACGATCGCGTTGTGGAAATAGAAGCTCACGAGCAGCGGCGGATATGACCAGATGGGGATGGGCGACTTCCCGACGCCGTAGACCACATTCCAGTAGTTGAGGTTGGCCGCATTGAACCACTGCCAGCCGAAGAACTTCGATGCCAGCAGGAGGAAGACGAGCGCGACGGCGATGGTGACCCACAAGCCCCACATCATGCCGGTCATGACCCGCTTGAAATCGCTGGCCCCCCGGACCTCGCCGTACAGCGTGGCCCCCCAGTTCGGCCACAGGATCCAGAAACACAGGAAGGGGATCAGGAGGAGGGTGTCGCCGAACAGCGGCGAGAACCCCATGTTCGGGACCACGTTCGTTCCGCCCGCGTCCTTCAGCGTCTGGGCGTAGGCGTTGTTCACGCCGAAGAGGTTCCGCGCTTCCTGGTCGAACGCGCTCTGGAAGCCGGCGCGTGAGCCGAACAGCATCACCAGGAACACGATGCCGAGCGCGATGAAGCCGATGTAGAAGCAGTACTTCTGGACCTTGGCGTAGCCCTCCATCCCCAGCGACACGAGGAAGCCGGCCAGCACGACCGTGATCAGGATCACGGTGAACAGGCCGTTCTTGCCGCTCAGGAAGGTGAGCAGCCCGTCCGCCTTGAAGATCGCGGCGAGCGGCTGGAAGACCTCGACGTTCAGGATGTTGCCGTAGACGGGAGCCCAGTACCACAGGATGAACCACCAGCCCGTGATCGAGAGCACGAAGGCGATCCCCCCGGTGAGCACGCGGCTCTGCCACACGTAGTCACCGCCCGCTCGAGGCATCACCGAGATCATTCCGGCGTAGGTGATCACCAGGAACGTGATGAAGACGCCCGAGATGAGGAGCGCCGGAAGGACCTGTCCCGTCGGCACGAACGCCAGGACCGAGAGGGCGAAGAAAAGCCCGAGCGTCACGAAGTTGACCGACATGAACGAGTAGAGGAAGGCGTCGAACTTCGACCACCCCTTGACCAGACCGGTGGCCTTCCGCAGGAACAGGGTCGGTGCTTCGCCTACCGCGGCCATCTCGTGCCCTCCTTGGCTCGAGCCGACGTCATCCGTTCACCAGCACGTAGTTCTTGATCTTCAACTTCTTGGGGTCGAGGTCGATGATCGCGGCCTGGAGGGTGCCCTCCTCGTACGCGCTCCCGGGGTTCACCGCCAGGGTCTTGCCCAGCTTCACCCCGCCCTTGCTCTCGTGGATGTGCCCGTGCAACGACATGAGCGGCTGGTACTCCATGATCGAGTCGCGGACGGCCTTCGAGCCGACTGCCCGCATGGCACGCCCTCCGGCGATGAACTTCATGTCCGCATCGAGTGCGGGGGCCTCGTCGAGGTTGGAGCCGTACGGCGGGGCGTGGAAGTTGAAGATGGTCCGTCGGAAATCCGGGGCGTCCTTCAGCATGCGGTCGATCCGTTCCCGGAGCTTGTCCTCCGGTGCCTCCCGGTAGGTGTCCCACGGCGTGGGGTTGGTCCATCCCATCGACACCATGGAGAACCCGCCCACGTCCAGTGTCCGGGCCTCGCCCATCTCGACTTCGTTGGACTTCTCGATGACCGCGTCGACCTCGAACATGTCATCGTTGCCGGGACACAGGAAGCAACGGATGTCCTTGCCGGAGAGCTTCTCCTCCGCGATGCTCATCCAGCGCTCCACCGTGGCCAGCATGACTTCCTTGAACTTCGCGTCCACGAGCTTCTCGTCGGCCTTCAGGGCCTGGTACTCCTCGCGATCCATGCGGGCCGGGTAGTAGCCGCGATTGATGATCTTCTTCTCGATCGCTTGGACCTCTTCCTCCGATTCGAGCACCTCG
>DASPWN010000135.1:0-36434 GCA_035637835.1 Actinomycetota bacterium | reverse complement strand
CCGGCATCCTCCAGGACCCTGGCCAGCCCCTCGCGGAACAGCACCGAATCGTCCGCGATCACGACCCGCACGGCAGTTCCGCGACGATCGTGGTCCCGGCGCGGTTCGGGCTGCTCACTGTGAATCGCCCACCGATCGCGGCCACGCGGTCCGCCAATCCCCGGAGCCCCGAGCCCGTCGAGGTCGCGCCGCCACAGCCGTCGTCGCGCACCTCCAGGTGCAAGAGGCCGTCGCGCTGCTCGACGCGCACCACCACCTCGCTCGCGCCGGCGTGCTTCGCGGCGTTCGCCAGGGCCTCGGAGGCTACGAAGTAGGCGGTGGCCTCGACCGCCGCCGGCAGCCGGCCGTCGAGTGACCCCTCGACGCGAGCGGGGACTGAGGATCGCTCGGCCAGGGATTCGAGGGCCGCGCCGAGACCGCTCTCGGTAAGGATCGCCGGGTGGATCCCTCGTGCCAGCTCGCGCAGCTCCTCGAGCGAACGGCGGAGCTCGGACTCCACCTGAGCGAGCGTCGCGACCAGCTCGGGATCGTCTGAGGCGCGGCGGGTCGCACGCTGCAACGAGATGGCCAGCGTCACCAGGCGCTGTTGGGCCCCATCGTGGAGATCCCGCTCCAGCCTGCGACGGGCATCGTCCGCCGCCGCGACGATGCGCTCCCGCGACGACCGGACCTCGGCGAGCTGCGCCCGAACCTCCGCTTGCAGCCGCTCGTTCTCCAGGGCCATGTGCGCCGCCGCCCCAACGGAGCGAACGAGCTCTCGCTCATCGTCGAGCGCTGGGTCGTGCACGAGGACGGCGAACGGGCCGCCATCTGCCTCGAGGATCGTCGCCGACCGCCGCGCTCCTGCCGGTGGGAGCTCGAGTGGTCTGCCGTCGCCGGCCATCCACGTGCCCGGGTCGGAAACCCAGAAGCCGACGTCGAGCTCGGGGTCCCCGAGGGATCGAGCCAGCAGGTCCCGAAGGCCGCCGATCGGAACGCCCCGTTCCAGCTCGAGCACCAGGTCACCCACGGACGCCCGATCGAGCCGGGACCGCAGCAGGGCCGCGAGGAACCCAATCGGAAAGACCACCAGGACCAGGGGGCCGACCTGGAGCAACGCCCACACCACCCAGGACGGAGGGTGGTCGAGGGCGGCTGCGACGTTCTGTCCGACGATCACGACGGCGGCCGGCAACGCCGCCCAGGCCACAGGGGCCAGCGCCCGTCGGCTCCGGGCCGACGCGGCGCGCCAGTGGCCACGGATCAATACCAGCACGATCACCGTGAGGGCGATGCCCACGGCCAGGAAGGGCAGGCTCAGGGCGTCCCTGAGGGACGGCGAGTCCGATATCAGGAGGGGATTCGCCGGGCACTCAGGGCACCCGTGAGCTCGAGGGTCGAACAGCAGGACGTCCATGACACTCGTGTTCAGCGGGATCCACACGTAGATCGCGACCACAACGATCCGTTCGGTTCGGGACCGCAGCCGCCCCGTGGGGAACGCCAGCGCCAGGTGAACGAGGAACGCCTGGTACCAGTTGACCGTCGCTACGCCCACGACCGCCGCGATGGGGTTGCGGGTCCACCAGACCACTGGGAGGAAGAACGCGAGGCCGACGCCGATCATGAGCGGCCCGATCCGGTTGCCCGGCCGGCGGATCCATGCGACGAGTCCCGCTCCCATGAACGAGGCGCCGACCGCCGTGTACACGATCGCGGACAAGATCGTCGGCTTCATCCGGTAGGAGCTCAGGAAAGGGCCGATCGCGTGGAGCACGGTGGCGGCCAGGCAGGCCGCGCCGACCGCGAACACCGCGCGGCGGGACGGCGCGGCGACCGAACCCCTCTCCGCGAGCGACATGGTCGCCACGATGGCATCGAAGCACGCCGCCGGCCTCGGGGCCAGCCCTGAATCAGGTTCCGGGCCGGCCCCGATGGCCGCCGCCATCCCCGTGGCTACGGTCGAAATTCGAGCAAAGGAGGCCCAAGGTGGACGGAACGATGCACATGGAAGCCGGAGGCCGGGCGTCACGTCGGATCGGTCGGTCACCGGTTACCTGGCTCCTGGCCGCGGTCGTGGTCCTTTTCATCGTGATCGCCCTCGCGGCCGGGCCCGCCGCCTCGGCCGTCCGAGCTCCGGCCGGTACCCCCACGCCGGGCCCCACCGTCTGCACGGCAGACGGGGTGTCCGGTCCGTGCTCGTAGGAATCGACGAACTGCGACGAGAGGAGGCAACGATGACCACCGCAACCCTGGAGCAGAAGCAGGTGCTGGGCATGTCTCGCGGTCTGGAGTTCCTGGCGTACGGGGCCGCGGCCGGCCTGGTGGTCGCGGCCGCCTGGTACGCCCTGATCTCCCGTCACGTGACGGTGGCGGCGCCTCCAACCCTCCAGGCGGGTGTGCCCATTGGGATCGTGCACCATCGCTACTACCCCTGGCTCGTCCCGACGCTTCAACAGGAACGGATCGACACGGCCATCGCCATCGTCTCGTTCGTCTGCCTGGTCCCGATCGCCTCGTCGCTCCGTGACCGCCTAGGGGGACGAACCTGGCTGACGCGGATCGGCGCGACCGGCGTCGCGCTGGGAGCGTTCACGTGGGTGACCGGGAACGTCCTGGCGCTCGGCGGCCACCGGGCGGTCGGCCTGATGGCCACCCACGGCAACCCCATCGAGACGGTGAACGCCATCGGGTTCACGATCGACGCCGTCGACGACGCTTTCGAGCTGGCGGCCTTCGCGCTGATCGGCGCGGGCATCCTCGCGTTCGGGTGGGTGGGGTTGCATGACCGGATGGCAACCGTTGGATGGGGATGGTTCTCGCTCGCCGTGGGGGTCGTCACCCTGACGCTCAGCGGCGCGTACGCTGCCGGCGACGGGAACCTCGTCGACCTGCTCCTGGTGACCGGCGGGGTCGTCCTGCTGCCGGCGTGGCTCGTCTGGTCGGGGCGACTTCTTGGTCGAACGATCCCGGTGGAGCGCTAAAGCTAAGACTGCGGGCGCCGGATCCGGACCGTCAGGATGTCCCGGAGGCTCACGATGCCCAGGAGGGTCGTTCCATCGACGACCGGCAGATGCCGGAAGCCCTGGCCCATCATGATCTCGGCGGCATCATCGGCGTCCACGTCGGGGCCGGCGGTCACCGGGTCGCGGGTCATCCACTCGGAGACCGGCGACGTAGTCAGGTCGGCCCCCGAAGCCGCAGCACGTAGCACATCACGTTCCGTGAAGATGCCGACGAGCCAGGAGCCTTCCATGACGACGGCAGATCCGAACCGGCCCTTCACCATGCTGTTGGCCACATCGGCGACCGAGACGTCCCCCGTGGTCGTGAAGACCTCGCGCGACATGATTTCATTCAGCGTGGCCATGCCCGGTCCTCGATGAGCGGTGTCAACCTCCCTCCCCCCCGACCTCGTGGAACTCCGAGTCCTCGAGCGGCTTCGCGGGGTCGGCGAGATCCTCGTTGAGCCGGCGCCAAAGGGCGCCTGCCCACGAGCTGACGTTGGGCCAGCGTTGCCAGAAGACCTGGAGCGTCGCCTCGTCGAACGTGCGTGCGGCCTCATCGGGCGTCGCGGCCTGGGCAACGCGCTCGCACTCGTCGAGGGCCTTCAGCAGGTGCTCGGAGACTTCGTCCATGGGACCCCCTTTTTCCCGGCGAAGTCTAGTCCGGACGTGACGCGGGTTGCGCGTTTGGGGACGGGCTGACAGACTCTCCGGTGCAGCGTTGACCAGCGCCCACGGGAGGCAGCGTGGGAACTCTCCCAGCTTGGTTCGCCGCGACCGCGGAGCCGCTGCGTTGCACCGATCGCGCACCCCCGCCGCTTCGACGGTAAGGACCCTCGTCCGTCACCCGGCGAGGGACGCGTTTCCATCTGCCTGAAGGAGCCGCGAATGAGAGCCGTTGTGAAACGACCGCTTCTGGTTTTGGCCACCGCGGGAAGCCTGATCGCGAGCCTGTCGCTGGTGGGCCTGCCCCAGGCCCACGGCGCGGGGGTTCAGGCCCTGGTGAGCACTGGGAGCCCGCAGACCACACACCCTCAGAACGCGCAGAACGAGCCGGCGCTGGCCGTCGATCCCCTCCATCCGAGCACCCTGGTGGCCGGCGCGAACGACCTCGTGGACATGCAGCCCTGCTCGAGAGACGCTGCCACCAAGCACGCCGCCTGTTCGTACCCGCTGGGAACGTTCAACCTCGGCGTCGGGCTGCAGGGCGTGTACTTCTCGTTCGATCGGGGCCACAACTGGATCCAGCCCACGTACCAGGGGCTCACCGCCGTAGGCTGTGATCCCACTGCGGATTCGATAACGAGCCCGTGCCAGCCGACCGCGGGGCCGATCCACACCGTCCCCAACTTCTACGAGAACGGCCTGCGGTCCCGGAGCGACCCCGGCGTGGCGTTCGGTCCCAAGCCCGCGGCCGACGGCACGTTCTCCTGGAGCAATGGCACGCGCCTGTACTACTCGACGCTGGCCACGAACCTCACCGACACGACGATCGGGACCGAGGGGCAGAACACCACCACGGGCGTGGTGGTCTCCCACTTCGACGATCTTTCCGCGGCCAACTACCAGGATCAGTCGAGGTGGTCACGCCCCTTCTTCGTCGACAAGAACGTCGGCCCGACCGCCGGGCTGGACAAGGAGCAGGTGTGGGCAGACAACGCCGCCACGAGCGACTTCTTCGGCAACGTGTACGTCTGCTACACGGACTTCCACAGCCTCAGCGGCGGTCTCAACTTCCCGCTCAAGCCCATGGTCGCGGTGTCCCGGGACGGCGGGACGACCTGGACCTCGCGGCAGGTGGCACCGCCGACGACCGCCACTCCCACCGGCTCCCACCAGGGCTGCACCATCCGGACCGACAGCCATGGGGTCGTATACGTGTTCTTCACCCACTTCTTCGCCGGGACGCCCGGTCACGGGTTCCACCAGATGATCAAGTCGGTCGACGGGGGACGCTCTTGGGGCCCGCCCCAGGACGTCCTGCCGATGAACGACGCCTGCTGGTTCGTCGAGCAGCTCGAGGGCCGGTGTGTCTACGACGGGATCGCGGGAGCGCGGACGGACCTCGCGGCTATGCCCAGCGTGGATATCGCGAACGGCGCCCCGACCGGGGAGGACGCGACGAACGAGATCGTGGACGCCTGGAGCGACGGTCGTGACGGGTTGAACCACGAGAAGACCTTCTTCTCCTACTCGACGGACGGCGGGGATACCTGGTCGACGCCGACCGCGATCTCGAACTTCGGAGACCGGTCTGCGTACTCGGCCCCGTCCATCGCGCCCGACGGGTCGAGGGTGTACGTGGTGTACCAGGCGGTCTCGGCGCCGATCGACACGACCTCGACCGCGACGGCGCGGCCTGAGTTCGGGGTGCTGCTGTCCGCGCCGATCCCCGATGCCACCACCGGTACCCCGGGCGTGTGGACGACCGAGTTCTCGGGAGCCACTCCCGGCGACCTCCGCGGCACGTCGCAGGGACGGCTCCTCTACAACGAGTTCTTCGGGGACTATGTCTATGCCATCGCCACGCGCGATTACGGGGCCGGCGTGTGGACCGACACGCAGAGGACGGCGGACTGCCCCGCCATGGACGCCTGGCGGAAGGCCTCGTTCGATGCCGGCCACCGGGTGTTCCCGGCTCCGTGGCCACTCGGAGGGGTTGGCGACTGCCCTGCGAACTTCGGGAACAACGACATCTTCAGCGCCACCACGGGCTAGGGATCGGATCGATCGGGAGGGGAGGGCGGCGAGGGCCGCCCTCCCCTCCAGGCGACGCCCCGCCGGTGACCGTTTGAGATTCGTCTGACGCAGCGGTACACGGCTGCGGCCCGAGCCGGGGCGATGATGCTTTCCCGGCCCCCGGCGGACGGTCTAAGGTGACGAGCGTCAATGATGGAAGTGGTGCAGCGATGCAACGTCTGAACCGGCGATCGCGACGGGAGACGACCGCTCGGGCCCTCAGGGTCCTGGTCGCCGCCCATCAACCGCTCCACCGAGAGCTGGTGCGCTTCTTCCTCGAGGAGGCAGGGTGCCAGGTGGTGGCGTTGGTTGCGTCGGGCGAGGATACGATCAGCCTGGTCACCTCGAAGCGACCCGATGCGGTGATCCTTGACGAGAGCCTTGTGGCCATGGTGGGCGCGGGCTTCATCCACCGGGTCCGTCAGGGTTCGACGTCCACGAAGATCGTGGTCGTCACGCCCCAACCCGAACGGTCATGGAGTGGTCCGTCCCGCGGGGCCGATGCGTTCGTTGAAGAGTGGGTCGGGATCCAGGAGCTGGGGATCGTCCTGCAACGGCTGTGCCGGGGCGCGCCCGTCCCGGTGCAACCGGCTCGGGTGCAAGCGAAGCGGGCGACGGCGGGCTCGTCTCCAGCCGCCGGGCAGTTCGAAGGGCTTCCCCCATCTGCTCGAGCCGTTCACCTGCCGAGGGGGTTGAGGGACCGTTGGTCCGAGCGCCTACGGGGCGCGGCAGCCGCCTCCGTCATCCTCATCTTGCTGCTCCTCGGCCGGGGGCTGTTGCTACCCGCATCCTCTGAGGGCCCGGGATCTGCGGCGTCGGCGTACCTCACGAATGCCTACTCGACCCTCGAGCTCCTCGCTGCGAGCATGCGCCCGGGAAGGTCTGCGGTAGCCATCGCCGAGACCGCACGCCGGCTCATCGCAGAGCGTGCAGCCGCGCTCGCTTCAGGGGCGGACACCTCTCGCCTCGACGCGGCGATCGATGCCAAGGTGTCCCCACTGCTGTCGAACGTCACGGACAGGGGGGCCGCCGCGATCGAATACGTCCTCGGAGACCTGTTGAGCATCCAGGGTCCGCCTGCCAAGTCCGGAGCCTTGCCCGGCCGAGGTGCCGAGTCCAGAGCCCAGGCCAACGGAAAGGTCCCCCCTCAAGCGGTCGCCCACCCCGGAAGAATCGTCGACCGCCGAAGCGTCCCGACGCCCGGAGCCCAGCGAGACTCCACGCCCGGAGCCGAGCGAAACCCCAAGCCCCGAGCCCGGCGCCACGGAGATGCCGACCCCGGAGCCCAGCGGGTTCCAGTCACCGAACACACCCGGCCCGACAGCGGTCCCAGCCATTCCGGCCGCAGCGGGCCTCGAGCTCAGGAGTCTGCCCCTCCTGTCGTGGATGCGGGGCCCGGCCCGGAAGCGATCCTGCCGCCTGCCGGAAGAGTCAAGACCTGAATTGGATCGACGATCCTGGGTACCTTTCGCTCCGAAGGACGTTTGAGTAATAGGAGGAGTGCGCCGCGAAGGTCCCCGCTGCGCTCAAGATCGATCGAAGGACGCGGAGGGCCCGAAATGCGTTGGTACGTGCTCGAGAACTCACAGGAAGCCGACATCCCCGCCCACATCGTGGCCGAGGTGGTCGCGGAGCTCGGCGACGACGGAACCTCCATGCTTCGGGAAAGCCCGGTGCTCTGCGACGACCGCACCCTCTTGTCGCGGGATGAGCTCCTGACGACCGACGAGGGGCGGCGCGCCCTGGGGGCATGGGAATCGGGGGAGGACTCCGCATTCGAGGAAGCCACCCGCCGCCTCATCGCGACCGCCATCGCGGAGGACGAGCGGCTCTTCTCGACCGGCTCGGCCGGAACCATCGGCGCCTAGTTCCCTGCTCGGCGATTGGCGGGGGAAGCCCCGGGCGTGGCACCATCCCCGAATGCTTGCCGCCTCCGTTCGACGGGTCGGGCCGTGGCGGCGCTCCATTGCGGCGCTCGGGCTGCTCCCGGTGCTCGCGCTCGCTCTCTACGCACGGCCGGCGAGGGCGCAAATGGCGCCGCTCCCACCGCTTCGGCTCAAGGTCCTGGAGTTCAATATCGAGTACGGCGGCGTTCACGTCAGCTTCGACAAGGTCGTGGAAGCGATCCGGAGGAGCGGCGCCGACGTGGTCGCCATCGAGGAGGCCCAAGGCCATACCCTGGCCCTTCGGCGCGCGCTGGGATGGCCGTACGCGAGCGGACGGCTCCAGGTCCTGTCGAAGTACCCGCTGATCGACCCCCCCGGCGCGGACGGCGTCTACCTCTTCGTCCAGCTCGCGCCGGGGCAGGTGGTGGCCATCGAGAACGTGCACCTGCCCTCGAACCCCTACGGCCCCTTCGAGGTCAAGCAGGGCGAGACCAGGCGCTCCGTGCTCGAGCTGGAGCGCAGGCTCCGACTCCCGGCCATCCAGCCGTTCCTCCAGGCCGCTGAGGGCCTTGGGGCCCAGGACATCCCGGTGTTCCTGACCGGCGACTTCAACGCTCCGTCCTGGCGGGACTGGACACCGGAGATGGTGGGCCAGCGGTTCCAGATCCGCTACTCGGTCAAGTGGCCGGTGAGCGTCGCGGTGGAGGAGGCCGGGTTCGTGGATTCGTACCGGCAGGTGTACCCGAGCCCCACGCGCCATCCCGGCCTGACGTGGTGGGCGGCCCGGCCGCACCTTCCGTTCTGGAACCCGGGGAAGTATGCGCCGCAGGACCGAATCGACATCATCTACGCGCTCGGCGAGGCGAAGGCCACGGCCGCGGAGGTCATCGGCGAGGCCGGAGGGCCCGTGGACCTGAGCGTGACGCCCTGGCCCTCCGACCACCGGGCCACCGCCTCGACATTCACCGTGACCCCGGGCGCGCCGCCGGTCATGGTGGCGGCCGATGAGCGGTTGGTGGCCATCGGCGACGACGTGCACGTGACGTTCCACTCGCCGGGAGCGGGCGGGGAACACGTGGCCATCGTCGCCGCCGGCGGGCACCCAGGATCGGGAACCGTCGCCGACCAGTCCACGGGCGCAACCGCCCCCATCGACGGGACGCTCGCGTTCCCCACGGATGGATGGGCCCCCGGCGCATACGAGGCCGTCTTGCTCCACGGCGGCGGCCAGGAGCTGTCGCGGATCCCGTTCTGGGTGAAGGAGCCGGGCACGCGGCCCTCGATCTCGACCGGGAAGGACGCGTACGCGGTGGACGAGCCCATCGACGTCTCGTGGAAGAACGCCCGGGGCGAGCGGTGGGATTGGATCGGCGTGTACAAGCGGGGACGGGATCCCCGCGTCGCCTACTACCTGCAGTGGACATACACGGGTTCGACGGTCGCCGGCTCGACCCTGATCGACGAGTCCGTCCATGGCCCGTGGCCGCTCGATGCCGGGAAGTACAGCGTGTACCTGCTCCGCGACGACGGCTACCGAAAGGAGGCGGGCGCCGACTTCGTGATCACCGGCTAGGCGCGCGGCACAATGGGATGTCGTGAGTTCAGGCGCTCGCCACGGCGCCGATGTTCGTAGACTCCATGACCGAACCATCACGCGAACGAAAGGGGCGACCGATGGCTGACAGCGCGAAGCAAGCGTGGAACGAGGTCGGCGACAAGTTCGGCGAGTGGAGTCGGCTCCTCGGCGAGAAGTACCGCAAGCGCGGCGAGGAGCTGGGGACGACCGCCGACGAGGACCGCAAGAAGCTCGATGACGCGATCCAGACCGTGACCCGCCAGCTCGACCAGGCGTTCACCTCGTTCGGCGAGACGCTCCGGGACCCCGAGGCCAAGCAGCAGCTGAAGGAGGCAACGAAGTCCTTCGGCGACGCGCTCTCAACGACGTTCTCGGAGGTCGGCGAGCAGATCCGGAGCAAGCTGGGCTCGTCGGGTTCGTCGGGCTCGTCCGGTTCGTCGGGTTCGTCGGGTTCGGCCACCCAGGCGGACTGACCGCCCGGCTCGTTTCCGATGGGAGGTGGGCAATGGATCGTTCGGATGATCGCTCCGAGGTCTCGGTGGTAGGTCCAGGGACGAAGATCGAAGGCACGGTGATCGCGGCCGGATCCCTGAGGGTCGAAGGGGAAGTCAAGGGCAAGATCACTGCCGAGGGCGAGGTGTCGCTGACCCCTCAGGGTCGGGTGGAAGCCAACATCCAGGCCGGGAGCATCACGCTCGGGGGCCGGGTCAAGGGCAATCTGACCGCAAAGGGCAACGTCTCGCTGCCCGCTGACAGCCGACTGGATGGAAACATCCGCGGCCACAACGCAGACGTCGGCGGCATCGTCATGGGCAACGTGATGGTGAAGGGAACGGCCAAGCTCGGCCCCCGGGCCCGGGTGGAAGGCGACATCACCTCGAAATCCCTTGCCATCGCCGAGGGGGCGGTCTTCATCGGGCGCTCCAACATGGGCGATGAGGCCATACAGCGGGATGAGACGACCCCGCGGTTAGAAGCCCGCGAGAGCGTTCCGTAGACTCGCTGCCTTGGCGCGCCCGATCCGGGTTGGGATCCAACTCCCCGAGGTCGAGCGCGACGTCCGGTGGCCCGAGTACGTGGCCATGGCTCGAGCGGCCGAGGCCGCCCGGTTCGACTCCATGTGGCTTGGCGACCACCTGCTGTACCGGGGGAACGGGCGTCCCGAGCGCGGGCCGTGGGAGGTCTGGTCCCTGCTCTCCGCGCTGGCCGCGGTCACCGAGCGGATCGACCTCGGCCCGCTCGTGGCCTGCCTGGCGTTCCACCCCCCGGGGCTGATCGCCAAGATGGCCGCGACCGTGGATGAGGTCAGTGGCGGCCGCTTGATCCTCGGCGTCGGCGCGGGGTGGAACGAGCCCGAGTTCCGCGCGTTCGGGATCCCCTTCGATCATCGGGTCTCCAGGTTCGAGGAGTCCTTCGACATCATCCGCCGGCTGTTCTCCGGCGGGCGGGTCACGCTCGAGGGCCGGTTCTGGCGGGCGGAGGACGCCGTGATGCTGCCGAAGCCAGCACGGCGCCCTCCGATCATGGTTGGGAGCACAGGCAACCGGGTCTTGTCGATCGCCCTCCCCCACGTCGACGCCTGGAACACCTGGTACGACAACTACGGCAACACGCCGGAAGGGTTCGCCGCGCTGAACGCCAAGGTCAGCGACGCGGCGGCCCGGGCCGGGCGGCGGCCGGAGGAGATCACACGAAGCGCGTGTGTCCTGGTGGTGCTCGACGGGGCGACCGGCGATCGCCCGGTCGAGGGTGGCGTCACGCCACTCGAGGGTTCGCCCGAACGTATCGAGGCGGGCCTCAGGGAGCTGGCGGAGGCAGGGGCGGACGAGGCCATCCTGGTGGCCAGCCCGATCACCGAAGGCTCCATCCGAGCGCTCGGAGAGGTTGTGGCCGGCCTGGATGCCTGATCCTGCTCCGAACGACGCCCCCAGTCGCCTACGGGCCGGACCGGCGCAGGCCGCGGGCCAGGATCGCCAGACCGACCAGCACGCACGCGGCGCCGATCCAGCTCCACGAAGCGTCGCCGGTCATGAAGCTCCCCTTCAGCACGCCGATCCCCTGCACGATCCACACTCCGCCAACCGCGATGAGCGCGATCCCCGCCACGACGAGGGACAACCGCATTCCACCAGTGTGAGCGATGAACGACGATCAGGTGGCCGCGCGGCCCGGTGGCGGTGGCGTGTAGACCGGGGGGCGTGAAGGGCGTCTGCGTCTCTCCAACCTCACCGCCCAGATCCCGACGGCGAAGACAATCCCAGCTCCAACCAGCTGCACCCACGGCCCGATCCCCATCGAAACCGTCACGAGCACCCCGCGGGCGCGCAGCACCGACCTCAGCTGACTGACCTGGTCCGAGAGGTAGACGAAGGTGAAGGCCGAGGCGATGACCGATCCGAGCCCCAGGCTGCGGAGCAGCTGGGGGCTCGTTTCGCGCCGGCCATACACATACAGCAACGCCACCACGACGATGGCGATCGAGAACCCGATGCTGAGGATCGGTGCGCCGCCGTGGGCCCCCGTGAGGTTGTAGGTCCGGGCTCCCGTGACCACGATCCAGGGGAGGAAGAAGCCAAACGCCCGGACGAGGCCGCCAACCGCCGCGAGCACGCCGATCGTGGTCCGATTCGCCTCCAAGCGATCGGCCTCGACGGGATCGAGCGTGGGCGCGCTGGGCGGCGGCGCGCGCAGCACGTCGGGTGTGGGAGGCAGCGCGCCGACCGTCAGCACGCGCACGACTTCTGCGGCCGCCACTCGCTTGGACTTGGACACCTCGAGCTCGACACGCCGGTTCTCGGACGGGACCTCGATCGTGAGCCGGACGGTCACCGCCTTCAGTTCCGTGCTGACGCGGAGCCCGGCCAGGGGCCACACGGCGAGCTGCCGCTTCGCCTTCCAGCCGAACCCCGAGCGGGCGTCGAACACATGCAGTCGGGTCGGCGTGACCACGAGCATGAGGTACCGGCGGAACGCAAGGCCGCTCGCCTCTCGCTCCTCCCGGGCGCGCCTCCTTGCCGAGATCTCCCCGAAGTCCGAGTAGCGGGCTGCGAGGGTGCCCGCTGCCTGGAAGATCCCGGCAGCCAGCACCTCCTCCCCGGGGACGGCACGACGAGCGGCGGAGACGACGTTCATGGGTGGCCTATCGGGCAGGGACTACCTTCCCTTGAGGCCCCGAATAGCGCTGGGTGAGGCACAATCGAACGGATGAAGCGGAGCCGGAATTGGTGGCCGAGCGCCGTGGGCGGCCTGGCCGGTGGGGCGGCCGTCACGGTTGCGGGCGCGATCCTGCACACCCTGGTCTCCGCTGTGCCGTTCCCGCCGCTCGCCATCGCGCAGGTGCTGGTCCGGACGACGCCGGGGCGCTTCGACAGCTTCTTCATCGATCGCCTGGGCCACGGGGCCCAACAGCTCGCCATCGTCGGCACGTGCATCGTCTTCCTGCTCCTCGGGGCGGCACTCGGCGTCGCCATCCCGTGGGTGAGGCGCGGGCTCCTGCCCTTCGGCGCGGTGGCCCGAGCCGCTGCCGGCCCGGTCGCCTTCCTCCCCTTGTGGGTCGCCTCGGTGGTCCTGTCTCCCTCCAACCCGCAGTGGGTGGGTCGGTTCGCCTTTGCGTTCATCATGCTTCCGCTGTACATGGCCGGCGGTGCCGTCGCCGGGTGGGCCCTGGACCGACTCACCGCGCAGGCGGCCGAGCAGCCCGCCGATGCCGGCCTCACCCGCCGCTACTTCATCCGGGCGGCCTGGCTCGGTGCAGCCGGGATGCTGCTCGGTGCGTCCCCGCTCGGCGGCCTGATCTTCCGGCGGCCGGACCCGGGACGACAGCGGCTGCTCGGCGTGTCGGCGACGCCGTCCCCGGTCCATCTGTCGCCACAGGACGCGCAGTTCGCGCGGGTGGCCGGGCTCACGCCCGAGGTCACCTCGAACGACGAGTTCTACGTGGTGAACGAGGACCTGATCCAACCGGACATCGACCCGGCCGAGTGGCAGCTGTCCGTCGGCGGCCTGGTGGACCACCCGGTCACCCTGACCTACGAGGACCTGAAGTCCCTTCCGGTGGTGGAGCGGTACCAGACGCTGGAGTGCATCAGCAACCAGCTCGGCGGCCACTACATGTCGAACGCCGTGTGGATCGGCGTGCCCGTGGCCGAGATCCTCGACCGGGCCGGGATCGGCTCGGGCGCGGTCGAGGTGGCATTCGGCTCGGCCGGCGGCTACTCCGACAGCATGGCCGTGGCCAAAGCGCTCGACGAGACCACGCTGATCGCGTTCGGCATGAACGGCTTCGTCCTTCCCCGGGCGCACGGGTTCCCCGCGCGGGTGCTCGGCGTGGGCACGTACGGCATGAAGAACCCGAAGTGGCTGACGAACATCGAGGTCGTGGACCGGCCGTACCAGGGGTTCTGGGAGCAGCGCGGGTGGTCCAAGCCGGCCCTGGTGAAGACGACGTCGCGGATCGACACCCCCGAGGACGGGGCCACGCTGAGCGGCGACGTCGTGCCGATCGCGGGAGTGGCCTTCGCCGGCGACGAGGGCATCTCCCGGGTGGACGTCTCCACCGACGGGCGGCGCACGTGGAACCCGGCGTTGCTGAAGACGGCCCTGTCGCCCTACACCTGGCGGTTGTGGCTGTACCGGTGGACCCCGCCGGGACCCGGGCAGTACTCCATCTTCGTTCGGGCATACGACGGGACCGGCGCCGTACAGGTCAGGGTGGAGGCCCCGCCGTTCCCCACGGGAGCGAGCGGCATCGATGGGATCAACGTGACGGTGGCCTGAGGCGTTTCAGGATAGTCCGGCAGGCCTCAGCGGCGCACGCCCCGGGCGGCAGGCCGAGCCGGCTCCGCGGGGGATCCGGCCAGTAACGCGGCCAGGTCCTCCTGGCCGACCTCCATCGCCTGGGGGTGATCGATGATGCTGCTCGAGGGGATGGGCGTCCACACCCACTGGCCCTCCTTGAAGTACTCGGCGCCCGACTCGAGCCGGTTCGCCCATACCCTGAACACCGAGCCCCCCACCCGGTAGACACGCCGCGGGGCGGGAGTCACTTCGTCCGCTTGTGCTCTGAGTGGGGAGTCCGCGGAAGGCGGGGGTCCCCCGGGACCCCCGGTCGCTTCCCGGCTCAGCCCTTGGGCCAGTTCGCCGTCCCCGCGAGCACTGCGGAGGCCAGTACGACCCCCGTGCCCAACAGGTAGAGAGACCTGCGGATGGTGGCGCGCGCCATCGGTTCTTCCCCCCTTCTCATGCCGACAGGCGCGCGCAATGTAACCCACTAATTGGCCTACCGCAAACATACTGGTTAAGTTCGGCTCCCGGCCCGCCGACCTTTAGCGCATGGGCCTGAAGTGGAACTCCGGGCTTGTCCCGCATTACCCTTTCGGTAACGGATCCGAGGAGGCGTCGATGATCGGGACGAGGCTGCGGCGGCTGCGCCTGGCCAGGGCCCTCACCCAGCGCGAGCTGGCCGAGCCCAAGTACACGCACGCATATGTCAGCACCATCGAGGCGGGCAGGCGCAACCCATCGCGGGAGGCCCTCGAACATTTCGCGGGCAAGCTGGGCGTCGACGTCGACGAGCTCCTGACCGGCAAGCCGGCGGACCTGGAGGCCAGGCTGGACGCGCGGCTGATGCAGTCCCGGATCGATCTGTCGGCCGGACGACTGGACGAGGCGGACGAGGCGCTCGGCTCCATCGCGCGAGAAGCCAAGCGGTATCACCTTTCGAGGATCGAGGCGAAGGCGGAAGACGGGCGCGGTCTGCTCAAGGAGCGCCGAGGCATGCCCGAGCAGGCCTTGGATCATTACCAGCGGGCCGAGGAGATCGTCCGCTCCGGGCCGGCCAGCGCACGGGCGGATGCGGTGTCCGGCAAGGCCCGGTGCTTCCAAGCCCTTGGCGACGTGCGATACGCGATTCACATGCTCGAGACGCTTCTCGACACGTTGCAGCGAGAGCAGATCCGAGATCCCGAAGCGCTGACCCGCCTGTACTCGTCTCTGCTTGACGCCTATCTGGACGCGGGGTTGTACGAACGGGCGGCCGCATCGGCTGTAGAGCTCGACCGGCTGGCTCCAAAGTTGGCCGACCCTCTACGGGTGGCGCAGATGCATCTGAACGTCGCTCACCTGTATCTGGTGCAGGGCGCCATCGACGAGGCCGAGCGCTCCCTCCAGCGGGCAGAGGATGCCTACCGCCACCTCAACTTGAAGGCAGAGACCGGGTACGCGTTCCTGGCCAAGGGCTACGTCAAGACGCGCGATGGAAGGCTCGACGAAGCCCGCCAGGATCTGGAGCACGCGCTGGCCATCTTCGAGGAGACCGGCGACGAGAAGGACCTCACACGAACGCTGAACGAGCTCGCGAGGATCGAGCGGCTGGAGGGACGCACGGATCGGGCGCGGGAGCTCCTGGAACGGTCGATCTCGATCATGGGCGATAGCGACACGCCCATCCTGGCCTGGGCTCACCGGGAGCTCGGGCTCGCCCTGACCGACTCGGAGCCCGACGGGGCGGAGAAGAACTTCCGTCTTGCCATCGAGCTGTTCGAGCGGTCCGAGCAGGCTGTGGAGATCGCGGTGACCTATCGGGCGCTCGGCGATCTGCTCCACACCCGAGGCGAAGGCGAGGCGAGCTGCGAGGCCTACCGAACGGGGATCCTCGCGCTCGAACCGAGGCTGTAGAGAGGCTGGTGCCGCTCAGGTCGCTGAGCGGCGCCCGGCCGGGACGACCCCGGACCCCACCCCGGGGACGTCGAGGGGTTGGGGGGCCTGGAGGGCCGAGCGGACAACTCGGTCTCCGGCCCTCCTCCCCGAACCCTCGGTCCGTGCCAGCGTCGTGATGCTCTCGACCACTCCCATGGGGATGTGCGTCACGGCGCGGAACCCGTCCCCGCCCGGAAGGAGCTCCTGCGCCACCGAGATCACGCCCGCGTCGCGTCGAACCATGAACCCCACAGTCTGCACGATGTAGGCGTCCCGCCACCCGGTCGCGCCGTGCTCGAAGTCGAACCACGCGTCACGCCACCGGACCATGACCAGCTCGAGGGACTTGTGGTGCAAAGGCCTCCGCGTAGGCTCCGGAGGCGCCGAGGGCGCAAGGACCGGTTGGCCGGGAACGTCTTCAGCCCTCGCGCCCATCGGAGCCTCCTTGTCTGGAGATATCGGCGGCCGTTCGCGGCGGTGTATCGCCTCGCCGAGTCATTTCCTCGAGAGGGCGGGGTTAGGGCTGGAGCGGTCCGGGGTTACGCCCTTCGACCATGCCTCCCGGGACGAGCACCGCCGCGCCCCTGCCGCCACCCGAGCGGACCCATCCGACGGCCCGGTTCGCCTCCTCCAGTGGGAACGCCGTCGCGGAGGAGCGCACCGGAACCTTCGGGGCAAGCCCAAGGAACTCCACGCCGTCCGCGCGAGTGAGGTTCGCCACCGAGCGCAGGACCCGCTCCTGCCACAGGAGCTCGTAGGGGAACGAGGGGATGTCGCTCATGTGGATCTCCCCGCACACCACCGTTCCGCCCGGCGCCACCGCCGCAAGCGCCGCCGGCACCAGGTCCCCCACCGCGGCGAACAGGATCGCTGCGTCGAGCTCCTCGGGCGGTGGCTCGGTCGAGGCCCCGGCCCACTCCGCTCCCAGATCGAGGGCGGACCGCTGGGTCTCCTGATCGCCGGGACGGGTGAACGCGAAGACACGGCGGCCCTGGTACCGGGCCACCTGGGCGATGAGGCGAGCCGCCGTCCCGAACCCGTAGATGCCCAGGCGCTCGGCGTCGCCGGCCATCTTCAGGCATCGCCACCCGATCAGCCCGGCGCACAGGAGCGGCGCCGCCTCGAGGTCCGGGTAGCCCTCGGGGATGGGGAGGCAGAACCGGGCATCGGCCACGGTCCACTGCGCGTACCCACCATCGAGGTGGTAGCCGGTGAACCGGGCGTTCGGGCACAGGTTCTCCCGGCCGCTCGCGCAGAATCGGCAGGTCCCGTCGGTCCACCCCAGCCACGGCACGCCCACCCGCTGGCCGGCCGAAGGGGTCTCGACCCCCTGGCCCGCCTCCTCGACCTCGGCCACGATCTGATGACCCAGGACGAGCGGGAGCTTCGGATCGGGGAGCTCGCCGTCCAGCATGTGCAGGTCCGTGCGGCAGATGGCGCAGGCCCGGACCCGGAGGAGGACCTGCCCCGGTCCGGCCTCGGGCCGGCCGAGCTCGGCCGCACGAAGCGGTTCCCCCGGCGCGTCGAGGACCATGGCCAGCATCGGCCCGCCGGGCCGGGCGGCTGGGCTCACCTGCCCGCCGGCACGACCTCCTGGAGCTTCCCGGTCTTGACGTCGTACACCCACCCCGACACCTCGACGGCGGGCGGGATGAACGGGTTGTCCCGGATGCGCCGCACGTCCTCGCGGATGCTGTCCTCGACGTCGGAGAACGGCAGGAAGTCCATGTGCGAGGCGTCCCTGCCGGTGTCGGCCGCGAGCTTTCTCCGAAGGTCGTCGTTGCTGAACGTGAGCATCCCGCAGTCGGTGTGATGGATGACCGCGTACTCCTGCGTGCCGAGGAGGCGGCTGGAAATGATGAGCGAGCGCAGCGCGTCGTCCGACGCGCGCCCGCCGGCGTTTCGGATCACGTGGGCGTCGCCGATCTCCATGCCGAGAAACACCTCCGGCTGAAGCCGGGCGTCCATGCAGGTGAGCACGACCAACGGATACGCGGGCGCGAGGGTCTTGTCGCCCTTGTCGAAGTCCTTCGCGTACTTCTCGTTCTTCTTCCTGAACCGATCCATGATGGACATGCGTTTCTCCTTTCCCCGGGACAGACGTGACGGGACCACCGCATCACGGTTGGGGGAGAAACGTCAAGCGGGCGCCGTTGGCGGCCGCCCTCGACACCGGGCGGCCGGCTAAGAGGACATGAGATCGAGGCCCAGGATGGCCTCGGCCGCGCGCATCGAGGCCATCAGGGCATTGCGATCGCCCTTCAGCGCCCCTTCGGCGCCCCGATCCAGGGCCCCAGCCACCGCCCAGGCCTTGATCTCGGCCTCGCCGAACTCGATCCTGTCGTCGGAACGTGCCGCCTCGAACAGCATCTCGAATGTGGCCTGCATGTAGAGGTCGATCAGCGCCACGATCCGCTGGGAGTCCTTGGCCGCGGGCAGCAGCGAGTCTCGCAAGGCCGCGAGCACCTGGTCTCCGCGGGCCGCCAGCGCCACTCGGGCCTTCTCCGGGTCGGACTGGGCGAACCTCAGCATGGCCGAGACCGACTCCACGAACACGGCGTTCTGGCTGGTCATGCCTCCTCCTGACTGCCCGGCCCACCCCCTCTCTGGGCCGGACCTGCGCACATCCTCCAACCGGGGGCCAGGCCGCGCCATCGGCCGATGGTCCATTTCCCCCGACCGGCGGACCGGCTAAACGGGAAGGGGGTAGACCTTTCGATGGAGTCGGGGGGTGGCCAGATGGCAAACGGGCATCTGAGCGGAGCCCCCCTCAGCGCGAGGCCAGGCGCTCCACCAGCTCCCGCTGCGCGTGATCGAACCACGGTGGCTCCCCGGCCGCCGCGTTCGAGGCGGCGTGCGCCGGGTCCGCCGTGGCCGGGATGGCCACGTGGACCCGCTGATCCGACACGATCCACTTGAGCAGGGCCTGGGCCCAGGTGGCCACGCCCAGCTCCTCCAGGGCTCTTGGATCGGGCCCCGGGAGGAGGTCGCCCTCGGCGAACGGACGCATGGCGATGACCCCCAGGCCAAGGTCCTCGGCAAGTGGGAGGACCTCGCGCTCGGCCCGCCGCTCCCGGGGGTTGTACGGGACCTGGACGGCCTGGATCCGTCCGCTTCGCATGACCTCCGCGAGCTCGCTGAAGGCCGACTCCGCATAATGGGTCACGCCGATCAACCCGATCCGTCCCCCTTCACGCTCCTGCTCCATCCAGTCAAGGTGATCGCGCAACGCGACCAGGTTGTGGACCTGCTCCACGTCCACCGTTCCCCCGAAGTACTCCAGCTGGCGCTGGAACTGGCGGGCGCCCTCATCGGCCGAAGGGGTCCAGATCTTGGTGGCGACGATGGCTTCGCGGCGGAGGCCGGTCGCCGCCAGCACACGGCCGACCACCGACTCGGCCCTTCCGTACATGGGCGAGGAGTCCACCAGCCTGGTCCCGGCGTCGAACGCGGTCTCTACCACCGTCCGGACGCCCGGCTCGGCGGAGGGTCCGACGTCGAAGACATTCCACGTCCCCAGGCCGATCACTGGGACCTCCAGGCCGGAGGCCCCGAACGGGCGCCGTTCCATCAGCCCTCGACGTCGAGGCCCGGTTACCGGTACAGGACGGGGCAGGTCATCGTGCGGATGACACCGTCCACGTCCTGGATGGGCCGGAGCACCCGCTTGCCCAGCTCGTCGATGCTGTCGGCCTCCGCCCGCACGATGACGTCGTAGGGGCCGGTAACCAGGTCCACCCGGCTCACGCCGTCGAGGTCGCGGATGGCTCGGGCCACGTGGGCCCCCCGTCCGACCTCGTTCTGGATCAGCACGAAGGCTTCCAACATGGGCTCACCTCCCGCGGGGCCAGACCTGGCCTGGCCGCATGATGGGCCGCGCGCCGACCCGGCACAAGCCGCGGGCGAGGGAGTTCACCCAATCGTTACCCGCCCACGAGGCACGAACCTTCCAGTTTGAACTCGAGGATCGGCAGTTGGGACCGGATCACTCCTTGAGTGCACGGCCCCGCCGGGGCACAATCGTCCTCCGTCCCGGCCCGAGGAAGGAAGCCCTGCACCCCGCCCGCACCCTGCCGATCGCGCTCCTCATCGCCTTCGTGCTCGTTGCCGTGGCCGCGTCCAGCATGGCGGGGGCCGGCGGACCGCCGACGGCCATCTTGGTGGCGTCGCCATCTGCCATCACCGCCGGCGACACGGTCAAGCTCTCGGGTTCGGTTGGCGATGTCCCGTCGTGCCTAGGCTCCCGGCCCGTGCAGCTCGAGTGGCGACGAGCCGACTCGGCGTCCTGGGCCACGGTCGCCTCGACCAACACGGCAGGGGACGGCACGTTCTCCCTTTCCGACGGCCCGCAGTACAGCGGCGAGTACCGGGTCAGCCTTGCGGCCGTCGGCGCATGTCAGGCGGCGGGTTCCGACCCCGTGCCCGTCGGGGTGCGCGCGCTCGTCGACTCATCACTCATCGCATCCTCGCTGACGGCCGGGAGCTGCCCGGTGATCCACGCGACGGTCTCACCGAACAAGTCGGGGCAGAACGTCGAGCTCCAACGGTTGTTCGGCTCGGCGTGGCAAACGGTGGAAACGCTCCCGCTCGACGCGTCGTCGTCGGCATCGACCAGCCCGTGCTTCGGATGGGAAGACATCGGGGTCGTCCGGCTCCGCATGCGCTGGCCGAAGCAGGACCAGCTCAACGAGTCGGGGATCGGCATCGTCCTCGCCCTTCGGATCGAGAAGGCCAACTGGATGCGGAGGATCGATCACCTGGTGGCGGGACGAGCAGTGTCCGTGTCGGTGGGTTCAGCGGGATCCTTCCTGTATCAGCGGGCCGACACCAAGCCGCGGATCCCGGCATCGAACGAGAAGCTCCTGTTGTCGATGGCGCTGCTCGACTCGCTCGGACCAGGTGGTCGCATCGAGACGCACGCAGCGACGGCGTCGCTCCAGCAGGGAGTGGTCCAAGGCAACCTATGGATCCTGGGCCGCGGTGATCCGGAGATCACCGCGGCCCGCATGGGGGCCCTGGCCCGCGACCTCGTCGCCGCCGGCGTGGAGAAGGTCCGTGGCCGCGTGATGGGATCCACCGGCTACTTCGCGCACGACTGGTGGGCCCGAGGATGGAAGCGCCAACAGTCCCGCCTGTACGTGGCGCCTCCCACAGCGCTCACGTTCCAGGGCAACGTGGTGAACGGCCGGTTCACACGAGAGCCGGAGGCGTTCGCCGCGCGATCGCTCACCAAGCAGCTGGAGAAGCGGGGCGTGGCCGTGGTCGGAAGGGCGGGCTCGGGCGAGCCGCCGGAGGGCCTGGCGGACATCGCCGTCATCCAGTCACGGCCGCTCCGCTCCATCCTGGCGGCGATGGACCGGCCCTCGGACAACTTCTACGCCGAGGTCTTGGGCAAGCTGCTGGGGGCCAATTCCGCAGGGCCGCCGGGGACGATCGCCAAGGGGGCAGCCGCCGTCCGAGACTGGGTGGCCGAACAGGGCGTCCACTTCAGCCTGTACGACGGATCGGGCCTTTCCTATGCGAATCGAGTCACGGCCCGTGGGATCGTCCAGCTGCTGTGGGTGGCCGACGCCGCCACCTGGGGCCCGGTGCTCCGGGAGGCCCTGGCCTCCGGGGGACAGGGAACGTTGGAGGACCGCCTCCACGGGGTGAAGGTGCGGGCCAAGACCGGGAGCCTGGACGGGGTCTCCGCCCTGTCGGGCTGGGTGTGGCTGGACAGAGAGGGAGGGTGGACCGAGTTCTCCATCCTGTCCCGGGGGATGCCGAAGTGGATCGCCTCCTCGATCGAGGACGCCATCGTCCGGGTCCTCATCGCCAGCGCCCGCTGACACGCCCCACGCCCGGGTACCCGTAAAGCGCGTCCCCCGGCCGGCCGATGCTTGAGCCGATGAAGCCCAACCTGACCGAGGCCGGAAGGGAGAGCCTCCCGGCCCACGTCTTCAATCACAGCTCGCTCGGGATCCTGCTCGCCCATCTCGACGGGCTGATCCTGGATGCGAACGACGCGTTCCTGTTCCTAGTGGACCGGGACCGGGACGAGGTCGTGGGCCACACCATCGGGGAACTGGGGTTCTTCTCCTCGATGGGGGACGACCGGGCCAGGGACCTGTTGCGCGAGCGCGGGGCCATCGACGGGTTCGATGCTCACGTGCTGACACCTTCGGGCGAGGCACGGGTCCTCCGGCTGTGGGCGGAGTCCATCGCCGAGGGGGACGACCGCATCGTCGTGGTCCGAGCTTCCGACGAGGCCGGCCGTGGGGCAGCGGGGGCTCGCTACTACGAGCTCCGTGAAGCCGAGGTCCGCTATCGGGCCCTGGTCGAGCAGATCCCAGCCATCACCTACACCGAGATCGAGGACGAGACCAGTCCCATCGGGTACCGGGACGTGTACATCAGCCCCCAGGCCGAGTCCATGCTGGGCTATACGCCCTTCGAATGGCAGGCCGACCCCGAGCTGTGGATCCGGGCCATGCACCCGGATGACCGCGATCGGGTCGTCCAGGACGATCGGGCATCGCTCGAGACCGGCACGTTCACCTCTGAGTACCGCATGATCGCGCGGGACGGCCGGGTGGTGTGGTTCCAGGACGAGGCGACCGTGGTGGAGGACCCGGTGTCCGGAGTCCGGTTCTGGCACGGCGTGATGCTCGACGTCACCGAGCAGAAACTCGCCGAGGCCAGCCACTGGGAGCTCGCGGCGAAATACCGGACGCTCGTGGAGCAAATCCCGGCGGTGGTCTACCTGGCGGAGTACGGCGAGCAGGGCGACTGGCTGTACATCTCACCGCAACTGGAGCGGGTCCTGGGGTACACGCCCGAGGAGTGGCTGGCGCATCCTCATCCGATGGCCTCGTTCACCCATCCGGAGAACCTGTCGGCGGTGCGGGTAGAGGAGGATCGGTCGCTGTCCTCCGGCGAACCGTTCCGGGCCGAGTACCAGATGCAGGCCAAGGACGGCAGGTGGCGGTGGATCCTGGACGAGGCCACCCCGGTTCGCGACCAGAACGGCCGGCCGTTCGTGCTCCAGGGGGTCATGTACGACATCAGCGAGCGCAAGCGCTCGGAGCAGGAGCTCGAGGTGGTGCTGGAGAAGCTCCGGGCCATGGATCGACTCAAGAACACCCTGTTGCACACGCTCTCGCACGACTTGCAGAACCCGCTCACGGCGATCCACGGCGCGGCCAGCACGCTGGAACGCCTCGATTCCCAGCTGACGGCGGACGAACGGCACTCGCTCCTCAAGTCGCTTACCGACCGGACCCAACACCTGAGGACGTTGCTCACCGACCTCCTCGACCTGGACCGGCTGGACCGCGGCATCGTCGAGCCACGGCGATCGCCGGTGGACCTCCCGGCGATGATCCGTCGCCTGGTGGCGGCCTCAGAAGCGCTCACCGGACGATCGGTGGAGATCGACACCGAGCCGGTGACCATCGCCGTAGACCAGCCCAAGGTGGAGCGGATGATGGAGAACCTGCTGGGCAACGTGGCCCGGCACACGAAGGACGCACGGGTGTGGATCCGGGTGGCCGCGCAGGACGGTGGCGCGCTGATCTCGGTCGACGACGAGGGGGCGGGCGTTCCAGACGACCTCAAGGAGAAGATCTTCGTGCCGTTCAGCCGGGGGCCCGAGGCGGCCGACCTCCCCGGCAGCGGGATCGGCCTTTCCCTGGTGGCCAGGTTCGCCGAGCTCCACGGGGGCCGGGCCTGGGTGGAGGACCGACCCGGCCGGGGCGCCTCCTTCAGGGTGTTCCTCCCGGACTCGCCGAGCTCGGTGGGCGAGCCCGGTTCGACCGACTAGTCCTTCTCCTGCCCCACGTGCTTGCCGTTGTCGTGCTTCTTGGGAGGTTTGTCCGTTGACGGCGTGCTCGCGCCGACGATGAGCGTGACCAAGGCGTCCCGCCGCACGCGGTCGCCGGCGGGCGGGTCGCTCGAGATCACGATCCCGGCCTCCCCGGGCTGAAGCCGGACATCGCCCACCACCAATCCCACGTGGGCCAGGGCATCCTGGGCCTCGGAGATGGTCTTCCCCGTGAGCTCGGGAACGGCCACCCGCAGCCCATGGCGAGCCTCCCGCTGGGTCCGCTGGAGGATCGACCGGTCCCTGGCTTCGACCATCGTGATCGCCAGGGTCAACAGGAGCACCGCGGCGATCAGCACGACCGGGATGACAATCCGCCGTCGGTCGCCGTGACGTCGGACCGGCGACAGCGGGATGGTCTCCTCGGGACTCCGGGTCACCGGTGCGAGCGGCGTCGTCTCATCGCCGACATCGATCGTGGGGAGGGGAAGGGTCGGCTCGCGGAGCATGGAAGCAAAGGCGGCGGCGGAGGGTGGGCGCTTTGCCGGATCCTTCGCCAGTGCGGCCATGGCCGCGGCGGCGATGTTCGGCGGAACGCCCTCGGCCACCTGGTCGAGGGGCGGCGGGTCCTCGCGGACGTGCGCCAGCGCCACGGCGACCGGTGACTTCGCGACGAACGGTGGGCGGCCGGCGACCATCTCGTACAGCACGGCACCGAGCGCATAGACGTCGGATGCTGGTGTGGTCTTCTCGCTCTTCGCCTGTTCGGGCGCCAGGTACGAGGGCGTGCCGAGGACGAGCCCCGACGTGGTGACCCGTACCGCCCATGCCGCGGCGGCGATCCCGAAGTCCATCACCTTGACATCGCCGGCCGCGGTGAGCATCACGTTGCCGGGTTTCACGTCCCGGTGAACGATCCCGGCGGCGTGGGCTTCCTCGAGAGCCTCGGCCACTTGCGTTGCGATCCGGGCGGCCTCCTGCGGAGGGAGCGGACCCTCGCGGGCCAATCGATCCGCCAGGGTCTCTCCACGGACCAGTTCCATCACGATGTATGGGCGGCCCTCGGAACGACCGAAGTCGTACACGGCGGCGATGTGCGGCCCGGAGAGGCGAGCGGCCGCCCGGGCCTCGCGCTCGAACCGGCGCACGGCGTGCTCCTCCGCCCCCAGCGATTCGGAGAGCACCTTTACCGCGACGGGACGGCCCAGGATCTCATCCTCGGCCTCCCAGACGGTCCCCATGCCTCCCGAGCCGACCATTCGGACAAGCCGGTATCGCTCGCCGAGCAGGACGTCCTGTTCCAGCTGCATGGCGTCTCCGAGGGGCACCCCGGTGGTCCCACCGCAGGATACCCGGACCTTCGAGCCGGAAACCCTTACGCGACGGAGACGCCCAGGGCGCTCTCGATGTCCCGGGCGGCCGACAGGACGGCGGGCGCATACTGCCTGCCGGGCCTGGGTCCCAGCCGCTGCACCGGCCCGGACACCGAAACGGCGGCCAGCAGGGTCCCCGTCTCGCCGAACACCGGCGCGCTCACGGACGCCACGCCAGGCTCGCGCTCGCCCGAGCTCTCGGCCCACCCACGCCGGTGGGCCGCGGCCAGTTGCCGACGAAGCCGATCCATGCTGGGGGTGCGATCCGTGAACGGCCGAAGCAGTCCTACCAGGCGCTCCCGGTCCGGGGCCCAGGCCATGATCACCTTGCCAGCGGAGCCGGCGGTGAGCGGGAGCGACGCGCCGACGGGAACGATCGTTCGCAGCTCGCTCTCGGACTCCACCACGTCGATGCAGAGGCGCTCGTCACCGCTGCGCACGAAGAGCTGTGCGGTTTCCCCCGTCAGCCGGGCCAGCCGCTCGAGGGCCGGCCGCGCCAGCTCGCGGAGCGGGAGCTCCCGCATCGCCTCCGACGCTAGGCGAACCAGCCGAGGACCGAGCCGGTAGCCGAACCCCACGTCGAACGAAAGCAGCCCGTGCGCCTCCAGGGCCTTGAGGAGCCGGTGCGCGGTCGAGCGGGCGAGGCCGGTCGCGTCGGCGATGTCGGAGAACGTTCGGGAACCGGATCCCACCGCCTCGATGATGGCGATGGTCCGGTCGAGGACGCCGACCCCGGTCTCGACGGTGGCGACCGGCGAGCCGGACCTCGGCGGGAGTGGTAGAGTCATGTTCCACATATTGGTACCATGTTCCACTATTTGGAACAACCGGGGACGGCGATGACGACGGCCACCACGCTCTCGCAGAAGGTGTGGGACCAACACCTCGTGCACCGCGCCGAGGGCGAGCCCGATCTCCTCTACGTCGACCTCCACCTGGTCCACGAGGTCACCAGTCCGCAGGCTTTCGACGGCCTCCGCCTGGGGGGACGGTCGGTTCGCCGGCCCGACCTCACCGTGGCGACCATGGACCACAACGTCCCCACGGCGCCGGGTCCCCAGGACCCCGTCTCCGTTCGCCAGATGGAAGCCCTGAATCGCAACTGCGCGGAGTTCGGCATCGAGCTCTACCCGACGGGCCATATCGGCCAGGGCATCGTCCACGTGATCGGTCCGCAGATGGGCCTGACTCAGCCCGGACTAGTCATCGTGTGCGGCGACTCCCACACCTCGACCCACGGCGCGTTCGGCGCGCTCGCTTTCGGAATCGGGACGAGTGAGGTGGAGCACGTCCTGGCCACCCAGACCCTCTCGCAGTCCACGCCGGGATCGATGGCCGTTACCGTGGACGGTGACCTGCCGCCGGGGGTCGCGGCCAAGGATGTCATCCTCGGTGTGATCGCCCGGATCGGGACCGGCGGTGGCGTGGGCCATGTCATCGAGTACCGAGGGTCGGCCATCCGGTCGCTGTCGATGGAGGGCCGGATGACCGTGTGCAACATGTCCATCGAGGCCGGGGCCCGGGCCGGCATGGTGGCCCCGGATGACACGACGTTCGCGTACGTCGAAGGCCGGCCCCACGCCCCGAAGGGCGCAGCCTGGGAGCGGGCTCTGGACCATTGGCGCTCACTCGGTACCGACCTCGATGCGGTGTTCGACCGGGAGGTGCAGCTCGACGCGGGCGAGCTCACCCCGTATGTCTCCTGGGGGACGAACCCGGCGCAGACGGTCTCGATCGACGGCGCCGTCCCCGACCCCGCCTCGTTCGACGATCCGATCCGCCGGGAGTCGGCCGAGCGCGCCGTAGCCTACATGGCCCTTCGGCCCGGCACGGCCATCCGCGACATCAGGCCGGACACCGTGTTCATCGGTTCCTGCACGAACAGCCGCATCGAGGACCTCCGGGTCGCGGCCGAGGTGGTGCGGGGCAGGCGCGTCCGCGATGGCCTTCGGGCGATGGTCGTGCCCGGGTCGATGCTGGTGAAGGCGCAGGCCGAACGGGAGGGCCTGGACATGGTGTTCCGTGCAGCAGGGTTCGACTGGCGCGATGCCGGGTGCTCGATGTGCCTAGGGATGAACCCGGACCAGCTCTCCCCCGGCGAGCGGTGCGCCTCGACATCGAACCGGAACTTCGAGGGTCGCCAGGGCAAGGGTGGCCGGACCCATCTGGTCAGCCCGGCCGTCGCCGCAGCCACCGCGATCGCCGGCCACTTCTGCACCCCGGCCGACCTGGGCATCGAACGGCGAGTGGCGGACGGAGGGTAGCGGGCATGCAGCCGTTCACGACCCACACAGGCACGGCGCTTCCCCTGGACCGCTCCGACGTCGACACGGACCAGATCATCCCGGCCGAGTATCTGAAGCGGATCGAGCGCACGGGCTTCGGCCCGTTCCTGTTCGCCGAGTGGCGCAAGGATCCCGCCTTCGTCCTGAACCGGCCGGAGCACGCCGGCGCCTCGATCCTGGTGGTCGGGCCGAACTTCGGGACCGGCTCCAGCCGCGAGCACGCCGTGTGGGCACTCGAGGATGCGGGGTTCCGCGCGGTGATCGCGCCGTCCCTCGCCGACATCTTCCGGACGAATTGCACGAAGGTGGGCGTGTTACCGGTCACGCTCCCGCCCGGTGCCGTTCGTCGGTTGATGGACGCGGTGACCGAGGATCCGACGGCTCAGGTGACGGTGGATCTCGAAGCCAAGGCGGTAAGCGCTCCGGGGTTCGACGCGGCCTTCGACATCGACGACTTCACCCGGTGGCGGCTGCTCGAGGGCCTCGATGACATCGGCCTCACGCTCCACCACGAGGCGGCGATCGCCGCGTTCGAGGCGGCGCGGCCGTCCTTCCTGCCGACAGCAACTCGGTCAGCGTGAGCGCGTCCCGCACGGCCGCGCCGCCGGTGTCGTTGTTGAAGTAGGCGAACACGTCGCCGGCCGGGAGGGCCCGGATACGATCGGCCCACCGCCGCAGCTTCGTCCTCGCGTAGCCGGGCGCGAGCGCGCGGCCCTGATGGAACCGGATGTACGCCCATCCTCCGGTGACCACCTCGCGGACTCGAGCACGCGGCCGGTCGGCCAGCACGAACGCCGCCCCCGCCGCGTCGAGCGCCTCCAGGACCTCGTCCGTCTCCCAGGAGGGATCGCGGAACTCGAACGCCGCCCGCATCCCGCGAGGAAGCACCGGGAGGAAGCCGTTGAGCCGTTCGAGGTCGACGGGGAACCGCGGAGGGAACTGGAACAAGACCGGCCCCAGGCGGGGCCCGAGCTCCGTTGCCCGGGTCCACAGGAGCTGGACCGGGTCACGGCAGTCCCGCATCCGGCGGATGTGGGTGATGAACCGGCTGGCCTTGAGGGCCACGACGAACCCCTCGGGGGTCTCGTTCCGCCATCGGCCGAAGGCCTCCGCCGAAGGCAGCCGGTAGAACGAGTTGTTGATCTCCACGGTGGGAAACCGGGTGGCGAAGAACTCCAACCAGGCCCGCTTGCGCAGGTCAGCAGGGTAGAAGCCGCCGCGCCAGTCGTCGTACTGCCACCCGCTCGTCCCGACCAGCACCGCCACACGGTCACGCTAGCGCCCGACAGATCTGGACGCCGATCGTCCACCTACCCGGGGATGGGTGACGCCCGAATGGACTAAAGAGCGTCCCTGGCTCAACCGATGGCGAAGAGGCGATGTCGTACGCCCCGAAACCTCTGCGGCGAACGGATGACGGCTGGCTCGAGCGGTGGATGGCAACCATCGCCGACCTCGCGCGCCTGAAGGAATCCCACCCCATGCTGGACGCCGTCATCGACGAGGTGGACATCCAGCACGGCCGCCGCATCCGCATCGGCGACCGTTGGCTGTTCGATTTCGCCTCCTGCAACTACCTGGGGTTCGACGTGGACCGGGAGATCATCGAGGCCGTGCCCGAGTACCTCGACCGGTGGGGCACGCACCCCTCGTGGTCCCGGCTCCTGGGAAGCCCGGCGCTCTACGAGGAGATCGAGGCCAAGCTCACCGACTTGGTCGGATCCGAGGATTCGTTGCTGCTTGCGACCATCACCCACATCCACATGTCGGTCATCCCCGTCCTCGCTGGCAGCGGAACCATCTTCCTCGACGGACGGGCGCACAAGACGATCTACGACGGCGCGATGATCGCGAAGGGCCACGGTGCGCGGATCGTCAGGTTCCGGCACGACGACTACGAGCAGCTCGAGGAGCTGCTGAGGGCCCACGAGACGACCCCCAAGCTCATCGCACTGGATGGCGTCAACTCGATGACGGGAAACGCAGCCGACATCCACGAGCTCGTCAGGTTGGCCGAAGAGCACGACGCCCTGCTGTACATCGACGATGCCCATGGGTTCGGCGTGATCGGCGAGCGGGCGCCCGACGAGCTCTGCCACTACGGCACGAGAGGGAACGGAGTGGTCCGCAACCAGGCCGAGAGCTACGAGCGCATCATCCTGGTGGCCGGGTTCTCGAAGTCCTACTCCTCTCTCCTTTCGTTCCTGGCGCTGCCGACACGGTTGAAGGACGTTCTGAAGGTGGCTGCTCCCCCTTACCTCTTCTCAGGGCCGTCGCCAACCGCATCGTTGGCCACGACCCTGGCGGGGCTCGCGGTCAACGAGAAACGGGGGGACCTGATTCGATACGAGATCTTCCGCAGGACCAAGCGGGTTCTGGACCGGCTTCGCGAGCTCGACATCTACACCCCGAACCGATCCGGGTATCCCCTGATCGAGATCCCGCTGGCGCGCCACGAGGACATCGACGTGGTCGGCCGGTACCTGTTCGACCGGGGCATCTACGTGACGATGGCCGCTTACCCGCTCGTCCCAACGGACGAGGTTGGGTTCCGGATCCAGATCACCGCGGCCAACGGCGAGGAGGAGATCGACCTCCTCTGCCAGGTGCTGGGGGAGATCAGCGAGCGCTTCCAGCTCCAGCACGAGCGGCACCGAGGGCTGATGCTCGAGCCCCACGCGGCGGCTGGCAGCAGCCGCCACGTCTAAGGGCTTCGGCCGTGTCGGCCGATACAACGGTCGTGAAGCGCCGTGCCTGGCTGCTGTATCCCGTGCTGGGGATCGTCACGACCCTGGCGTACCTGTTCGTGCATCCCATCCGGGTGGGCGCACTCTTCAACCTCATCGGACTCTCCGCGTCCCTGGTGATCCTGCTCGCCGTCCGGATGAACAAGCCGAGCCAGCGGGCCCCCTGGTACCTGTTCGCCCTCGGTCAGACCTTCTTCGTTGTCGGTGACGTCATCACCTACAACTACAATCGATTGTTCGGATCAGACCTTCCGTTCCCCTCGATCGGAGACTTCTTCTACCTGTCGGTCTATCCCTGCTTGATCGCCGGGCTGCTGCTCCTGATCCATCAGCGGACCCCGGGACGTGACCGCGCCAGCGCCATCGACTCGTTGATCGTGGCCGTCGGTGTGGGGGTGATCTCCTGGGTGTTCCTGATGGCCCCGATCGCCCACGACAGCGACCTCAACCTGGTGGCGAAGCTGGTCTCGATCGCGTACCCGCTGATGGACCTCATGATCCTGACCGCGGCGATCCGGCTGGCCGTCGGCATCGGGACTCGACCCACGGCCTTCTACCTGATGACGCTGTCCATCGTTGCCCTGTTCGTGACGGACAGCATCTACAGCTGGATCTCCGTCCACGGCATCGTCTACGACAACACGACCGGCTACCTGGAAGGCGGCTGGGCGCTCTTTTACCTGTTGTGGGGGGCGGCGGCGCTTCACCCGTCGATGCGCCAGCTGGAGGAACCCGCGCCCGAGCGGGAGGTGAAGAACCCCCGCCTGCGTCTGTTCGTGCTGGCCGGGGCGTCGCTGATGGCGCCCGCGGTCGAGCTCTTTCAGGCGCTCCGAGGCGAACAGGTCGACGTGCCAGTTCTCGCGGGATGCTCTTCGGTGCTCTTCATCCTGGTCGTGGCCCGCCTGAAGGGCCTGATGGTGGACGTCAACGAACACCGCAGGACCGAGCGGCAGCTCCGCGATGCGGAGACGAAGTACCGGACGCTGGTTGAGGGTCTGCCGGCCGTCGTCTACATCGCGGAATTCGGCGAAGAGGGCGCATGGAGGTACGTCAGCCCGCAGATCGAGTCGATCCTGGGCTTCACCCAGGCGGAGTTCATGAGCGCGGCGAAGTTCTGGCGAGAACAGATCCTGCCTGAGGACCGGGAGCAGGCGCTGGCGGCCGAGCTTCAGATCATGCGCGGTGAAGAGCGTATGCAGTGTGAGTATCGGATCCGCGGCCCGCAGGGGCGCGTGACCTGGATCCGAGAGGAGGCGGAAGCCCTGATGGATGAGAGGGGTCGCCCCGCCTACCTGCAAGGCGTCATGTACGACGTCACCGAACAGAAGGAGAGCGAGGGGGTCTTGCGGCAGGCCCTCGAGACGGAAAAGGAGGCCACGAAGCGCCTCACGACCCTTCACGAGATGCAGAACTCGTTCCTCCAGGCCGTGTCTCACGACCTCCGCACCCCGCTCACCAGCATCCTGGGGAACGCCCTCACACTCGAGCAGAGCGGTGACACGATCGCTCCCGAGGACCAGCAAGACCTCATCCGGCGGATGGCTTCCAATGCCCGCAAGCTGCGTCGGCTGCTGACCAACCTGCTCGATCTGGACCGGATGTCGAAGGGCGCCGTCGAGCCTAACCGCGGGCACGTCGACCTCACCCTGATCGCGGCGGCGGTGATCCAGGAATGCAACGTCGAGAGCCATCCGATCGAGCTCAGGACCACCGAGCCCATCATCGCCTCGGTCGACGCCGATCAGGCGGAGCGCATCATCGAGAACCTCGTGACGAACGCCGTGCGCTACACGCCCCCCGAGACGCCGATCTGGGTCGCTGTCGAACCCTTCGAGGCCGGGGCATTGATCAGGGTGGAGGACGCCGGTCCGGGCGTTCGTGACGATCTCAAGGCGACGATCTTCGAGCCCTTCCGGCAAGGAGACCAGGTCGTGGCCCATTCCCCGGGCGTGGGGATCGGGCTCTCCCTGGTCGCCCGATTCGCGGCGCTCCATGGGGGCCGGGCCTGGGTGGAGGACCGGGCGGGAGGGGGCGCTTCGTTCCGGGTCTACCTTCCGTACGAGACACCCGCGGCGGCCCCCCCAGAGGACTGGACGCCGCCGGCTTCCGTGGAGGAGTCGGCTCCGCCGCCTCCCGTGGAGGCGGCGGTGCCGGCCCTCACCACGATCCTTCCCAAGCCGTAAAGGCGGGACTTCGGCGGCCGATATCCGGGGCATGGACCACGAGGGGAAAGGTCCCACAAGGTTGGGCCTCCTGCGCCTGACCGCTCCTCTCCGGCTCCGCGACTTCCGACTCCTGTGGGGCGGGATGGCCATCTCGCTCCTCGGTGACGGGATCTTCTTCGTTGCGCTGCCCTGGCAGGTCTACCAGCTGTCCAACGCTGCGACGGCGCTGTCGGTGGTCGGTATCGCCATGTCGCTCCCCCACATCGTCTTCCTCCTCGTCGGCGGCGTCGTGAGCGACCGGTTCGATCGCCGGCGAGTGATGATGGTCGCCGACGCCATCCGGGGCTTGGCTGTCGCGGTCCTCGGCCTCCTCTCGATCTCCGGATCGATCCGGCTGTGGCACGTGATGGTGATCGCCGCGGCCTTCGGTGCCGGCACCGCGTTCTTCGGGCCAGCGTTCGATGCGATCGTGCCGGAGCTCGTCCCCTCCGAGCTCCTCACGCAGGCCAACTCCCTCGATCAGTTCGTCCGACCGGCCGCGTGGCGGATGCTCGGCCCCGCGCTTGGCGGATGGATCATCGCGGCCTTCGGCGATCGGGCAGGAGGCGCCTTCATGGTCGATGCGGCGACGTTCGGGGCATCGATCCTGTGCTTGTCCTGGATGCGTAGACACGCGAGTGCGCCCGGTGGGCGGGGCGATGCTGTATCGGCGTGGCGCGAGATCAGAGAGGGCTTTCGCTACGTTCGATCCCAGACATGGTTGTGGGGCACCCTCGTGGCGGCCGCCTTCGCATACCTCGTGTTCCTCGGCCCGATCGAGGTGCTCCTGCCCCATGTCGTCAAGTACGAGATGGGAAGGAGCGCCCGTGACCTCGGCTTCATCCTGGCGCTCGGTGGGGTGGGCGCCATGGCCGCGGCTCTCTTCATGGGGCACCGGGACATGCCCCGTCGGAACATGACCTTCATCTACCTCGTGTGGACGGCGTCCACGCTCTCGGTGGCGGGATTCGGCCTGGCCCACTTCCCCTGGCAGGCCATGGTGGCCTGCTTCCTGTTCAACGCCCTCGAGGGTGCCGGCACGATTGTCTGGATCACCACGAAGCAGCGGCTCGTGCCGAATCGGCTCCTGGGCCGGGTCTCAAGCCTGGACTGGTTCGTCTCCATCGGCCTCCTGCCCCTGTCCTACGCACTGACGGGCCCGGTCGCCGAGGCCATCGGTGTCCGGGCCACCCTCGTGTGGGCGGGGGTGATCGGCAGTACCGTGACCTTCGCCTTCCTGTTCCTTCCTGGCATGCGAGACATCGAGCGCCAGGGATCCACGCCTACCGGCGAGATGGCCCCGGTTGACCTGGGCCGCCCACTGCACGGGGGGTCCGCCGACTGGGTGGCTGCGGCCCGTTCGGGGCAGAAAGATGCCTGAATCCGAGTAGCCCGCGATCGTTCAGGTCGCCGTTCCTGCCACCCGATATCAGGTTCATGAGGCGCCGGGGATGGCTCCTGTACGTCCTTGGCGGCACCCTCCTGCTGCTCGGCTGGGAGCTCGTGCCGCCGCTCAAGGTCGGCTTCGTTTTCAACATCATCGCGGTCTCTTCGCCCGTCGTGATCCTCATCGCCGTGAAGACATGGCGGCCGGAGCATCGCCTGCCCTGGTATCTCTTCGCCCTTGGCCAAACCATGTTCGTGGCCGGGGACGTCATCACGTACAACTACGACAAGCTCTTCGGCGCGGAGCTCCCCTATCCGTCGATCGGCGACATCCTGTATCTCTCCGTCTACCCCTGCTTGATCGCTGGTGTGCTGCTGATGGTGCACCGCCGCAGCCCGGGGCGAGACCGAGAGGGGCTGATCGACTCGCTCATCGTGGCGATTGGTATCGGGACGATCTCGTGGGTGTTCCTGATGTCCCCCATCGCCCGGACCCCCGAGTCGAGCGCGATCCAGAGGCTCATCGGCATGGCCTACCCGTTCATGGACCTCGTGTTGCTCGTGGCCGTGGTCCGCCTGGCCATCGGCCCCGGGAGGCGCGCTCCGTCCTTCTCTCTGATGGCGGGTGCGGCCATCGCCTTGTTCTGCACCGACTTCGTCTACAGCTACATCTCGGTGCAGGGGATCGTCTACAACCAGGCCGGGTACCTCGAGGCGGGCTGGGCCTCGTTCTATCTCCTGTGGGGAGCAGCCGCGCTGCACGGCTCGATGCGGACGCTCTCCGATCCCGCCCCCGAACAGGAGCACCGGGCCACGAAGGCCAGGCTCGGCCTGCTCGCGGGAGCATCGCTGATGGCTCCTGCCGTTCAGATCATCCAGGAGATCCGAGGCGAGCGGGTCGACGCGCCGTTCGTCATCGGTTCGTCGATCGCGTTGTTCCTCCTGGTGGTGGTCAGGATGGCCGGCCTGGTACGACGCGAGGAGCTGTCCGCCGCGCGCCAGAAGGCCTTGCAGGACGCCGGGCAGGCGTTGGTGGTTGCGACCGATCGCGACGGCATCCATCGAGCGGCCATGCAGTCGGCGGGCAGGCTGGCGGGTGAGACCGCTACGGTGGTCCTGCTGGTGAAAATGGACGGGAGTCCCCCCCAGGAATTCACCGTCGTCGGCGCTTCTCACGATGACGGCGCGACGCTGGGAAGGGCCGTGAATCTTCCGGCCGGACCGACCTGGAAACGAGCGGATCTGATCGCGCTTGATTCGATCCGGGAACCCTCGGCGCGACGCGAGCTCGGCGCTCTCATTCCGATGCCGGACGAGACACGCTTCGTGTTCGTGGCGCCGCTCTTCATGCTGGATGAGATGAAGGCGCTGCTCTGCATGGGCAGTGAAGCCCCCTTGTCACGCTCGACGTGCGAGGCGCTTGAGACCCTCTCGTCTCAGGCGGCGCTCGCCCTAGAGAGCGCAGCGCTCACAGAGGACCTCCTCCGCCGGAGGAGCGAGGCCCGGTTCTCGTCGCTGGTCCAGAACTCCTCGGACGTGGTCATGGTTGTCGCCGCAGACTCGTCGATGACGTACGTCAGCCCTTCGGTGGAGCGCGTGCTCGGCCACGAGCCCGCGCAGCTCACGGGCTCCAAGCTCACCGAGCACGTTCATCCCGATGACAAGGCCCAGGTGCTCCAGTTCCTAACGAGCGGAGACCGCGACGGGGACGACCACAGGCCGGCACTGACCGAGTTCCGCCTCCTGCACCGCGACGGGCACTGGCTCCATGTCGAGTCGCAGCGCACGAACCTGCTCGGCGACCCCAACGTGAACGGGATCGTGCTCAACACCCGGGACATCGGCGAGCGCAAGGCCTTCGAGGAGCAGCTCCAGCACCAGGCCTTCCACGACCGGCTCACCGAACTGGCCAACCGTGCGCTGTTCCGCGACCGGGTCGAACATGCGCTTGAGCGCCAGACCCGCGATGGCCGGCCGGTCTCGGTCTTAATCCTCGACCTCGACGACTTCAACACCATCAACGACACGCTCGGCCACGCCCTTGGGGATCAGGTGCTCAGGGAGGTCGCCGACCGGCTGACGGGGTGCCTACGCGCCGCAGATACGGCGGCCCGGCTCGGGGGAGACGAGTTCGGCATCTTGTTGGAGGATGGCGGTGTCGGGTTCGAGGCCGCCGAAGTGGCCTCCAGGATCATGGCCGCATTAGAAGCTCCGATCAGGATCGGGGGGAGGACGGTGTCTGTCCGCGCGAGCATCGGTATCGCCGCGGCACGCCCCGGCGAGGAGGGCGCGCCGAAGAGCGGCGAGGAGCTCATGCGAAACGCCGACGTCGCGATGTACATGGCCATGGAGGCAGGCAAGGGGCGGTACCAGCTCTTCGAGCCGGCCATGCACGACACGGCGCTGCGCCGCCTGGAGCTGAAAGCGGACCTCCAGCGGGCCATCGACAACGGCGAGTTCGTCTTGTACTACCAACCGGTCATCGAGCTCGAGACAGGCGCGATCATCGGCCTGGAGGCTCTGGTCCGCTGGAATCACCCCGAGCGCGGTCTCGTCCCTCCGCTCGAGTTTATTCCCCTGGCGGAGGAGACCGGCCTCATCGTCCCCATGGGCGGGTGGGTGATCCAGGAGGCCTGTCGCCAGGCCGTGCTCCTCCACGACCGGCTGCCGGTCGAACCTCCGCTCCACATGGCCGTCAACCTGTCTGCTCGACAGCTCCAGCGGCAGGAGATCGTGGGCGAGATCGGACAGATCCTC
>DASPWN010000134.1:0-1833 GCA_035637835.1 Actinomycetota bacterium | reverse complement strand
GCCCACGACGAGCCACCCCTGATCGGCTACGACCAGGACCTGTGGGTCGACCGGCTGCACCAGGACCCGGAGGATCCCGACGAGCTGCTGCGGCTCTTCGAGACGCTCCGACGAGCCAACCTGGAGCTCTGGGCCCGGGCGACGCCCGCGGAAAAGGCCCGCGTCGGCCTGCACGCGGAGCGCGGTCCGGAGAGCCTGGACCTGTCGTTCCGGCTCATCGCCGGGCACGACCGGTTCCACCTGGACCAGGCCCGGCGGGGCCTCGCCGCGATCGAAGGTCGATCAGTACGGTGAGGCCCGGGAGATCCGGTCCTCGAACTCCGGGAAATAGCTCGAGATCATGGCGACGTCGAACGAGGGAAGGATCGACTCCTTCTGCTCCCGTTCTAGGAGGAACTGGAAACAGGTCCGGACGAACTCGTCAAGCTCCCGGAAATTGCGGCCGAGGCGTTCGAAGTCGGCCAGCGACACCGTCACCTCGTGGACACTGGTGGACCCGTCCTCGTCCCGAACGGTGACGCGGAACCGAGGCACGAAGTCCTCGCCGCTCGCACGTCGGACCTCGATGTCGGCCACACTATTGCCCCCCGCGTGTATCGTACGCGAGCTCTCCAACGGAGGTCTTCCCCTGCCCGAGGTGATCACCGAAGACGTCACCCTCCACTGCGAGGTGGACGGCGAGGGAGAGCCGGTCACCGTCGTGGCGCACGGCCTTACGAACAACTGCCGGGAGCTTGCGGCGCTCACGCCCATGGTGCCGGGCACCAAGGTGCGCTTCGACTTCCGCGGACATGGCAGATCGAGTGCCCCGCCGACGGGGTACCGGTTCGAGGACCTCGCGGGCGACCTCGACGCCGTGGCCACGGCGTACGGAGCCACGCGGGCCGTCGGAACCTCGCTCGGCGCTGGCGCCATCGCCAACCTCCTGACCCGGGATCCCGACCGGTTCGAGCGGATGGTGTGGCTCCTTCCGGCCGCGCTGGACCTTCCCTTCGGGTTCAAGGACAGGTACCAGGAGCTGGCTGCGAGCCTCGACGGCAAGACCCCCGATGAGGCGCTGGCGGCGATCGTGTCCGATCCCGAACGGGTGGCCCAATACGTGCAGACGCCGTGGAGACTGGAAATCGACAAGGTCATGTGGGAGCACGAGCACCCCGACGGCGTGGCTCGGGCGATCCGGGAGGTCATCGAGGACTGGCCGGTGTCCGACCGCGAGCTCTTGCGCAAGGTGACGGCGCCAACGCTGCTGATCTGCATCGAGGGCGACGACATCCATCCGGCGGAGCTCGGCGCCATACTGCACGACCTCTTGCCGAGCTCGGAGCTATTGATGTTCGAGAGCGAGATCGCGCTGTTTCACGCCATCCCCATCCTGGTCCAGAGGGTGGGCGCGTTCCTGACCGGGAATGACTGAGGCCATGGCGGGGTTCTTTCCCTACCCATGAGCGAGCTCGAGGAGTTCCGCAAGGCGAAGGATGGATTCTTCCGCGACGATCCCCGGTCCCCGCTCACGCCGGACCAGCGCGCAGCATTCAACGGGCTCTCGTACTACGCGGAGAGCTCGGCCCTTCGGATCGAGGGCCAGCTCGACATGGACGTGGACCGGGACGAGCAGATCGTGATGCAGACCACCACCGGCGGGACGCAGGTCTACCGCCGTGCCGGGAAGGTTCGCTTCCAGATCGATGGACGGGCCGCCGAGATCACGTTGTACGAGTCGGCGGACCAGGAGGACCTGTTCGTCCCGTTCCGCGATGCGACGTCCGGCAAGGAGACATATGGCGCTGGCCGGTACCTGGAGGTCGAGCGGCCGAAGGAGGGCAGCGTCGTCCT
>DASPWN010000133.1:0-2690 GCA_035637835.1 Actinomycetota bacterium | reverse complement strand
GTCCCGATCGCGTGCCAGAGCGAGGGCGCGCTGGAGGTGTACGTGGAACCCGTGGTGCCACAACCGCATCTCGTCGTCATCGGACGCTCCCCGGCGGTCGCCGCGTTGGCGTCGATGGCCGGAGCCCTGGGATGGAGGACGGTCGTCGTGGACGACGGGGGCGACCCCGGCGACTATCCGGCCGCCGGTCGGGTCGTGACGTCGCTCGACTTGGAGGAGGCGGGCGTGACCGACCGGTCGTGGATCGTCGTCGCCACCCAGGGCCATTACGACGAGGACGCCCTGGTGCGAGCCTTGGCTACGTCCGCCGGGTACGTCGGCCTGGTGGCCTCCCGGAACCGGGCGAAAGCGGTGACGGGCTACCTGCGGGACCGCGGAGTATCAGAGGAGAGTCTCGCCCGGGTGCGGGCACCTGCCGGGCTCGACCTGGGGCGCGTCTCGCACGAGGAGATCGCGGTGGCCATCATGGCCGAGCTGGTGCGGGACCGGGTGGCCGCCGTCGAGCACCGGCAGGTTTCCCTTGCCTCGCCGCCGAGGCACGAGGCCGTGGACCCCGTGTGCGGCATGGAGGTGGACGTGGCCACGGCCAGGCACCGTTCGACACACGAGGGACGCACGTACTATTTCTGCTCGGCGGGCTGCCGGGAGCGGTTCGAGGCCGATCCCGCCCGGTTCGCAGCCGTCAACGGATAGTCGTCCAGCACCGGCGAGGCGGGCGCGATGAGCGAGATCAGCGACGTCCTGGGGGCGATCGAATCGCTGCACGCCCGGGGAGAGAGGATGGCCCTGGCCACCATCGTGGCCGTTCGAGGGTCCACCTACCGCCGCCCCGGAGCCCGCCTCCTCGTCCCGGAGCAGGGCGAGCTCATCGGCAACATCAGCGGCGGCTGTTTGGAGAATGACGTGGCCGACGTGGCCCGCATCGTGATGCACGAGGGGATGGCTCGGGTGGTCGCGTTCGACCTGACCGCCGACGACGAGGCCGTGTGGGGCTGGGGCCTGGGCTGCAACGGGGCGATCGAGCTGTTCGTGGAGCCGGCGGAGAAGGCTGCAGAGGTAGCCGGGGCCCTGCGGATGGCACTCGAGGAGGAACGACCCATCTCAATGGTCACGGTGCTCGACTCTTCCGTCCCCGGAGTAGACCAGGGGAACCGGCTGCTCGTCCGGCCCGATGGCTCGGCCGAGGTCTCGCTCGGCGATCCCGCCCTCGACGCCGCGGCGACGGCGTCCGCACTGGAGTGCCTGTCGCGGGACCGAAGCGAGATCCGCAGGCTCCCCGGCTTGTCGGGGGAGGCCAAGGCGTTCATCGAGGTCCTGGAGCCGCCCCTGCGGCTGCTCGTCTGCGGCGCCGGCCACGATGCGGCGCCGTTGGTCCGGGCGGCGGACGGCCTGGGGTGGCGTCCCATCGTCGTGGACGACCGGAGCGAGTTCCTGAATCGCGATCGCTTCCCCGAGGCGGCCGGCTTCGTCCAGTTGGAGCGGCCCGAGGACGTGGCGAAGATCGCCCCCATCGACGAGCGGACCTTCGTCGTGGTGATGACCCACAACTTCCTTCGGGACAAGGACTACGTGCGGTCCCTGCTCGGCTCGCCCGCGCGGATGATCGCCATGCTCGGCCCCGGCGCGCGAACCGAGCGACTTCTGACCGAGCTCCGAGAGGAGGGCACGGCGATCACCGGGGACGACCTGGCCAGGATCCACGGCCCGGCCGGCCTGGACGTCGGCGCCGAGGGCCCCGAGGAGATCGCGGCAGCCATCGTGACCGAGATCGTGGCCGTCAAGCGCGGCCGGGAGGGCGGGTTCCTCAAGCACCGCCTCGGCCCCATCCACGATCGGGGAACCCCCGCCAGGCGTTCAGGCTGAGCTCAAGGATCCTCGGCCTTCTATCTGCCCCTCTTGACCAGGACGGACGCCGTCGCTACTATTTTGAGCGCATGCTCAAAGCAAGCGCTCAAGCCAAGGCGGGGAGGCACTAGACGTGGTGGAGGCTCGAACCAGCACCACGAAGGCCCGTGGTGAGGAAACGAGGGCCAGAATCGTCGAGGCCGCCATCCAGACCCTGAAGCGCGAAGGGTTCGGGGGCGCGAGCGCCCGGGCCATCGCTCGGACGGGCGGGTTCAACCAGGCTCTGATCTTCTATCACTTCGGCAGCGTGCGGGATCTCCTGCTCGCCGCGTTGGACGAGACGAGCGCCCGCCGGATGGCGCGGTACCGGGTGGTCGTGGACGATGCCGAAACCTTCCAGGAACTCATCGCTGCTGCGACGGAGGTGTATCGGGAGGACCTGGCCTCGGGGCACATCAAGGTGCTGGCCGAGATGATCGCCGGGGCGTCCTCGATACCCGAGCTCGGCCCCGAGATCGTTCGGCGGATCGAACCGTGGATCGATTTCGCGCGGGACGCCGTTGCCCGGGTCTCATCGACGTTGCCGTTTCCCGTTCCGGTGCCGCCGGAGGAAGCGGCCTTCGGCATCGTCGCCCTGTTCCTGGGCATCGAGCTCCTGACCCACTTGGAAGGCGACGGCACTCGGTCCGACCGGCTCTTCGAGCTTGGGTCACAGCTGGCCGCGATGGCCGGCCTGCTGACCGGCACACCTCCGGTAACCGGCAAGGGCGGCGAGTGAGATGCGCGCCCCGGCCGTTTCGCTCGACGACTTGGCCGCGTCGGCTCCGGAGCGGATCGATCACGCG
>DASPWN010000132.1:0-6599 GCA_035637835.1 Actinomycetota bacterium | reverse complement strand
GGGGAGGACAACGTGGTGTGGGGGACCGACTGCCTGTTCTACGGCTCGCCCCAGGACCAGATCCAGGCGCTGCGGTCGTTCCACATCAGCGACGAGCTCCAGGAACGGTACGGCTATCCTCGGCTGACCAAGGAGCTGAAGACGAAGATCCTGGGGCTGAACGGGGCCCGGCTGTACGGCGTGGACCCCGTCACGACGAGATGCGAGTTCACTCGGCGCGAGCTGGCGGAGATCCGCAAGCACCTACCCGGCCGGGATCGGACGCTCGGACCGGCCACGGTGGCGGCCGCACAGAATGTGCGAGACCACCATTGGGAGAGCGGGATGCCGTGAGGCGCCGGGCTAGCCGACGCTGTCGTGGACGCTGGAGGCGAGGTCCATGGCGGCCGACGTGTTCGGCGAGACGGCGTCGATGAGGAACCCCCCCGTGTCCTGATCGTTCCACACGCACACGGCCCGGGGGTCGCCGATGGTGCTCGGGCGGCCCAGGATGATCGCCGCGCACCGGTAGGTCACGCCATCCCTGGTCTCGGTTACGGCCGTACCCGTGTCGACGGAGCCCCCGCCCGAGCCGTCGAAGCCGGTGGCGAAGTCCTCCAGGCCGCCCGGGAGCGGCGAGCCACTGGTCTCGAAGGCGATGACCATGAAGCCGGTGGTGGAGATGTCTCCGTAGATCGCGGCCCTGGCCTCGACCCCCACGCTCTTCAGGGTCTTCTCCATGAACTCCGTCGCCGCTTCGGCGATCTGTGACTCGTCGTGCTGATACCCGGCGATCGTGTCGGGGAAGCTGATCCCGGACTGCATCTTCTGATAGAAGAAGAAGCCCATCGCGACCAGGATCACGATGGCGATACCCACCCATAACGCGCCGAACATCGATCCACTTGCGTTCGGCGCAGACCCGGGCCAGGTGGCCGTGGGTGGCCAGTTCGGAATGGGTAGTGGCTGTGGCGGAACCGGGGCGGAGCTGGGGAGGACGCCAGCGGGCGCCGCCGGGACCGGAGGCGTGCCGGAAACTGGGCCGACCCCCCAGCGATCGGATGTCGGCGACGCCGCCGGCTCGGGCAGGACGGACGATCCCGCCGTAGATCGGGGCGCGCCCGGCGAGACCGATTCCGGGGGCACCGCCCAGATGGGCTCGCCCTCCTGGAGGGGAGCGAGGCGGGTGCCGCAGGAGGTGCAGGAGGTGTGGCCCGGATCGTTGTCCGTCCCGCACCAGGCGCAGCGGCTCTTCTCCACCCACCCTCCTCGATGCTCGAAGGATCGCGGGGTCGGCTCGACGCGGCCCTGCACCTGCCCCGCTGTCAGTGGATATCGGCCGCGGTGAGCTGAGCTTGATAGGGGCCCCTGCCGGCCACGCACCACGCGCCACACGTCGCCGCCAGGCGGAGGGCATCGGGGACCGCGTACCCGGCGCCCAGGGCGAACGTGAGCCCGGCTGCGAAGCTGTCCCCTCCGCCATAGGAGTCCACTGGGGGTCCGGGGAGTGGGACCGCATCGTACGTGCCCGAGGCGCCGTCGGCCGTCTCGAACGAGCCGCCGTCCATGCCGGCGGTTCGAACGAGCAAGCCCGGCCGACGAGAGAGGACCGACGGGTCGACCCGCTCGGAGGGGTCGCGTCCGCTGCCGACCAGGGCGTCGAGCCTCACGTCGGCTGCGGCCAGCAAGCCCATCACCCGACTGGTGGCCACGAGGACCTGTGCCTTGCGGGCCGCATGGACCGCCGCGACGTCCCCGGCGGTCAGGAACACGGCGTCGACGGAGGCCAGCTCGTCCCACGGGAGGGGATCCTCGGCGAGCGGCTGCAGCCGCTCGCCGAGGGTGGTGATGGTGCGCTCGCCGCTCGCGTCGATGAACGTCACGGCGCGGCGCGTGGGCTCATGTCGCCTGGCGGCTTCGACCCGTGGACCGAGGGACTCGAGTTCCCGGTGCGCGCGGTTTGCGACCGAGTCCTTCCCCAGCGCGGTAAGGAACGTGCAGTTTCCGGCCAGCTTGTGAAGCTGAACCGCGGCCACGGCGCCGCCGCCCGCCGGCTCCTCCCACCACTCGGTGGCGTGGACGATCTCGCCGGCCTTCGGAACGTGATCCACCTTGCCAAACTCGATCCACTCCACGTGGCCGACCACCGCCGTCCGCACGGGAGGGAGTGTGGCATCTGATACCAGCGGCCGGCGGGTATCCTCGGCGCATGCGCGAGGACGTGCGGCTCACGACGTTCAGCCACGGCGCCGGGTGCGCCTGCAAGCTCGGACCGGCCCATCTGGACCAGGTGCTGAGCAAGCTCGAGGCGCCGGCCATGCCCAGGGAGGTGCTCGTCTCGGCCGAGACTGGTGACGATGCCGCGGTCTACCTGCTGCCCGACGGCCGGGGCCTCGTGGCCACGGTCGACTTCTTCACCCCGATCGTGGATGACGGCTACGACTGGGGCCGGATCGCCGCGGCGAACGCCTTCAGCGACGTGTACGCGATGGGCGGCTCTCCGGTCATCGCCCTCAACTTGACGAGCTGGCCGGTAGACGACCTCCCACTCGAGCTGCTGGCCCGGGTGATGCAAGGGGGACAGGATGTAGCGGAGCAGGCCGGGGTCGCCGTCGTTGGCGGCCACTCGATCACCGATCCCGAGCCCAAGTACGGCATGGTGGCCATGGGGTTCGTGCCCGTCGAGCGGATCGTCCGCAACTCCACGGCGCCGGCCGGAGCCGCCCTGTTCCTGACCAAGCCGCTCGGTCTGGGCATCATCACCACCGCGATCAAGCGGCAGAAGGCCACCGATCTCCAGGTGAAGACCGCCGTCGAGGTGATGATCACGCTGAACGCGGACGCATCGGCAGCCATGGTGGCTGGCGATGCCCGCGCGGCAACCGACGTGACCGGGTTCGGCTTCCTCGGGCACCTCCAGAAGATGCTTGCCGCCTCGGGCGTGGCCGCGTCGGTCTTCGCCGGCGGTGTTCCGGTCCTTCCCGAGGTCCTCGATCTGGCCGGGGCGGACGTCGTACCGAGCGGCACCAGGCGCAACCACGCCTACCTCCAGCCTTTCGTCGACTGGGGGGAGCTGACCGAGCCCGAGCAGCTCGTGCTGGCCGATGCCCAGACCTCCGGCGGTCTGCTCATCGCCGCCACCGACCCCGAGGACATGCGGCTTCGCCTGGTGGAGCGGGGGGTTCAAGCCGTGGAGGTCGGCGTCACCGAGGCCGGTGAGCCGGGCCATATCACGGTCGAGGGCAGGCTCACCTCGGACTGAACAGCCGTTCAGGGAATAGGGGCCCGCTGCTACAGTTATCGCTGTTGCAATGATCGAGCTGGACACCCTCTTTGCCAAGGAGATCGTGGAACACGGGCTGCGAGAGTTCCCCAATGAGGCCTGCGGGCTGATCGCGGGGACCGACGGAAGCGCCGTGAAGGTGTTCACCATGCGCAACATGGACCAGAGCCCGATGTCCTACCGGCTGGACCCCATGGAGCAGTTGCGGGTCACGAAGGAGATCGAGGAGACGGGCTCGGAGCTGTGGGGGATCTACCACACGCACACGCACACCGAGGCCTATCCCTCGGAGACCGATCGCGACCGAGCCCGGTGGGTGCAGCCGTTCTACCCGGACGTGTACTACCTGCTGGTATCCCTGTCCGACCGGGACAACCCGGTGGTCCGGGCGTTTCGCATCACGGACGGCGAGGTCGCTGAGGAGGAGCTGACGATCCAATGAGCCCGGCCTTCACCGAGGACCAGGTCCGGCGGTACTCCCGTCACATCATCCTTCCAGGGATCGGCGGAGAGGGCCAGCTCAAGCTGCTCGATTCGAAGGTCCTGGTGATCGGGGCGGGCGGTCTCGGCTCTCCGGTTGCGATGTACCTGGCGGCTGCGGGGGTGGGCACGCTCGGGATCCTGGATTTCGACCGGGTGGACGAGTCCAACCTCCAGCGACAGATCCTGCACTCGACCCCCGATGTGGGACGGCCGAAGGTGGCGAGCGCCGTGGACCGGCTCCAGGCCATCAACCCGACGATCGACATCATTCCCTACGACACCATCCTGTCCTCGACCAACGCCATGGAGATCCTGGAGCCGTGGGACGTCGTGGTGGATGGGACCGACAACTTCCCCGTGCGGTACCTGGTGAACGACGCGACCCAGATGCTGGGCAAACCCCTCGTCTATGGGTCGATCTACCAGTGGGACGGACAGGCCACGGTGTTCATGCCCGGCCACGACGCGCCGTGTTACCGGTGCCTGTTCCCCCAGCCGCCGCCCCCGGGCACGGTCCCCTCGTGCGCGGAGGGCGGCGTGTTCGGCGTGCTGCCCGGCATCGTGGGGAGCATCCAGGCCACGGAGGCCATCAAGCTGATCACCGGCGTGGGCGAGCCGCTGATCGGCCGCCTGCTGTTGTTCGATGCTCAGGCCATGGACTTCGCCACCGTGCGCGTCCGGTGGGATGCCGATTGCCCGGTGTGCGGCAAGGAACCGACCATCACCGAGCTCATCGACTACGAGGCGTTCTGCGGCCTCGGGCCTGGGGAGGCCCCGCCGGAGGCCGAGCACGGCGTCTCCACCTCCGCGTAGCGAAGAAGGAGTGACGACCAAGATGTCGGTTCGCGTGAAGCTCCCCACGATCCTGCGGAAACATGCCGGCGGTGAGGCCCTGGTGGACGCCGAGGGCGCGACGCTTCGCGACCTGCTGTCGAACCTGGAGTCGCGATACCCCGGGATCACCAAGAACATCGTGGCCGACGACGGTGGCCTCCACCGGTTCATCAACGTCTACGTGAACGACGAGGACGTGCGGTACCTCGGTGCACTCGAGACCAGCGTCAACGAAGGGGACACGGTCTCGATCCTGCCTGCGGTGGCCGGCGGCCGGGCACAGGCCGCCGACCCCGAAGATCCCGCCTGTGTTCCCGAACAACGCCCGCCGCACCAGGGGGAGATCGTCAGGACAACCAGCTGAGGGCGGTCGTTGCCCGGCCCGCTGGGATAATCGAGCGCGTGCGCTACGGAGACATCCTCGAGGCCATCGGCGAGACGCCACTCGTCGGCCTCCCCGGGATGAGCCCGAAGCCGGGCGTTCGGCTGTGGGGCAAGCTCGAAGGCCAGAATCCCAGTGGGTCGCTGAAGGACCGCATCGCCAAACGGATGATCCAAGCGGCCGTGGCGTCGAGGGAGCTCACGCCGGAGAAGACCATCCTGGAGCCGACGTCGGGGAACACGGGCATCGCGCTGGCCATGGTGGCCCGGCGGATGGGGTATCGACTCACCGTGGTCATCCCGGACAACGCCAGCGAAGAGCGCATCCGCCTGCTCGAGCTGTTCGGCGCCGAGATCGTCTACTCGCCGGGGGACAAGGGGACGAACGGCTCGATCGAGGTCGCAAGGGCGCTGGCCCGCGACGACCGGTACTACATGCCCTTCCAATACGGGAACCCAGCGAACCCGCTCGCCCACTACGAGGGCACGGGCGCCGAGATCGTTCGCGACCTGCCGGAGGTGACCCACTTCGTAGCGGGGCTGGGGACCGGCGGCACGCTCACCGGCGTCGGGCGTCGTCTCCACGAGCACGATCCCGGGGTCAAGGTGATCGCCGCGGAGCCGGAGCTCGGCGAGATGGTCTACGGCCTCCGATCCCTCGACGAGGGGTTCATCCCGCCGATCTTCGATCAGTCCGTTCTGGACCGGAAGTTCCTCGTCAACTCGTCCGACTCCCTTCGGGCCACTCGGGAGCTGACCGAGAAGGAGGGGATCTTCGCCGGCATCTCCTCGGGGGCCGTCGTGTCGGTGGCCCAGCGGATCGCCGCCGAGATCGAGCGGGGGGATATCGTTTGCCTGCTCCCCGACGGAGGATGGAAGTATCTGTCGACGGAGGCCTGGGCCGCGGAGCTGGAGCGGGCTGAGAAGAGTGTCTCGGAGACCCTATGGTGGTAGGCGATGCCCGATAGCCGCCCGATCGGCGTGTTCGACTCCGGGGTCGGAGGGCTGACGGTGGCCCGGGCGGTTCTGGACTTGCTGCCGTACGAACCGGTCGTGTACGTCGGCGACACCGCGAGGTTTCCGTACGGCCCGAAGCCGCTTCCCGAGATCCGGACCTACGCTCTGGAGATCGCCGACTACCTCCTGTCGAGGGATGTGAAGGTCCTCGTGGTGGCGTGCAACTCGATCGAGGTCGCCGCCATCGAGGAGGTGACGGACGCGGCGGTGCTGCCCGTGGTCGGCGTGATCGATCCTGGGGCGCGGGCCGCCGTCCGGGCCACCCGGAACGGCCGGATCGGCGTCATCGGGACGGTGGCGACCATCTCGAGCGGGGCATACGACCGAGCGGTAGCGGCGACCGGAGCTTCCGTGGATCTGTTCTCCCGCCCATGTCCCGCGTTCGTCGAGCACGTCGAGGCCGGCGACACCTCGAGCGACCGGCTCCTCGCCGCGGCGCGCACGTACCTCTCCCCGCTCCGGGACCAGCGGGTGGACACGCTGATCCTGGGGTGCACCCACTACCCGATGCTGTCCGGGCTCATCCAGATGGTGATGGGGGAGGACGTCGTGCTGGTCTCCTCGGCGGAGGAGACCGCCAAGGATGTCTACGCCACCCTCCGCTCGCTCGATCTGCTGACCG
>DASPWN010000131.1:0-3153 GCA_035637835.1 Actinomycetota bacterium | reverse complement strand
TCGGTGTGGAGAGCCTGGCCGACTATGCGCTGGTGGTGCGGGTGGTCGCGGACACCAGGCCCTCCAAGCGGTGGGACGCCGAGCGCCGCCTTCGGGAGCGCATCACGCGCCGCCTTTCCGAGCGTGGTATCCGCGTGCCGTTCCCTCCGGCCGTCTCACCGAGGCCGGACGACGCATCCGCCACCGGGTCCATGCCGTAAAGGCGACGAGTCGGCTTCCATCGCGGCCCGCTGTGGGAGCCGTTACCCTGGAATCGTGACGGGCAGGCTGTCGTTCGACTCGGTCCAGGATCTGCAAGCAGGGCTTCGCGGGGAGAGCTATCTCGCGGATCGAGGGCTGGCCACGGCGATCTACCTCGCCGTGTCGCTGGACAGGCCGCTGCTGCTCGAAGGCGAAGCCGGCGTGGGCAAGACCGAGGTGGCCAAGGCGCTGGCGTCGCTCCTGTCGCGCGAGCTCATCAGGCTCCAGTGCTACGAGGGCATCGACGCGTCCCAGGCGCTCTACGAGTGGAACTACTCGCGCCAGCTGATCGCCGTTCGGACCATGCAGGACGTGACGGCGGAGACCCATGTGGAGGACCTGTTCGGGCCGGAGTACCTGGTCGAGCGGCCGCTGCTCGCGGCGATCCGCTCGGGCTCCAAGGCAGTGTTGCTAGTGGACGAGCTCGATCGGGCCGACGACGAGTTCGAGGCGTTCCTGCTGGAGATCCTGTCCGAGTTCGCCGTGACCATCCCGGAGATCGGTCGGGTGGCGGCGGAGGAGCCCCCGGCCGTAATCGTCACCTCCAATCGGACCCGCGAGCTGCATGACGCCCTGAAGCGCAGGTGCCTGTACCACTGGATCGACCACCCCTCGCTCGAACGCGAGGTCGAGATCGTTCGGACGCGGGCACCGGGCGTGTCCGAGACCATGGCCCGCGATGTGGCTGGGGCGGTGGCTCGCCTTCGGTCCCTGGACGTGGCGAAGCGTCCGGGCGTGGCGGAGACGATCGACTGGGCCAACGCGTTGTCCTTCCTCGGTGTCGAGCGCCTGGACGAGGGCACCGCAAGGGAGACACTGGGTGCGGTGCTGAAGGACCACGAGGATCAGGAGCTGGCCGAGTCGCGCCTTACCGAGGTGGTTGGCGACGTCGACGGCTGAGTCCGAGGGCCTCGAGGGTTTCGATCGACTGATCGGATTCGGCCGTGATCTGCGGCGGCGCGGCCTGCCCGTCGGCACCGGCCGGATCGTCACGTTCTGCCGGGCCGCGGCGGCGCTCCTGCCGCTGCGTCGCGAGGACCTGTACTGGGCGGCCAGGGCCTCGCTGGTGTCGAGGCCCGAGGATCTCGATGCGTTCGACCTCGCCTTCGAGGAGTACTTCGGGGTGGGGGACGGGTTCCCGGCGGTCGCCCGCCTCGTGGTGCCGAGGACGCCGGCAACCTCGAGCGAGGCGGACTCTACGGGTGAGCTGATGGCCGTGGCGGGTTTGGTCGATGGGAGACGGCGAGCCGCCGGCGAGGCCGAGGAGCCAGAAGGAGAGGCAGCGCTTCGCATCGTGGCCAGCGCGGCGGAGGTGCTCCGGGAGAAGTCCTTCGCCGACCTCTCCGAAGAGGAGCGCCGGCGCGTCGCCCACCTCATCCGGCGACTCGCGGTATCGGCCCCGGTACGCACGACCCGGCGCCTTCGCCCCTCCCCCTCGGGGGATCGGTTCGACATCCGGCGGACGCTGCGCAGGTCCCTTCGGACCGAGGGCGAGCCGTTCCACAGGGCATGGCGGGGGCGTGGCAGCCGGAGCCGGCCGCTCGTTCTGATCCTCGACGTGTCGGGATCGATGGGTCCGTACTCCCGGGCCCTGATGCAGTTCGCGTTCGCGGCCATGGCGGCGGGACGGAAGGTCGAGGTGTTCTGCTTCGGGACCAGGCTCACCCGCATCACCCGCTCGCTCCGCACGAAGGACCCCGACCGGGCCTTGCGTGACCTCGGGCGGCTCGTCGCCGATTGGGAGGGCGGCACGAGGATCGGCCCGTCGATCAAGCAGCTGCTCGATCGGTGGAGCCAGCGCACTGCGCTCAGAGGCTCGATCGCGGTGATCTGCTCCGACGGCCTGGAGCGGGGCGACCCGGAGCTGCTGCGCCACCAGATGGCGAGGCTCCGCCGGTTGGTTCACCGCATCGTGTGGGTCAACCCGCTCAAGGGGAGCCCCCGGTACGAGCCGCTCGCACGAGGGATGGCCGCGGCGCTTCCCTCGATCGACGTGTTCCTCCCGGGTCACAACCTGGACAGCCTGGAGGAGCTATCGCGGGTCCTCGCCGGCTGACGCTGGCCTAGGATTCGAAAGCGTGGGGACATCGGAGCGGCCCCGGCGGGTCAGGCGGATGGGACGGCTCACCGAGCCGACCGAGGAAGGGCTCCTCACCTACGGCGAGTACCTGAAGATCCCGGAGCTCCTGTCGCTCCAGCAGCTTCGATCCGATCCACCGGTGCACGACGAGCACCTGTTCATCGTGGTGCACCAGGCGTACGAGCTGTGGTTCAAGCAGCTGCTGTTCGAGCTGGGATCGATCCGGGACCGGATGATCGGCGATGACCCGGAGCGCGCACGCCACGAGCTGACGAGGGTCCGCGCGATCGAGCGCGTCTTGATCGAGCACATCGATGTGCTCCAGACGATGACCCCGCAGGACTTTCTGGCATTCCGGTCTCACCTGGCGCCGGCGTCGGGCTTCCAGTCGGTGCAGTTCCGCGAGATCGAGTTCGTGTCGGGGCTGAAGGACGCGCGCTACATCGAGGACGTCTCGTCTTCGCCGGAAGAACGGGCCCGACTGGAGCTGCGTCTCGAGGAGGCCACACTCTGGGACGGCTTTCGTTCGCTGCTCGAGGCCAACGGACTGCCCATGCCCGACGACGACGGGGAGGCTCGTCGGAGCAGCCTGCTGCGGATGGCGAGGGACCCGGATTTCGCGGCGCTGTTCGCCGTCTCCGAAGGGCTGCTCGACCACGACGAGTCTTTCGCCATCTGGCGGAGCCATCACGTCCTGATGGTCGAACGGGAGATCGGGGCGAAGCGAGGCACCGGGGGTTCCAGCGGTGTCCCGTACCTTCGGACGACGCTCGGTAAGCGGTTCTTCCCCGAGCTCTGGGACCTCCGCAGCTTCCTGTAGCGCTGCTCCCGGC
>DASPWN010000130.1:0-1525 GCA_035637835.1 Actinomycetota bacterium | reverse complement strand
CACCCCCTGCGAGGCGAGCCGCCTCAGGTCGTCCTTGGCGAAGCCGAGCAGCCTCCGGTAGACGTCCTCGTTGTCGTATCCGGCCGGCCGGCCGAGCCACTTCACCCGGCCCGGGGTCTTCTGCCCCTTGAACGCAGACCCCGCGTACACCACCTCCCCGTACAGGGGATCGTCCAGCTTGCGGACGTGGCCCCGGTACTTGAACTGCGGGTACTCGGCCACCTCGTCCACAAACAGCACCCCTCCGGAGGCGACCTGCTCGGCGAGCAGCCCCTTCTCGGCCTCCGCCCTCGGCTTGGCCTTCATCCACTCCGTCAAGTTCGTGTAGGTCTTCACCTGCGCCTCATGGGGCAGGCGGTCGGTAACGGTCCGCAGCTTCTTGTCGTCCAGGATGTCGTCCTCGAGCTCGGGGCGGTCCTTGCCGACGGTCTTCCAGATCCGGTACCAGAGCCGGTCGTGGCCGCCGCCGACCATCATGAGCCCGTCCTTGCACGGGTTGACGGCGTAGATGTTGATCGCCAGATCCCAGTTGCCGTAGCGGGGACGGATGCTGCCGTCCATGCCGTACCAGGCCCAGTCGTAGTCCAGGATCCGGATGACGGCCTCCGCGCCCGTGGCCTCGACGAACTGCCCCCTCCCCGAGACCCGGTCCCGGTGGATGAGGGCGGCCAGGATCCCCATCGCGGCGCTGGTCCCGCCCACGTGGTCCGCCATCCACATGGCCGAGCGGACCGGCTGGCCGCCCTGCTCCTTCGGAATGCCGGTGCCGTGGACGAACCCGCAGGCAGCCTGTGCCGTGGGGTCGAGCATTCCAGGCTTGTCCTTGAGCGGCCCCCACTGGCCCCGCTGGCCCACCCAGGCATACACCAGCCGGGGGTTGATCTCCCGCAACTGGCGGTAGCCGATGCCCCAGGCGTCGAACTGGCCAGGCGGGGCGTTCTCGATGAGGACGTCGGCGTGGACGGCAAGCTTCTTCAGGATCTCGCGCCCCTCCTCGGTCTCCGGGTTGAGGGTCACCGACAGCTTGTTCCGCATTTCGTGGAGGAAGTGCGGCCCGACCGGCTCGCCCCGCTCGCTGTCGTGGAAGTAGTAGTGCTTCCTCCCGAACGGGGTCAGCTTGCGCAGGGGGTCCCCCCCAGGGGGCTCCACCTGGATCACCTCGGCCCCGAGCTCCCCGAGCAGCGACGAGCACCAGTGACCGATGACCGCGGTGTGCGAGCAGTCGAGCACCCTGAGCCTGGAGAGCGCCTCGGGCTTGTCGTGCGCGTCCTTCCAATGGACGATCGACTCCAGGAACGTCGGGTACTCGCGCGCGGGCGCCGGCAGATTGCCGTAGACTTCCTCGGCTGTCGGCAGCGGGACGGCGGGCCAAGGTTTGACCTTGTTCTCCAGCTTGCCAGGTCCAGCAGGACTGTCTCCCATGGCGTCTCCTTCCTCGTGGACGACACCGGGACCACCGCTGTAGACCTCATACCTCCCGTGTTGGGAGGAAGCCTTTCGATAGCCTCTCATTGTCGAGCGCTAG
>DASPWN010000129.1:0-17495 GCA_035637835.1 Actinomycetota bacterium | reverse complement strand
CCCCACACCCCCGTCACTGAGGCAAGGCGAAGCAGGAACGGGTCGCCGGTCTGCGTGGACCCCAGCTGCCCCCATCCGAACCCGCCCACCGGCCACATCCCCCGGAGCCACTCCTGGACCGTCCACAGGGCGGCGAGCCCTACGACGGATCGGATGGGCCGGTCCCCTCGCCACACGGCAGGCGCTAGGAGCCCGAAGGCAGCCATGTACGCCGCGCAGGCGAGGGTCAGCGCCCCCCAGGCCAGCTGCCCGAACTGCCAGATCCAGTACAGGACCGCCCCGAAGTACGCGACCCCGAAGGCCAGCCCGAGTAGGGCCCCCCACCACGGACGAGCCCTACGGGCGAGCCACAGGAACGGGATGGGCGCGAGGAACGCAAGGATCCCCAGGTTCGCGGGCGGAAGCGCCAGGGAGAGCAGGAGCCCCGAGAGGGCGCAGGTCGCAAGGGTGATGAGGGGCCGGACGGCCGAAGGGCTCAGGCGCAGTCGCGGCAGAGCATCTTGGCCTTGTCCTTGAGCTGACTTCGGTGCTTCACCAGGTAGCACTTCTTGCATATGAACTCGGTGGGCTGAGGTGGTACCACCTTGACTGCGAGCGGCTCCAGGCGCTCCTCTCGGGACAGGCTGAGGAGGCCGTCATCCTCCTCTTCCTCGCCTTCCCTCGCCTCCTTCTTGACCAGGAGGTCCTCGATCGACTCGACGTCCTCTCCGTCGGCTGCGGCCGCCGGAGCGGGGACCTCCTCGGACGGTCCTTCGGAGTCCTCGGCCTCCTCCTCGACCTCTTCGTCCTCGAGGCTCTCTTCGATGTCTTCCATGTTCCCTCTTTCCGGCCGGGGGATTCTACTGCCGGAAAACCGTCCGGCAACCCCTTCCGCCGCCTAAACGCAAGCGGCCCACTGCTTGTTCCCACAGGGGCAAAGGAGGTAACAGGAAGGCAGAAGAAAGAAAGAGGAAAAGAGGACCCAAGAGACCTTTGGGGCCACGGCGCCGGGGCGCCGAGTTCTCTACTCAGCCTCTTGGGTCCTCGCCACGTCGCCGCCAAGCCGCGACGCGGCCGTACTGTAGGTCCACCGGTGGACAGGTGTCAAACCTGCTGGCCGAGATCGGCCACTATTAGGCCGCGAACACGTCGCGACCCAGCGAGACGGTGAGGACCGGGCGAACCCCCTGCAACGAGCCGACCACCATCGGATCCACCTCGTACGCCGCGAAATCCGCATGCATCCCGGGTGCCAGGCTCCCCTTCTTGTCCTCCTGGTGGGCCAGGCGGGCGCTTCCGATCGTGTACGCCCGGACGGCCTCCTCCCGGTGCAGCCGTTGGGCCGGGTCGTGATGGGCCTCGAAGCCGCGGATGCCCGCCAGGGGGTCGATGATGGTGATCGGCGAGTCCGACCCGGCCCCGACCTCGAGCCCTCGGTCCAGGAGGGTGCGAAAGGGATTCATCCCCTCGGCCCTCCCCCACCCCAGCCCCTGCTCGTACAGGCCGCCGGGGTGCCCCCACTCGGCATCGAAGGAAGGTTGCACCGAGATGGCCAGCCCGAGCGCCGCGGCCCGCTCGACGAGCCCACCGTCGGCCATCTCGAAGTGCTCGATCCGGTGTCGGCGGGCCCGGAAGTGGCGCCGCTCCCGGCTGTCCAACGCCTGGTAGACGCGCTCCCAGGTCCGTGCGACCTGCTCGATGGCCGCGTCGCCGATGGCATGGACTCCTACCTGAAGCCCGGCCAGGTGCGCACCGTGGAAGAACTCGGCCAGCTCGTCGTCGCCGAAGTAGCCGGCGCTGCCCCCCTCGTGGTCGGCGAAGGGCTCGAACAGCCAGGCCGTCCGGGCCCCGATCGACCCGTCGACGGGGAGGTCGCCTCCGATCCGGCGCAGGCCGAGGTCCAGGACCCGGCCCACGTCGGTGGTCGCGACGTACGGCACCACGTCGAGCGGCAGGCGAGCCCGGTGTCGAAGCAGGATCTCCAAGTCGCGCATGCCGCGCTCCTTGGGGATGGACATCTCGTGGATGCACGTCACACCGTGCGCAACCGCGAGGCTCGCCGCATCGAGCTGGAGTTCCTCAACATCGTGGTCGGCAAGGTGCTGCTGGAACCAATGCCGGAGGACGGTGTTGGCGACCTTGGTCACCTTCCCGGTCGGCCGATGTGCGGCGTCCCGCTCGACGCCCTCGCTTGCATCCAGCGCGCCGGACAGATCCAAGCCCCTGGTGTTGGCGAGCGTCAGGTGGCCGTCCACCCGAACCACGGCGAGCGGTTGCTCGGTCACGCCGTCGAGCTCGTCGATGGTGGGCAGCTCCGGCTTGTCCCACTTCGACTCGTCGTATCCGTGAACCAGGATGGGACCGTCCTTGTCCTTGACCACCGTGCGGAGGGTCTCGATCAGCTCCTGCGTGGACCGGGCAGCCGCCACCTCGGGGGCCTGATGGTGAACCCCGGTGCCGGTCAGGTGGACGTGGGCGTCCACGAAGCCGGGGATGATGGTGGTCCCGGGGAGCTCGACCACCCGATCGGCCTGCGGCGGCTCACCCGACCCGACTCGCTGCACGTGGCGTCCGTCGATCAGGACCCACTCCCCCTTCGGCGGGTGCGACAGGGTGTGGACCACGGACGCCCGGTAGAGCGTGCGCATCGGAGCGCCGATGATAGCGCGAGGTCGCCAGCGAGACGCTTCCACCGGTAACCACCGCGACGATCTGGTGGGGCCGGTCGAGCATTCGGGTCTTCTCCGGTGCCAGCGACAGCCCCTGCCCCTCGAGCCATCGTGCGAGGGACCCAAGCGCCGCCACGGCCTCGGGCCGGCCGGTGGCGAATATCCAGATGTCGTCCACCCACCGAAGGTGCCGAACGCCGGCTGCCCGAAGGATCTCGTCGGCCCCGGCCAGCACGGCGTTGGCCAGGACCGCTGACGGGTTCGGCCCGATCGGAAGCCCCGTGACGCCCGCCGCATCGAGCGCTTCGAGCATGGTGGTCACGCCCTGGACATCGTTTCTCGCGCATCCCAATCGACGAAGGGTTCGCCCGACCAGGTCGGGGCCGATCGATGGGTAGCACCGGCGGACGTCGGCGGCGACGAATGCACCGGCGGCGAGGGCCAGATGTTGTCCCCTCTCCAGGAGGGCGTCCCGTGCCGGTCGCCACGGCCGGAGAGACAGGCCGATCGACGACGTGCCAAGAGTCGAGCGATTGGCCACCACCTCGGCGCCGAGCGAGGCTTCGATGGCCGGCGCGACCGAGGCGACGACCGCCGCGTACCGCGCCTCGGTGCGATGGTCGAGGAGCGAGAGCCACCGAACGCCACCGTCCCGCTTCGGCGACCGGACGAGCCGCGCCCGCGGAGCGAGCGTTCCGATCGGCGACACCTCTCCCCTCCCCTGGGCCACGGGAGAGGTGCGGCCGCGTCGGTGTGCCACGGTTTGTACCCAGGGAGGGACCCCGGCCGCAATGGGCCGGCCGGGGGTATTCCTCTCACCCGGGTGGCCGGTTCGTATGATGCGGAACGTGGTCGACGATCGGGACCTCGAGATCATCGCGGCGCTCCAGGAGGACGCGAGGGCGACCTATGCGGACGTCGGCCGGCGGGTGGGGTTGTCCCCCTCCTCGGTCCACGAACGGGTGCGCAAGCTGGAGGAGACGGGCGTCATCCGGAGCTATCGCGCGGTGATCGATCCCGAGGCCCTGGGCCTGTTCGTGACCGCGCTGGTCGCGGTGACTCCCCTCGACCCCACGCAGCCGGACGACCTCCCCGAGCGAGTGGAGGACTTCCCCGAGGTGGAGGATTGCTTCAGCGTGGCGGGCGAGTCCAACTACGTCTTGAAGGTGAGGGTTCGGACGACGGGGCACCTCGAGGAGCTCATCCGCCGCCTCCGGGAGAAGGGCCAGGTCCAGACCCGGACCACCGTCGTGCTCTCGACGCCCTTCGAGGATCGGCCCCTGAGCCCATAGGCCCCGGGCGACCCGTCCCTCCAAATCCGCTGCTCCAGGGCGTATCCTGTGCACACGTGCCCGGGCCGAGCCCGGCCTCACCCTCGGAGGGTCGAACCCATGGAGCAGTACCGGCGCTACTGGCGATGGGCCAAGCGGGCCGCCATCTTCCTGGTCCTTTACATCGTGGTGGGATACCTGTTCTTAGGGGTCCACCCGAGCGACGCGCTCCTGCATCCCGGGGCGACCCTATCCACGTACCGCACCTTCGTCGTCTCCCTGCTCTTCATCTCGATGTTCCTGGTCGTGCAGTTCGCGGCGATGTTCTGGTTCCTGATGCGGGGGACCTACTACACGATCTACCCCGGTGAATACGACAAGTCCTTCGACGATGTCCGCGGGCAGCCGGCGGCCGTCGAGTCCTCGAAGGAGGTCCTGCGCCTCTTCCAGGGGTTCAAGAACTTCAAGCAGATGGGCGGCTACCCGCCCCACGGCATCTTGTTCGAGGGTCCGCCGGGTACGGGCAAGACCCTGATGGCCAAGGCCATCGCCGGTGCCTCGAATGTGCCCATCCTGGTGGCCGACGGGAGCCGGTTTCAAGCGATGTTCTTCGGCATCGGGAACATGAAGGTTCGCAGGATGTTCTCGCGAGCCCGGGCGATGTCAGATAAGTACGGGGGCTGCGTGATCTTCGTCGACGAGCTCGATGCTCTCGGCGGGACCCGGGGAGGCATCTCACAGCAGTCCGTGGAGTACGACAGGGCGTCCGGGCCCCACAAGGTAATCGCCGGCATGGGCATGGGCGGTGGGGGCATGGGCATCGTGAACGAGCTGTTGGTCAACATGGACGGCTTCGTGGCGCCGAGGGGCCTGTGGCGGCACGTTCGCCGGATACTCGGGCTGGGCCGGTCGAAGGTGCCCTTCTACAACATCCTCGTCATCGGAGCCACGAACCGCGCCCTGTCGCTCGACCCGGCGCTTCTTCGGCCGGGGCGGTTCGATCGGAAGATCCACGTCGGCCTTCCCGACGGCGACGGTCGCGAAGACATCGCCCGGTACTACCTGGCGAAGGTGCGCCACGAGCCCACCGACGTCAAGAAGCTGGGGCGGATGACGAAGGGCTACTCGCCGGCCATGATCCAGAATATCGTGAACGAGGCGTTGATCTTTGCGCTCCAGGACGGACGGGATGCGCTGCGGTGGGACGACCTGTGGCAGGCCAAGCTCGTCGAGGAGATCGGCCTGAAGCAACCCGTGAAGCTGACCCCTCGGGAGAAGGAGATGACCGCCATCCACGAGGCGGGACACGCGGTCGCCTCGTACACGTTGGAGAAGGGTGAGTTCCAGATCCAGGTCATTACGATCCAGAAACGCGAGCACGCCCTGGGCCTGGTTCACGGGCAGGATATCGAGGAGCTGTACAGCAGAACCCAGCGCCAGATCCTCGCCGACATCCAGGTCTCCCTAGCCGGGCTGGTGGCTGAGGAGATCTGGTTCGGACAGACCACGACCGGACCAAGCTCGGACCTGGTGAACGCGACGAGGTCCGTGGCCACCTACGTGGGGGTGTTCGGCATGGGCAAGAGCCTCATCTCGGCAGCCGCGATCCCCCCGACGATGATGGACGGTGATCCGATCCGCGCCATCCTGACCGATCCCGATCGCAAGAAGGAAATGGACGCGCTGCTCGACGATTGCAGAGATCGGGTCAAGAAACTGCTCCTCCAGAAGCGGCACGCGGTCGAGGGCGTTCGCGACGCGCTCATGGAGCGGGAGGAGCTCATCGGCGACGAGATCGAGGCCCTCATGGCCGAGCTCGGCGAGCGTGAGCCCATCGAGATCCCCGTCGGGGTCCTGACCGGGAACGGACAGCAGGGCGGGCAGCCGGTGAGCATGGGATCGGGCGCCGAGGACGGCGACGGACACGGGCCGGGGCCCTCGGGCAACGGACCCACCGGCCAGGCGCCGCCCCGACCCGACCTGCCGTAGCGGAACATCTCGCCGGGTGCCACGGTTATGCTGGGCTGCCGTGCGCCTGTACAACACGCTGACCCGCCGCGTCGAGGAGGTCGTCCCCGTCGACGACCGCAAGATCGGCATGTATTCCTGCGGCCCGACCGTCTATCGGTACGTCCACATCGGAAACCTTCGGACCTTCCTGCTGTCTGACCTGCTCCGCCGGGCCCTGGAGTTCGAGGGCTACGAGGTCATGCAGGTCATGAACATCACCGACGTGGGGCACATGACCGACGAGGCCTCCGATGCGGGTCGCGACAAGATGGACCTGGCCGTCGCCGACGAGGGCCTGTCCCCCAAGGAGATCGCCCAGAAGTACACCCAAGCGTTCCTGGACGACACCGAGGCCATCGGCATCAAGGGGATCCACCTCTACCCCACCGCGACCGAGCACATCCCCGAGATGATCGAGCTCACGGAGCGTCTCCTTCAGAACGGCCACGCCTACGAGGTCGACGGGACGGTCTACTACGATGTCCGCTCGTTCCCCGAATACGGCAAGCTCTCCGGGAACACGCTCGACAAGCTCCGGGCGGGCCATCGCCAGGATCTGGAGGTCGACCCGAACAAGCGCCACTCGGAGGACTTCGCCCTGTGGAAGAAGGCCGGGCCCAACCGCCTGATGAAGTGGGACAGCCCGTGGGGGGAGGGGTTCCCCGGATGGCACATCGAGTGCTCGGCCATGTCCATGAAGTACCTGGGCCAGCGGTTCGACATCCACACCGGTGGCGTCGATCTGATCTTCCCACACCACGAGGACGAGGTCGCCCAGTCGGAGGGCGCCGTGCGGCACGAGGTGATCTCGACGTGGGTCCACGGAGGGTTCCTCCGGCTGAAGGAACAGAAGATGGCCAAGTCCTCGGGCAACATCATCCGGATCGGGGACCTCGCGGCGCTGGGGATCGACCCCCTCTCCTTCCGCTATCTGACGTTCGAGACCCGGTACCGCAAGGAGATGGACTTCTCCGAGGACGCGCTCCGGGCCGCAGACACGGCGGTCAGGCGCCTGCGACAGCGGATGGCCGACTGGGGCCGTCCCGCCGAGGGGCTGGGCCCGGAGGCCACGGCGTTCGACGAGCGGTTCCGCGAAGCGGTGGCCGATGACCTGGACATGCCCCGGGCCCTGGTGATCCTGAACGAGCTGGCGTCGTCACGGGCCGTTCCCGACCCGGAGAAGTACTCGGTGGTCTCGTCCTGGGACCAGGTCCTGGGCCTTGACGTCGAGCGGGGCGCCCGCGCGGGGTGGCAGCCGAGCGACGAGGTCGCGGCGCTCGTCGGCGAGCGGGACGCCGCGAGGGCCGACAAGGACTTCGCCACGGCCGATCGGGTTCGCGACCGTCTCCAGGAACTGGGCCTGGAGGTCATGGACACCCCGGAAGGGACGAGGGTCCGTCCCCGGATCTAGCCTCGCCGGTTACCGCACCGCCTGAGGGTCGCGCGGCGCCTGGTTCAGTCGGACCGCCCCGTCGTCGCCGACCGCCACGATGTCCTCGATCCGCACGCCGAACCGGCCCGTGAGGTAGATGCCCGGCTCGATCGAGAAGGTCATGCCTGCCCTGAGCTTCGTCGCGTTGCCGGTGACGATGAACGGGGGCTCGTGGAGCTCCAGGCCGATCCCGTGGCCGGTGCGGTGGATGAACCACTCGCCGTAGCCGGCCTCGTCGATCACGTCGCGGGCGGCACGGTCGACCTCCTCGGCCGGGACACCCGGGCGCACGGCCTCGAACGCCGCCTGCTGGGCCCGCCGGACGACGTCGTGGACCCCATCGAACTCCTTCGGCGGCTCGCCGACGAACACGGTCCGCGTGATGTCCGAGTAGTAGCCGTCGAGGTGACCACCGAAATCCAGTACCACCGCATCGCCATTCGCGATGACCCGCTCCCCTGCCTCGTGATGAGGTGAGGCGCCGTTCGGACCCGAACCCACGATGGTGAAGTCCGCGGTCCGGTGGCCGTGGCGTCGAAGGGCGTCGGCGAGGTCCGCGGCCACATCGGCCTCGCGGCGGCCGGCGAACGGCACGAGGACGATGTCGGCGAAGGCGGCATCGGCAGCAGACGCCGCCCTCGCCAGCACCGCCAGCTCCTCCTCGTCCTTGACCGCACGGAGCGGCGGCATGGTCCTGCTGGCGGCGACGAGCGTGCGATCCGCCGCCGCCTCCTGGAGCCCAAGGACGTGCGATGCCCACGTCTGGTCCGTGACGCCGAGCAGGCCGGGCGGGAGGAGTCCGGCTGCAACCGCGTACGGATCCTCGCCGTCGGCCCACCCGAGGACCTCGATCCGGTCGGCGGCCGGCGACGCAAGCGCCGCCGGCCGCTCCAGGAGCGGCACGAGCAGGACCGGGCCGCGCCCCGCCGCGATCACGAGCAGCGTGAGCCGCTCGAGGGGCGGTGGCCCGTGGCCCGTCAGGTAGAGCAGGTCCGGCCCCGGTGTGACCAGCAGCGCGCCCAGGCCGGCGTCCCCGGCCACCCGCGCCGCCCGGTCCAGGCGCCCCGCGTAGCGACTCGCGCCCATACCGCCGGTCATAGCTTCATCAGGATTGCCTGGGGGACGACCTCGAACGTCGCCGGGGTGAACCCCAGTACCTCCCCGTCGGCCTCGATGGGAAGGGGTCGGTCCGCGTCGACTTCAAGGGCCTCCTTCACCCGGAACTCCGCGACCCGAGGGTGTGGGAGATGCTCGCCCCGGTAGACCTTCGGCAGCAGCGTGAACGAGTCCGACTTCGGTCCCTTGAAGATCAACACGTCGAGGACCCCGTCGCCCGGGTACGAGCGAGGTGAGATCTTCATCCCTCCCCCGTAGTACTGGCAGTTGCCCACGATCACCATGAGGCCGGGCCCCTCGTAGTCCTTGCGGTCGGCTCGGACCTTCAGCTTCGCCAGCTTGAACCGGGGAAGCGTCAGCCAGAACCCGAAGAAGTACTTCGCCTGGCCGAGCGAGACGGGAAGCCGGTCGGCCCGGGCCGCCACCGCCGCCCCCAGTCCGGCCTCGGCCACGTTGGGGAAGTACCGAACCTGCCGCTCCCCGTTCGAGCCCGCGTATGTGATCTTGCCCACATCGAGGGGGTAGGTATTCTCCCCCAACAGGTGTTGGCATGACCGGGTGACATCGCCCGGGAGGCCGAACGTCCGCACGAAGTCGCATCCCGAGCCCGCGGCAACGACGCCGAGCACCGGCTGCGGCACGATGGTGGTCCCGCCCTCGCCGAACATCCCATTCACGACCTCGTGCACGGTTCCGTCGCCACCCACCGCGACGACGAATCGGCCACCGCCTAACAGCGCCTCACGGGCGAACCGGGTGGCATCTCCCGGCCCCTCCGTGCGGAGGAGCTGGTACGCGAGGCCCCGGGCCTGGAGCGTGCGCTCCAGCTCGGGGATCTCCTGCCCCACACGCCGCCGGCCGGCGTGGGGGTTGACGATGACCGTGAGCTCTCCGAAGGGGCTCCCCATGGCGGGTGCATCCTACCCATGGGGCTGACCGGCCCGTCTCGATGACTATCTGTGCGCCTCAGACGCCGGTGTACGAGACGACCCCGCGATTCACCGATTCGATGGCCTGGTGGGCGAGCTCGGCGGTCTGGCCGGAGGCCACCTCCTCGATCTGGCGGAGGAGGTCCAGCAGCTGCTTGCAGTTGCGGACGAAGTCGCCGGGGGCCATGCCTATCTCGCCCAGCACGTCCTGGAGGGGCTTGCCCTCCGCCCACTGGAACACGGGGGTGGCGAAGCCCGCCTCGAGCTCCCGGCACAGCTCGACGTGGTGCGAGTCCTCCGACCGCCGGACCCGGTGCCACAGTCGTTCGAGCCGGCCGTAGCGCGTGGCCGTCTCGGCGGTCGGCATGTCCGCCTGCCGTGGCACGCGCTCCCGCGACTCGTACACCACCGCGGACACCAGTGCTGCCGTCTCCGCCGGTGACAGGCCGGTCACCAGCCCGTCGCCCAGCGCTTCGGCCACCAGGATGTCGCCCTCGCCGTAGATGCGGGAGAGGACGTCGCCCTTGGGGAGGATGGCGAACTCCCTCACGTAACCCAGCTCTTCCAGGACCCCGAGCACCCGCTCGAACTGGCGCGCGAGCGTCTCGGTCCGCGTCTTGATGCGGCGTTCGACCCCCCGGAGCCGCTGCTCGAGCTGGCTGGCCCGAACGGCCCATCGCTCGTGCGTCGGTCGGTCGGAGCAGGCGTGGCAGGGGTGCCGGGCCGCCAGCTCCTCCAGCCGGGCCGCCTCCCGCTGGGCCCGTGCGTCCATGCGGTCCCTGGCCTGCTTCGGCGGCCGCACGTCAAGGGCCACGAGGCGCGCCGCCAGATCGCGGCGGAACCGGGCGCTCCGGGCGCTCCCCGAGCGCGGCAGCGGGATCTTCGTCAGGACGATCGGCGGCTCCTCGAAGTCGCGGACGGACAGCCGGAAGAACTTCCGGTCCTGGGCCAGGACGGTCGGCCGGCCCTCGCGTGAGGACAGCACGACGGCGAGACCCCGGCGCCTGGCGCGGGGGACGAAGATCACATCGCCCGGTCGGAGCGCCGCAAGGGCGTGACGGACCGCATCGGTGCGAACTTGCTCTCGGCCCTTGCGGGCCTCCTCGCGGATCTGCTCGGCCTTCTCCCGGAGCCGCCAGTACTCAGCGAAGTCGCCAAGATGGCAGTGCATCTGCTCGCGATAGCCGGCTAGGTGTGCGGTGTCGCGCTCGATCTCGCGCTCCAGGGCGACCACCCCCCGGTCAGCCAGGAACTGGGCGAAGGAGGAGTTCAGCAGGTGATGCGCCTGGTCCCTGGTGTAGTTGCGGACCAGGTTCACGGCCATGTTGTAGGAGGGCCGGAACGACGACGACAGCTCGTACGTCCGTGTGCTCGCGAGCGAGGCCACCCGCTCGAAGGGCACCTGGCGCTGGAACACCACCACAGCATGCCCGATCTCGTCGATCCCCCTCCGACCGGCCCGCCCCGTGAGCTGCGTGTACTCCCCCGGCGTGAGGAGCTCGTGCCGTTCCCCCGAGAACTTCCACAGGTCCTCGATGACCACGGTCTTGGCCGGCATGTTGATCCCGAGCGACAGGGTCTCCGTGGCGAAGACCACCTTCACCTGTCCCGCCTTGAACAGCTCCTCCACGGTCTCCTTGAACACCGGTAGCATCCCTGCGTGGTGGGCCGCGATCCCGGCCGACAAGGCCTCGCGGAACTCGTAGAACCCCAGCGTTTCCAGGTCCTCCTCGGCCATCCAGGCCACGCGCATGTCGGCGAACTCCCGGATCCGATCGGCCTCCTCTCGAGTGGTCAGTCGGATCCCCGCGTCCATCAGCCACTCCACGCTCCGGTCGCAGCCCGCCCGGCTGAAGACGAAGTAGATGGCCGGGAGCATCTCGTTCTGGGCAAGGACCTCCACGACCTCCTCTCGGCGCGGCACGTACACCCGCCGGTGGCCCTCACGCGGGCGGGGGATGCGTTGGTGCTGCGCCGCTCCGGAGGATCGCCGGTAATACGTCCGGTACCGAACCTCCTCCTGGTCCAGGGAGACGATGTACGGGTTGGGGATCAGCTCACCGTCCTGCTGCACGTGCAAGGGGTGCAGCTCGTGGCCGATCAGGTAGTGGTGCTCGAGCGGCACCGGTCGACGTTCCTCGATGACCACCCTGGTCGGGCCTCGAAGGGTACCGATCCATTCGCCGAACTCCTCGGCGTTGGAGATCGTCGCCGACAGGCACACGACGGGGACCGACAACGGAAGGTGGATGAGGACCTCCTCCCACACGGCGCCGCGGTACGGGTCCTGGAGGTAGTGGACCTCGTCCAGGACCACGGAGGACAGGCCGAGGAGCGTCGGGCTCTTCTCGTAGAGCATGTTGCGGAGCACTTCGGTGGTCATGACGACGACCGGGGCCTCGGAGTTGATCGAGTTGTCCCCGGTGAGCAGCCCCACCTTGGCAGCGCCATACCGGGCCACCAGGTCACCGAACTTCTGGTTCGACAGGGCTTTGAGCGGCGTCGTGTAGAAGGCCTTGCTCCCCAGGTCCAGGGCCCGCTCGACGGCGAACTCGGCGACCACGGTCTTCCCCGAACCGGTCGGGGCTGCTACGAGTACGGATTCGCCGAAGTCCAGCGCCTCGATGGCCTCGACCTGGAAATCATCCAGCTCGAACGGGTATCGGGCGGCAAACCGTTTGGGATCGATCACACCGCCAAGTCTACGGGTGTGGCTGGCCTTACCCTCGAAGGCCTGCCCGCTCCACGTGCTCCTCGAGCGCGCCGGAGAACGTATCGGGTTGCTCCAAGTTGGACAGGTGGCCTCCACGCTCGATCACGAGCAGAGTTGCTCCCGGGATGGCGTCGGCCATGGGCGCGGACACCGCCGACGGGATCAGCGTGTCGTCCGTCGAGGTGATCACGAGGGCGGGGACGTCGATCCCCGGGAGTTCGGGCCGAGAGTCCGGTCGCTCGGCCATGCCGAGCGACGCGGCGGCGATTGCCTCCGCGGGCTGATCGGCGATCAGCCCGCGGACATACGCCCACAGCTCCTCGGGAGCTCCGTGTGACAAGAGCGGTGGTGGTGTCTCCACCAGGAAGCCGTTCCCCTCGCGCCGCAGTCGCTCCGCGAGGGCCCGGCGGTTCGCCGCTCCCTCTTCGCTATCTGGCTCCGCTCGCGTGTTGGCCAGGACGAGTCCGGCGACCCGGTGTCGCGCCCGCCGCCACAACTCGAACGCGATATAGCCGCCCATCGACAGGCCGCAGACCACGGCCCGGTCCACGCCGGCACGGTCAAGCTCGGCCAGGACGCGGTCGGCGGCCGCGCCCATCGTCATCACCTCGCCTGCGGGCTCGGTGCCCCCGAAGCCGGGAAGGTGCGGCGCGATCACCGGCAGGACGCCGGAGAAAGCCGAGAGCTGGGCCTCCCATATCCTCGCGTCGAGGGGGAAGGCGTGAAGGAGTACCAGGCCGTCGGTCACGAGCCGGCGGGGACCGACGGCAGCGACGGCTGGAAGATGCCGGCCTCCTGCTGGACCTGGATGAAGTCGCTGAAGCCGCCGTTCATGAGCTCGGCCGCGACCTCGAGGATCCCCCCAGCACTGACCAGCAGCTCGGTGCGCTCGTCCCCGGTGGCGGCCGCGGCCCGCTCCACCAGGAGCGCCGCGTGCTGGTACAGCTTGAGCGCGTCCTGCATCTTCTCCTTGGCGTTGAAGAAGTAGTTCACGAACGCGGCGTCGAAGCCCTTGTTCTCCGTGATCGACAGGACGTCGATCCTGTCCACGGCCTGCCACGCGCCCTTGGCCGCCGTCCGGGCGGCCCTCGCGTCGGTCTCCACCGTCCTGGGCTTGACCGTGCCCTTCTGCAGGCCGTCGACGTCGGAGGTGAGGGATGGGAAGGCGGTGAAGCCGTCGGGCGGCGCCGGCTGCCCGGCCGAGGCGATCGCTCCCTGGACCCTTCCGCGGAACGTGACGGCGGCGGTGCGCTCCCGTTCCGCCAGGGCCTGCTCGCGGGCCTGGGTCCGCTCCCGGGCCAGCCCGTACAAGATGCCCCCGACCGAGGCGGCCACCACGACCACCAGTACGCCGATGCGGAATCCCCGCCGAGCGAGCAGGGGCTTCTTCACCGGCGAGTACGAGGGCCGGGGCCCGGGGGTCACGACCCTTCGGCTCCGCGGCTTGCTCTTGCCCTTGATAGCCATGGTCTTCCTAACGGTTCATCAGGCGGGCCACGATGATAGCGCCCTCGTAGAACAGGACCATGGGAACCATCATCGCGGTCATCGTGTAGGGGTCCGAGCTCGGCGTGATCACTGCAGCGAAGATCGCGATGAACAGGATGGCCCCACGACGCCACTGGCGAAGCTGCTGGCTGGAGATCACGCCGACGATCGAGAGGAAGATCAGGACCACCGGGAACTCGAAGGAGATCCCGAAGGACAGTGCGAGCAGCATCACGAAACCGAGGAACCGGTCGCCGGTGAGCAGCGGGACGAACCCCGAGCCGGCGAACCCCAGGAGGAAGCCGAGTCCCTTCGGCAGGGTGAAGTAGGCGATCACGGCGCCCAGGGCGAACAGGGCCACCGACGAGGCCACGAAGGGCACGGCCAGCCGGCGCTCACGACGGGTGAGGCCGGGCACGACAAAGGCCCACAGTTGCCACAGGACGATAGGCAGCGCGATGAACAGACCCAGGAACACGACCACCTTGAGCTTGATGATCACCGGTTCGAGGACCCCGGTGAACACGAACTTGCATCCGGTTGGGGGACGGTTCCCCGAAGGCAGGTTCTCGATCGTGTCGCAGTAGGGGTTCTGGAGCAGCTGAAGGACCGGCCCGTACAGGAACCACCCGATGACCGAGCCCAGACCGATGGCCCCCAGGGCGATGAACAGTCGGCTCCGCAGCTCCTCGAGGTGCTCGACGAGTGTCATCGTCCCCTCGGGATCGCGGGGGGGACGTCGGAGCCGCTCGGGGATCAGCTTCATCGGCGATCGACGAGGTTCGGCCTACCCCGCCGTGGACCGGCCGCCGTCGCCCTCGTCGTCCAGGTCCACGCGCAAGCTGCGCTGGATCTCGTCCTTGGCTTTGCGGAGCTCGGCCAGCCCCTTGCCGACGTGGCGGACGACCTCCGTCCCTTCGGTGCCATCGGTGCCATCGGTGCCATGGGTGCCATCGGTCACCGTCTCACCTTCGGGCCGCGGCGCTGCGTCGGGGTGGGGCACGGACCGAGCCGTGGGGGCCGGCTCCTCGTTGAGCGCGGACTGGATGGTCTTCTGGACCTCCTCCTGCGCCTTTCGGAACTCACGGATCCCCCGGCCGATGGACCGCCCGACCTCCGGCAGCCGGCGAGGGCCAACGACGAGCAGCGCGATGACCAGGATGACCATGAGCTCGAGAGGGCCGATGTTGAACATCTCGTCGGGTGGGCAGGCGCCCGAGGCGATTCTACTGCGCGAGGTTCGAGATGGGCCCGGCGCCTACCGCGGCTTCCCGGTCGGAAGATGCGCGGCCCTCGCCGACGCCCGGTCCCCCTCCGCAGCGATGTCCGCGGCGATGGGCTGCACCTCCTCCTGGAACCTGCGGAGGGTCCGGCCGAGCAGGAACACGTGGCGAACCAGCCCCACGAGCACGACGGCGATGGCCAGGGTGCTCACGACGCCGACGATGATCCAGACGGCGGCGGGGGTGGTCACGCGGACGATGCTAGCCGAGCCGTGGGCTCAGCGCTGACCGGCCAGGAACTCCTGGATGCGCCGGTCGTCCTGCAGGGTGAAGTGGAAGTCGATGAGGTCGTCGATGGTGAACGCCGGGCCCTCGGGGAGCTGGCCTCGGGGGTCGACCCGCTCCTCGGCCTCCTCTTGGAACATCGGCATGGTGCGCTCCTCGACCTCGCCCCGGCCCGAGACGTCCACGCCTGCCGAGACCAGGAGGGCCACGATCTTGCGGTCCGCTCGCTTCTCCACGCCGTCGAGGCAGGTGGGGCAGGTGAACCGGTAGGTGCCCTCCCGCCCGCCATGTAGGACCGAGAGGAGGATGGCCTCGGGGCCCATGTCCACTTCGCCGCAGCGGGGGCAGGTGGTCCGGATGGTGGTCATGTCAGGACCAGTATCGGTCCGGCCATCCAAGCGGTTTAGCGTCCGGAGGCCGGAAGGGACTACCCTATTCGTACAATTCTTTCGTCCGGCCGGCCAGCTCCCGTACCCGGCCATTCAGCTCGGGTGGGCTCAACACTTCGGCCTCGCCCCCAAGGCGTAGGACCAGCCGGGCCACCCATTCCAGGCGGCTCGCGGGGAGCTGCACCTCGAGGTCGCCAGTAGGCCTCTCGGTCTCGGCGTCGACCTCGTAGTACTCGCCCACCCACCGGGCTGCCGGGTGCAGCAGCAGCCGAACCGGCACGTCGCGTTCCGTGGGCGTGTACAGGGCTCGCCCCGCGCCGACCAGGCCTCGGGGTTCGAAGGGCTCGCCGGTCGGCTCCACGGAGCGGATCCGGTCCGCCCGGAAGAGCCGCTCCTCCCCCGAGCGATGGTCGAAAGCCGCCACGTACCAGTTCCCGATGGCGAAGAACACCTCCTCGGGGTCGACTTCCCGAGCCGTGGTCTCGGCGGAGGAGGCCGCGTAATACTCGATCCTCACCCGCTCGTTGCCGGCGACGGCCTTCCGAAGGGCGTCCAGGGTCTCGGCGGGCTTCCCCCCCTCGGCCGCCTCCACTCGCTCCGCTAGCTCACCGAGGGTCTCGGGACCGAGGCGCTCCTCGAGCTTTCGCAAGGCCGAGGCCAGGGCCGTGGCCTCGCGGAGGCCGGGCGTCACGGCCAGTGCGGTCCCCCGAAGGTACAGCGCGAGCGCCTCGGCCCGGGTCAGGCGGAGCGGGCGGGAGAAGTAGTCGGCCATGTCGATCCACACTCGCTCGTCCTCGATGGCCACGCCGATCAGGTCGCCGGGCCCGTAGGGGGGCAGTCCCGAGACGAACAGCAGGTTCAGGTCCGAGGTCAGCTCGTCCTCGCGAACGCCGAACAGTCGCGTGATCTCCGCCAGCTCCGTCCCCGGATGCTTGACCAGGTACGGCACGAGCACGAGCAGCCGCCGCAACCGGTCGGACGCCCGTGACGTGGCCGCGGGGCGAGGTCGACCGGTCATCGAAGCGCTGCCTCCAGCCGGTGGACGATCTCGGCCCGCAAGGACTCGGGGGCCACGGCTACGGCGTCCGGGCCGAACGACAGGATCCACGACGCCAGCGCGTCGCCCGGGGCCGCAGGGAGGCTGACCTGCACCCAGCCGTCCTTCCGGGTGTCCTCGATCACCGCACCCTGGACTCCCCGGGTCGCCCACCATGCCACATCGGGCGAGAACGCCACCGTGGCCCGCTCCTCGGGCTCCCCCGGACCGAACGGCCCGCCCACGACGTGCTCCGCGGCCCGGAAGCCCTCCGGTGGCGGGTCGGCTTCCCCGTCGAGCCGGAGCTCCCCGCCCGCCCTCGAAAGGCGGAATGCCCGGATCTCCTGTCGTTCCCGGTCCAGGCCCACGAGGTACCAGTGCCCAGCCCGGAACACCAATCCCCAGGGGTCGACGTGGCGTTCCGATTCGACGCCCCGCGAAGTCCGGTAGGCGAACCGAACGCTCCGTCGCTCCGCGATGGCCTCGGCCGCGGCGGTCAGGCGAGCGTCAACGACTCCAGCCTCGGCAGCGAGCGGCACAGAGGGCGCGCCTGCCACCAGCCCGCCGTCGGTGCCGTACAGCAGCTTGCGCACGGCCTGCTCGGCGGCATCATCGGGTCCGCCGGCATGCGCCGCCACGAACAGGGCGGAGATCTCCTCCGGGGTGAAGTCGATCTCCGGCAGGTAGTACCGGTGCTTCAGGATGGCGTAGCCCTGCTCGACCTCCCATGCGTCGGTCGCGATGACCTCGATGGGGACCCCGACGTCGCGAAGGACGTCCTTGTCGCGTTCGAACATCCGCTTGGCCGACTGGAGGTCGTCCTGCCCGTAGCCTTCGGGCATCTTCGCCCGGATCTGCTCGAAGGTGAGGGGACGTCGCGACTCCAGCAGGAGCGCGACGAGGTTCACCAGACGCTCGAGCGGGTGCATCGGTGCGGCATGATACTCGGGCCATG
>DASPWN010000128.1:0-20575 GCA_035637835.1 Actinomycetota bacterium | reverse complement strand
CCGAAGGCACCCAGGAACCACTGACGTTACGTCGCGGACCAGAACCCCTCGGTCGAGCAACCCCCGCCACACCTCCTGGGCCGGTCTCCGCGGCCGAAACAGCACGAAGTTGGCATCGGACGGGAAGGCTCGAACCTCGAGCGCGGGAAGCTTGGCCAGGATGCGGTCGCGCTCCTGTCGAACTGCTTCCAGGATGGCCAAGGCATCCTCCTTGTGGCGCAGGGCGATCAGCCCTGCCGCCTGGGTCAGCGCCGACAGGTGGTAGGGGAGCCGCACCCTCCGAAGGTCGTCGACCACCTCAGGGAACGCCAGGCAGTAGCCGATCCGAGCCCCGGCCAGGGCGAAGGCCTTGGAGAACGTGCGTACGACGGCCACGTTCGGGTGGCGGGCCACGAGTCCCGCCGCCGAGCGCCCGCCGAACTCGACGTAGGCCTCGTCGACCACGACGAGCGAGTCCCCCCCGGCTGCGAGCCTCTCGACGACCCCGACCGGCTGTGCGTTCCCGGTCGGGTTGTTCGGCGAGCAAACGAAGACGACCGAAGGCTGTGCGGCGAGGGCTCGATCGACGTCACGCGTGGAGATGGCCCACGGTTCGTCAAGAGACAAGGGGAACAGGTCGCCGTGGGTTACCCAGGCCAGCCGCTCGTGGAGGACGTACGTTGGCTGGAACACCACGACCCGCCGGCCGGGCCCGCCGTAGGCCAGCAAGAGCTGCTCGATCACCTCGTTCGATCCGTTCGCCGCCCACGTTCCCTCGACGGGATGGCCGGCATGTTTGGCCAGCGCCTCGCGGACCTCCTGCGCCTCCCGGTCCGGATACCGGTGGAGCTCGAGCCGGCGCACGGCCTCGGCCAGCTCGTCTTGGAAGCTCTCGGGCAACGGATACGGGCACTCGTTCGTGTTGAGGCGCGCCGCCGCCTCGAGCTGGGGCGCCTGGTACGGCTCCAGGTCTCGAAGACCGCGACGGGGAACCGCCGGCGTCACGTGGGCCGTCGCCCCTCGGCGCGGATCTCCACCGCCCGCGCGTGGCCCGGAAGTCCTTCGGCGAGCGCGATCCTCGCCACCTCGGGCGCCAGGCGCGCGGCGGCTCCATCGGAGACCTCCACCACCGACGAGACCTTCACGAAGTCGGAGGCTCGGAGCCCCGAGGCGAACCGCGCGGTGCCCGCCGTCGGAAGTACATGGTTCGACGCCACGCCGTAGTCGCCGAACGGCACCGGGGTGAACCCCCCGACGAAGATGGCGCCGGCGTTCCTGATCCGCTGGGCGAACGGCGTGGCGTCGGCCAACACGACATGGAGGTGCTCGGGAGCCAGGCCGTCGACGACCTCGACGGCCTGGTCGTCGTCTGCGACCAGTACCGTGCGCGCGTGCGCGAGTGCAGCCTTCACCACGTCGCTCCGGCCGGCCCTGGCCACCTCGGCCACGAGCGCCTCCTTCACCTGATCCACGACCTCCGCGTCGAAGGCGACCAGGACAGAGAGGGCATCGGGATCGTGCTCCGCCTGGGCCACCAGGTCGGCGGCGACCCAGGCGGGGTCGGCCGAGGCATCGGCCACGACGGCGAGCTCCGTGGGACCGGCCAGGCCGTCGATGCCGACGAACCCGGCAACCTGCCGCTTGGCCTCGGTCACGTACACGTTGCCCGGCCCGACGATCCGGTCGACGGCCTGGATCGACGCGGTGCCGAACACGAGGGCCGCTATGGCCTGGGCGCCGCCGACCTTCGCCACCGCGGTCGCGCCGGCCCGGGCCGCCGCATACAGCACCGCGGGGTGGATCGAGCCGTCCGGCGAGGGTGGCGTGCACACCACCACCCCTTCGACACCCGCGACGACCGCCGGGACGACGGTCATAGCCACCGAGGACGGATACTCGGCCCGTCCACCCGGCACGTAGCAGCCGGCCCTGGCGAGGGGACGCACGATCTCGCCGAACCGAACGCCCTCGCGCTCGTCCCACCACTCCATCGGGAGCTGCCGGCGGTGGAGGTCGGTGAGCCGGTCGACCAGGGCGTCGAGGGCGGCCTTCAGCTCCGACGGGACGGTCTCCTCCGCTCGCTGAAACTCCTGGGGGGAGACGGTGAGGCCGGTCTGTCGCAGGTCCGCGCCGTCGAACTTCAGCGTGAGATCGAACAAGCCCTCGTCGCCCTCGGCGCGGACGCGTTCGATGATGCCACGTACCGCGTCGGCTACAGAGGGATCGATCTCGAGGCCTCGGGGCTCGAGCCGCTCCCTCCGGTCCCGGAGGTCGAGGAGCTCGAGCACCTAGCGCTCCTCGTGGACCTCGTGGTGCGCGTGGGTGGCCGAGGGGGTGACCGCGACGTCGGTTCCGGCGGTCGTCCCGCGGGAAGGCTCTGCCCGCCGGTCCCAGATGAACAGGATCCAGCCGCTCGCGGAAACGAACGCCGCGGCGGCGATCAACAGGCCTAAGGCCAGCAGGAACGTCGCTTGACGGTCCATGGGGCCGCCAGGGTACCCGATGGACGGGTCAGCCGCGACCGTCGCTCAACGCGCGCTTGGACTCGGTGCGGCGCTCGGCCTCCAGGCGCTCGAGCTCGACGGTCGAGTGATCCGCGTATCCCATGGCGGCCGCGATCGCGTGATGGCCGGCCTGCTCGTCGATCAGCCGATGCATCTGCTGCGCCACTCGCCGGTACACCGGGTGACCCTGCGGCGTGGACCGGAGCTCGATCACGTGCATGGCCTCACGGGCGTTCATCTGCATCACGAACCGGATCCGGTAGGCCATGGCCACCGCGTACTGAGCGGCATCGTCGAGCCCCTCCGCGACTAGCGCCTCGCTGATCTCGTCCGACCGGTCCATGACCGAGCGCCAATCGTCGGAGAACCCGGCCTCCTCGATCTCCGGTGGGATCTCATACGCGTGAGCCGTGGTCAGACGCTGCCATTCCAGCGTGAGCAGCCGATGGCGTTGGAGATCTCGGAACGCGCCGTAGTCACACAGGACGTCGAAGCGGTACTGCGTCCGCTCGAACGCCCGTCCGGGTTTGTGTCGGCGGTTGCCGCGTTCGCCGACGTAGGCGGTGAACGCGGCCTCGCGCTCGGCGGGCGACATCGCGCGAGCGATCTCCAGCAACTGGTCGTCCGGCAGGTCGCTCGCCGCGTACAGGGCTGCGGCGACCACCTTCACCTCGCCCTCGGGGTCCCAGTCGACCAGCGTGACCTCGTCTCGGGTTTCCGGCTCCACCCCGGCCAGCAGCTTCGACGCCAGGTCGCGCGTGCGGTCGCCCGTCTCCGCGAGGTACTCGGACCAGGCCACGCCCCGATCCGGAAGGTCCACCCGCTTGAGAAAGGCCGGGATGACCTTACGCAGCTCGATCAGCATGAGGTCCGCGTACTCGTGCATCTCCGGCAGCGGGTGCGCGCGCAGGCGGAGCAGCAGCTGCTCGTAGGCCTGGCCCGTCCCGTAGATGCCGACGTTCGACCGCGTGGCTGCAGGCAGCAGGTTGCGGAGCGTGTCGCACGTCTTCGCCGTGATCGTGGAGCGGTACACGAAGTCGGAGTCGTTCGGGTCCTTCGGGTAGAGGCGCCTGAAGAACTCCGCCATCGGGTCGAACAGCTTCCCGTACGTCTGGAACGACATGTCGACGAACGCGGTGAAAGGTCCGGCAAGCGCGGAACCCTCGATCTCGGGCGGCACGGTGACCCGCCACCGGCCACCCGGCCGGTCGTCATAGCGCATGTATCGGGTCGACTGCTCCAGGTACGCGGCCAGTCGCCCCCACTCGAGGGACTTGCACAGCAGCTGCGAGGCCTGCTCGCACGCGAGATGCACGCCGCCGAGCTGGGCCACCGAGTCGTCCCCGTATTCGAAGAACACCCGGTCGTACAGTTTCTCGGCGCGCTCTGTGCCAACGGTCCCGGTCGTGGCGGCCCCACCGACCTCTTCGGCGAACTCGTCGAGGAACAGCCGCCTGAGGGACTTCGGCGTTCGCGAGTACCGGGCGAAGAGGGCCCCCTTCACCACCTCGGGCAGGTTGACCAGGGCGAAGACCGGGCCGTCCATGTTGGTGAAGTAGGGCGCCAGCCTCTCACGCTCGTCCGGCGTGAACTCCTCGGTGGAGAACCACATGACGGCGCCTACGGGCTGGACGTGGACGTTGGACTGGGACTGGGACTGGTTGGCGACACGTCCGTCGACGGGATGAGGGTGATGGTGGAACCCGACGGGGCTGAGCTGTTCGCGGGTGGGTCCTGCGCAGCCACCCGGCCGTTCTTGGGACATTCGAAGTTGAACTGGGTCTCGGTCTCGGAGGTGACCACCTGGAAGCCCGCCTTGTTGAGCTCGGACTCCGCCTTCCCCAGGGATTCGCAGACGACGTCGGGAACCGTCACGTTCGTGGGGCCCGCGGACAGAACCACATCAACGGCTGAGTTCTTGTCGATCTTGACGCCGGGGATGGGGTTCTGCGACACGACCGTCCCTTCCGGCTGGTCGCTGGGCTGGGTCGTAACCGTCCCGAGCTTCAGGTGCGCCGTCTCGAGCTTCGCAAGAGCCTCGTCCTGGGTCATGCCGCTGAGGTCCGGCACCTCGACCTGCGCAGGCGCCTTGCCCACCGTGATCGTGACGGTTTCGCCTTTGTCCAAGAGCGTCCCCTGGTCCGGGCTCTGCTTGATGACGTCCCCGACATCGGCCTGATTGGCCGTCACCTGGAACTCTGGCGTTACATCGAAGCCCGCGTCCTTGAGCGTTCGTGTCGCCGCATCTTGGGTGAACCCGACAACGTCCGGGACCTTGACCGGGGTGGTGTTCGTACTCAGCAGGCTCGACGCCAGGAGGTACAGCCCCCCGCCCAGTATGGCCAGGATCAGCAAGACGATGAGCGCCGGGATCCACCACCTGCGGCGTTCCCCATCCCCTGGCTCGACGGGCGGCAGCACAGCGGTGGGGGGGCCGGTGGCGGCGATCCGTTGGGTCCGAGCGCTCTCCGGCAAGAGCGGCGTGGCCTGGACCGCCTGGCCCAGGCGGGCTCGTTCCAGATCGGCTCGCATCTCGTCTGCGTCCTGGTACCGGTTGTCGGGGTTCTTGGACATGGCCTTCATGATCACGGCCTCGAGCGCCGGCGAGACGTCGGAGTTCAGCTTCGAGGGCGGCGTCGGCTGTTCCAGCACGTGCTTCGACGCCACCATAACCGGCGAGTCCCCGGAGAAGGGTGGCCGCCCCGTCACCATCTCGTACAGCACGACCCCCAGCGAATAGATGTCACTCCGCTGATCCACCGACTGGCTCTGGGCCTGTTCCGGCGAGAGGTACGAGGCGGTCCCGAGCACCGCGGCCGTCTGGGCCAACGTGTCGGCTCCACTGATCACCCGGGCGATGCCGAAATCGGTGACCTTCACGTCGCCCTTCGGCGTGATCATGATGTTCGCCGGTTTGATGTCGCGGTGGATGATCCCGTGCGCGTGCGCCATCGACAGGGCGTCACACACGGCCTGGGCGATCTCGATGGCCCGCTCCGGCATGATGCGGCCGCCCCCGGCCAGGTAGTCGGCGAGCGTTTTCGCATCGACGTACTCCATGACGATGAAGTGGACGCCGTCGTCGGTGCCGGTGTCGTACACGGAGACCAGGTTGGTGTGGTTCAGACGCGCCGCGGACTGGGCCTCGCGGCGAAACCGCGCCACGAAGTTCGCGTCGCCGGCGTACTGGGGTGAGAGGACCTTCACGGCCACCGGACGGCCGAGGACCGTGTCGGTGCCCTTGAACACGGTGGCCATGCCGCCCCGGCCGAGCTCGGACTCGACGAGGTACCGGCCACCGAGGAGCATCTGCGCGGTCACGTGGTCGTTCGTCCGGTCACTCATGCAATGCAGCCTCCATGACGGCCTTGGCGATGGGAGCGGCCACCACGCCGCCCGTCGCGTCGCTGCCAAGGCTACCGCCGTCGAGGACGATGACGGCGACCGCGATCTTGGGGTTCTGGGCGGGAGCGAAGGATACGAACCAGGCGTGGGGCGGCAGGCCCTCGCCGTGCTGGGCGGTGCCCGTCTTCCCCGCTACCTCGATCCCGGGGATCTGCGCGGCAGTGCCCGTCCCGCTCTGAACCACGCTCACCATCATCTGCGTTAGCTGGATGGCCGTCTGTGACGAAATGGGCTGCCCGAATACCTCGGGAGCGAAGGTCTTGACCACCTGCCCGCTCGGGTCCCGGATCTCCGACACCAGGCGTGGCCGCATCTCCGACCCACCGTTGGCGATCGCCGAAGCAACCAGGGCCATCTGCATGGGATTGGCCGCCACGTTGTCCTGTCCGATGGCCGAGAGCGCGACGGCGGGCAGCCGGTCGGAGAAGTACGACGCGTCGGGGAACACGCCTTCCTGGAACGGGATGTCGAACGGGACATCCCCGCTCGAGGCGTCCGGTGCGAACCCGAAGGCGTGGGCCTGTGCGGCAAGCTTGGCCGCGCCGACCTTCAGGCCGACCTGACCGAACACCACGTTGCACGAGACGGTCAGGGCTTGGGCCAAGGTGAGTTGTGACGCCCCTCCTAGGCAGTGCTCGCCGCCGAAGTTCTCCAGGGTGGCGGTGGTCTGCGGGAGGTCCAGGACCGGCGGGTTGGGCCAGGTGCTGTCCGGCCCGAATCCGTTCTCCAACGCGGCCGCCGCGGTCACCAGCTTGAACGTCGAGCCCGGCGGATACAGCTCGTCGATGGCCCGGGACAGGAGCGGCTTGTCCGGGTCGGAGTTGAGGCGGTCCCATGCCGCACGGACCTGCTTGGGGTCCTGGGAGGCGAGGTCGTTCGGATCGTAGGAGGGGTTGGCCACGATCGCCTTCACGTCGCCGGTGTGAGGGTCGATCGCCACGACGCCCCCGGGAAGGTTCCCCAGAGCCCGAGCGGCCGCCCGTTGGATCGCCGGATCGATCGTTGTCACCACCGTGGCGCCCCGCTTGGGCCTCCCCAGGACCTGGTCGATTAGCGTCTGCGGGATCAGCTCCGGCGCATCGCCGGACAGATAGGTGTTGTAGCTCTGCTCCAGCTCGCTCCGCCCGAAGATGATCGAGTAGTACCCGGTGAGGTCGGCATACAGGGCGCCCTGCGGATAGTGCCGCTGATACTTCAGCTCTCCCGGGCTCTTCCGGCTGAGCGCCAACACGGTCCTCCCGTCGGCGGCCACGATGCTTCCCCTGTCCACCCGGTATTCGGCGATCAGCTGGCGGGTGGCGTTGGCCGGGTTATCGGCCAGCCGCTCCGAGGCGACCACCTGGATGTAGGTCACCTGCGCCAGGAGCACCACGAACAGCGCGAGCATCGCGCCACCCAAGCGCCTGATCAGCCGGTCCATCTACCGAGCCTCCCCGCTGGGCGCCGATCCGGACGACACTCTGATCAACAGCGCGAGCAGGACGAAGTTGGAGACCAGGCTGCTCCCGCCGTAGGAGACGAACGGCAGTGTCACTCCTGTGAGGGGGATCACGCGGGTTACGCCGGCGACGATGACGAATGCCTGGAGCCCGATGCTCGCCGACAGCCCGGTGGCCAGTAGCTTGCCGAAGCCGTCGGGGCACTGGAGCGCGGCCTTCAGGCCCTTGCCCACGAGCACGACGTACAACAGGAGCACCGCGGCCGTTCCGAACAATCCGAGCTCCTCGCCGATGGCCGCGAAGATGAAGTCGGTGGAGGCATAGGGGATAAGCGTCGGGGATCCCCGCCCCAGGCCCGCTCCCACCAACCCGCCGGTCGCCATCCCGAACTGGGCCTGAGCCAATTGCCCGTACCCGAACTCGAAGACCTTCTGGGGATCGAGCGCGTGGAGCCAGATGTCCACCCGGGTCTGGACGTGCGCGAATGCCAGGTAGCCGGCCGCCGCGCCCACGGCGAACAGGATCCCCCCGATCACGAGGTAGGCGGAGCGGCCGGTGGCCACCCACAGCATCACCACGAAGATGGCGAAGTACAGCAGAGAGGCGCCGAGGTCCTTCTCCACGAAGAGGACGACGAGCGACATGCCCCACGCCACCAGGACCGGTCCCAGGTGCTTGGCAGGCGGCAACCGGAGCGGCCCCAGGCCGGTCGTGGCGATGGACAGGAGCTCGCGCTTGGCGGAGAGGTACGAGGCCAGGAACACCACCACCAGCACCTTGGCGATCTCCGACGGCTGAAAGCTGAGGGGGCCGATCTCGACCCATAGCCTGGCGCCGTTGATGGTCCGTCCGACCCCCGGGACGATCGGCAGGAGGAGCAGGCCCAGGCCGAGCAGGCCGATGGTGTACGTGTAGGCATCCAGCTGCCGATGGTCCCGGACGAACGTCAGGGTGGCGCAGAAGACGGCGATGCCGATGGCGATCCAGGTGGCCTGCTCCGCCGCCAGGCCACCGGAGAGCCGGAAGATCATGGCGAAGCCCACACCCACGAGGACCGCGGCCGTGGGGAACAGCGCGGGATCGGCCAGTGGGGCGAACCGGCGGATCACCAGATGCGCCGCGACATATCCGACTGCGAAGATCGACCCATACAGCGCGAGGTTGACCGGGACGTGGCCGCGCCTTCCCATCCCGGCCAGGGCATAGGCCCCCACCGACAAGATGAGGGCCAGGATCGTGAGGGCGAGCGCCGTGCCCTGGCGGGCCCGGGCGACTGCGAGGGCTTCCCTACTCACGGGCCCGAGGCATTCGTCGAGCCGGGTTGGGTCGGCTTCGGGATCTGCTGCATCCGTTCCACGTCCTGGCGGATCTGCTCGACGATGGCGCCCGCCCGTTCCCGGTCCTCCGCGGTGATGCCGTCGCCGAGATCCCGATAGACGGCGAGGGACTCGGCCTTCTCCGCGGAGATCGTGGTCTCCACCACCACGTGGTGGAGCTCGAATCCCGCCACCTCAGTGGGGATCCCCCGGAAGATGGCCACGTGCCCGTCCGAGACACCGACGTACCACTGGGTGTCGAGGTACAGGCGGAGGCCCACGAGCGCCACGACCGCGAGGGCCACGATGATGCCGGCCCACACCAGCAGCTTTCGCCTGGGGAGGCGGCGGCGCGAGCGCGCCGGCCTCCTCGTGGGAGCCGGCGCGATCTCCGCCCCCAAGGATGTTGCCTCCCAGTTCGGCCGCGCCGCCGCGCCGTCGTCGGAGAAGTCGAGGACGACGACGGTGGTGTTGTCCATGCCGCCCGCCTCGTTGGCCATCCGGACCAGCCGCTGCGCCGCCTCCTGCGGGTCGGGAACGTCTCGCAACACCTCCTCGACCGCCTCCTCGGAGACCATGGAGGTCAGGCCGTCGGTGCACAGGAGGAGCCGGTCGCCCGGAAGGATCTGGACCGTGTCGTCATCGACATCCACGACCGTATCCACTCCGACCGCACGGGTGAGGACGCTTCGTTGCGGGTGGGTCTCGGCCTCCTCCTGGGAGATCTCTCCCTCGGTGACCATCCGATGAACCAGGGTGTGGTCCTCGGTCAGCAGTCGAACCTTCCCGTTCCGCAGCAGATAGGCACGGGAGTCGCCGACGTGAGCGAGCCTGACCCGGTCGCCTTCCACCAGCGCCGCCGTGAGTGTGGTGCCCATGCCGGCGACCTTCCGGTCGAGCACCGATCGCTCGAAGACCACCCGGTTCGCTTCCTGCACCTGGTCGGGGAGGTCGCCGGCGCCCTGCTTGAACAGCTTCTCCAACGTCTCCACCGCGAGCTGAGAAGCGACCTCGCCTCCCCGGTGCCCGCCCATGCCGTCCGCCACGGCGAAGAGCGGCTCCTCGGTCAGGTAGGAGTCCTCGTTCCCCTCGCGGACCAGGCCGACGTCCGTCGCGGCGGCCGCGGTGACTTTCATCGCCGGAGCTCCAGCACCGTCTTGCCCACGCGGACGACGTCACCTGCCCCGACCTGTACGGGCGTGGCCACCCGCCGATCGTTCACGAACGTCCCGTTCGTGGAGCCGAGGTCCTCGACGAACCACGCGCCGTCTCGCGCGTACAGGCGCGCGTGGCTCTGCGAGACGTATGAGTCGTCGAGCTTGATCGTGCTCCGCTCGCTCCTTCCGATGCTCACCGCATCCGCAAGCCGGAACGAGCCGAGCTTCTTGCCGTCCGGTGCGTGCACGACCACGGACGACGGTGGCTTGCCGCGCTGTGCCGGCTTGGGCTTGGGGGTCCGGGCCGGGGCGGACCGAGAACCCCTCCGGCCAGCCACGTCCACCGCGACGGTCTTCACGGCCCGGTAGATGAAGAAGTACAGGAGAACCAGGAGCGAGTACTTCAGCACGGAGAGGACGAACGGCGACACTCACTCCCTCCTGAACTCGAGCACGGTGTTCCCGATCGTGATCCGGTCGCCATTGGACAGCACGTGCTCCCCAACGGGCTCGTCATTCACGATCGTTCCGTTCGTCGACCCCAGGTCCGTGAGCACGTACTCACCGCCGTCCTCGCGTGTGATGGTGGCGTGCCGTCTCGACGCGCCGGGATCGGAGATCACGATGTCGCACTCGGGCAACCGCCCGATGGCCACGCTCTGCTTGTGGAGGTGGTACGTCTTGGCCTCGCGGCCGTCCTCGAGGAGGACGATCGCCGCCTCCCCGCCTGTTGCCGACGGAGCCGGGGCGGGCTCGGGCTCCCCCTCCACGAGTGTCGCTTCGCAGCCGAACTGTCCCCTGCCGAGGGAGTCGTCGGTCCGGAACTCGATCTCGGGAGGCCCGACCAGCCCCCACCCGCGCTCGGCCGCCGCCTCCCGGACGACCTGCTTGAGCTCGCCCACCAACGCGCCCTCGGCTTGCTGGAACCGTTCGGCGTCCTCCGACGAGAGCGTGAACACGAAATGGTTCGGGGCCCACACTTCCTTGACCCCCACGGTCTTGCCGGCGTCCATCTCGCGGAGGATGCGCTTGGCGAGCTCCACGGGCTGCAGCCCGCTTCGGAACGCGGTCGCGAAGAACCCCTCGACCATGCTCCCCAGACGCCGCTCGAAGTCTCGGAGGATCGGCACGGTATGGTTGTGTTTCCGCAGGTAGATGCGATCGGCCCGATTATATCCGCGTGGTCCCGCCCAAACCTGGACATCCGTGCGCGTCGCCACCCGCTTGCTAGCATCCTTTTGCCTGGGACGGGCGAGTGGCGGAATTTGGCAGACGCGCAGGATTCAGGTTCCTGTGGCCGCAAGGCTGTGGGGGTTCGAGTCCCCCCTCGCCCACTTTCATTCGACCACCGGCGGGAAGGTCTGAGGTCGTGGGACGGTTGTCCGGGTCATCCTGCGAAGGGAGGACACCATGAGCACAGGTGCGGGGATCATCGTGCTGATCGGGAGGATCCTGTTCGCGGTCGAGTTCGGACCGGTGGCGGGAGTCGGGTTCCACATCCGTCAGACCAAGATGGCGGAGGGGTACGCCAGGTCCATGAACTTCCCCATCCCGGCCATCGCCGGGTGGCCCACGGGGATCTGGCTGACGGCCGCGTCGCTGTCGATCGCCCTGGGGATCTGGCCGGACGTCGGGGCGCTCATGGTGGCGGCGTTCGTGACTCCGGCCGCATGGTGGTTCCACCGCTTCTGGGAGATCGGGGACCCGATGCAGAAGCAGACGGCGCAGATCCTGTTCTTCCGGAACCTGGCATTCCTCGGCGCAGCGATCGCGCTGTTCGGGCTCTTCGTATCGGTCGGCGACGGCCTTCGGTTCGCCATCACCGGTCCGCTGTTCAGCTTCTAGCCGGGGGCCTATGCTCGCCGCATGTTCGAGCGGTTCACGGACAGGGCCCGGCGGGTCGTCGTCCTCGCCCAAGAGGAGGCGAGGTTGCTCAATCACAACTACATCGGCACCGAGCACATCCTCCTCGGCCTGGTCCGCGAGGGCGCGGGCGTCGCGGCCCTGGCGCTGACGAGCATGGGCATCGGGACGGAGGTCGTCCGGCGTCAGGTCGAGCTAATTATCGGCCAGGGCCAGGCCGTCCCAACCGGCCACATTCCCTTCACCCCACGGGCCAAGAAGGTTTTGGAGCTCGCGCTGCGAGAGGCGCTCCAGCTCGGCCACAACTACATCGGCACGGAGCACATCCTGCTCGGACTGGTGCGCGAGGGGGAGGGCGTGGCGGCGCAGGTCCTGCAGAAGCTGGGGGCGGACCTCAACCGGGTCCGCCAGGCGGTCATTCAGCTGCTGGGGGAGAAGGGGCAGGGGCCCTCGGCAGGACTTCAGGAAGAGGTGGAGGCGGAGGGGGGCCTCGCCGGGCCGCGGTGTCCCCGTTGCAACGCGGATCTGGCGGTGTATGCCAGGTATCGGACGATCACCGTCCCCGACGAGGAGGATAGCGGAGGGCGCAAGGCGGCCTTCGTGTTCTGCCGGAGCTGTTCCTACACGCTCGGGATGCTTCCTGGGTGAGGTCCGCAGGAAAGCCGGCTCAGCTCGAGGCCATGAGGTCTTCGGCTTCAAGGATATCGGTGGAGATGAGCGGGGGATCGGGCGCCCGGAACGGCAGCCTGACGGTGAACCTGCTCCCCTTCCCCGGCGAGCTCTGAACCTCGATCGTGCCGCCCAGGTGTTCCAGGAGATCCTTCACGAGGGACAGGCCGAGTCCGGCGCCTCGGAAGGTCCGGGTGCTCGAGGAATCCACCTGGTAGAAGCGCTCGAAGATCCGGGAGAGCTGTCCCGCGGAGATACCGATCCCGTGATCCTGGACCCAGAACATCAGGCGATCACTCTCGGCCCGGGCGCCGAGGTCGCACGGCGTTTCCTCCGGCGAGTACTTGAGCGCGTTGTCGAGCAGGTTCGACACCACGCGCCCGAGGAGCTGACGGTCGGTATGGAGCACCGGGAGGTTGGCGGGGACGTCCACCTTGATCCGCTCGCTCTCCACCGCGAGCCCCTCGACCACCTCCCCGACGAGGTCCTCGAACAGCACCCGACCGACAGAGAGCGGAAGCTGCTTGCTCTCGATCCGGGAGGCGGTGAGCAGGTTTTCCACCAACCGCAGGAGCCGGTCGCCCTGGCGCTCCATCCGTTCCAGGAACTCCTGGCGCATCACGGGGTCCTCCGCGAACTCCGGCTCGCGTAGGGTCTTGGCGTAGCCGATCAGTGCGGTGACCGGGGTCCGAAGCTCGTGCGAGACCACCGCTACGAACTCACCCTTCATCCGGTTCAGCTCTCGGAGCTCGTCCACTCGGTGATGCTCCTTCTCCAGCAGCTCCTCGAGCTTGCGGGCCTGGTCGGCCAGGATGCGGTTCTGTTCAGACAGTCGGTCGGCCAACAGGCGGCTCCGGAAGTACATCTGGCGAGCGAAGATGAGCGGCGCCAGGAGCACGGCCACCGACCACAGGCCCTCCGAGACGTAGAACCTGGCGATGACGGCGCCGAACAGCCCGAGCCCCAGATACGAAAGCAGGAACTCGTAGGGGGCCGTGCCGTGCATCTTGGCCAGGACGCTTCCGACCGAGATGCGACGGGAGATCGACGTGTACAACGCCACGAAGACGGTGTTCACCGTGTAGGCCACCACGCTGGCCAGCATGATCGCGGGGACCACCCGGGTCCATGCCGATTCCAGGCTCGCGATGCGATGGAACACGGCGCTGCCGGCGAGGAACGACAGACCGAGCTGGCATCGGTTCCACACCGCGCGCATGAAGGGGATCTCCCTCCGGAACTCGCGAGGGTCGAAGGAACCGACCACCGCCACGAACGCGGCGATCGGTGCGGGATAGATCATCGCCACGCCGAGCAGGATGGGGAAGCTGAGCGAGAGCTGTAGGCCACCCCACGCAGGGACAGGGATGAGGTCGACGACGGCCACCGCGAAGATGAAGAACAGGAGGCTGAAGGAGAGCTCGTCGGCGTACCGCGGGAGGGCCCAGATGAGGTAGGCCAGCATGGGGATGACCACGACGAGCGTGAGGATCGCGGTCCAGACCCTGTTGGCCCGGGGTTCCTCGCCGACCACCAGGATGTCGGCCGCCGCGTCGGGGGGCGCTGCGTGCTCCATCAGGGTGATGTCTCCACGATCTGCGGGTCTCCGGGTGAGCGTACCCCACCTCGGCGATGCATTCCCCGAACGATGAACCAGGCGGCGCCGGCGTACGCCATGAGGTCACCGACACTCACGGCCTGGTGGACCGGCGCTCCCAGGGGGATGGAATCGGCCAATACCACGAGATCATCGGCGTCGGTCGCTAGATGATGCTTCGATCCGCCGTTCTCCACGAGATCCTTCATCGTCGCCTGCTGTCCTGAGGCGACCAGCGCATGGGCCGTCACGGGCATCCCGCCGTTCACCGCGATCACGAGGAAGTTGAGCGCCAGCCCGGCCAGGATCAAGGGGAACCCCGGGAGGCGGACGTTCGCTGCCGCCGCCAGACCCAGCAACACGAACGACGAGATGAGCAAGGCGACCCCGAGCATGCCCGCGGCCGGGATGAGCTGAAGGACCACTCCCCCGATCCCCGCAAGCGGCCATCGGAAGCGGACCTCGCCGATGCGGCTCGGGCGACCGCCCGTCAGGAGCGCGACGAGGACGGCGCCCCCCAGCGCGAACAGCGCGAGTCTCACCCTGGTGCGGCTTTCGCGGGGCCCCCAGGCACGTCAGGCCCCACTACCCCCGAGCTGATCCCGGGCCAGTCGCGCAGCCTCCTCGTACACGTGGCGCGCGGGAACGCCGGCTTCCCTGGCCACCCTGGCGCAATCCTCGTATTCGGGGGACACCGTCACGGCACGACCCTCGAACAGCCCGACCTTCACGGCCACGGTGCCGTGTGCCGTCTCGACCTTCAGCACCTCTCGGTCCAGGGCCCGCTTGGCCACCTCGGTGGACCGGACGCCGAGCGTTCCCGTCTCCCGAAACAGGATGGCCCGCATCGCGTCCACCCTCTCCGGGGAACACAGCACCGAGACCGTGACCGCCGGCCGGCCCTTCTTCATGACAACCGGGGCCAGCCAGGCGTCCTGGGCCCCCGCGGCCAACAGCTCCTCGATCACGTACTCGAACACCTCCGGATTGAGATCGTCCACGTTGGTCTCGAGCAGGACCTCCGTCGAGTCGCGAGGCGCCGGCGGGGCGGTCGCTCGCGACTCGGCCTCCTCGCCCACCAGGATCCGAAGGACGTTGGGGAAGTCGAGGCGATGGCTGCCGGCCCCGTACCCAACGGACTGCACCGACATCAGGGGAAGCTCGCCGTAGCCCTCGACCGTCGCCGCGAGGATCGCGGCACCGGTCGGCGTCACCAGCTCAACGGGCACCCCCTTCGAGTACAGGGGCGCGCCGCGCAGCAATTCGACCACGGCCGGCGCCGGGATCGGCATCGCGCCGTGGTCGGTCCTGGTCATGCCGAGGCCGGTGGGGACCGCGGAGGAGAAGGCTCGCTCCACCCCGAGCATGGTGAGGGCGAGCGCGGTGCCCGCGATGTCGACGATCGAGTCGACCGCACCCACCTCGTGGAAGGTGACCAGGTCGATCTCCTTTCGGTGCACTCGGGCCTCGGCCTCGGCCAGCCGCCGGAAGATCCGCTGTGCCAGGTCGAGCGCATCCGGAGGGAAGGCTGCCGAGTCGAGGAGCGCGCGGATGCTGGCGTAGGTGCGAATGATTCCCGCGGCGGTGGCCCTCACCTCCACCCGCTTCGCGTGGAGCCCGTTCATCTCGACGTCCTGCACCTCGATGTCGAACGGCTCGAGCGGCAGCTTGGCCAGCTCCTCGCGGACCAGGTCGAAGTTCGCTCCCGCGTCGATCAGGGCACCGAGGGCCATGTCGCCGGAGATCCCGGCGATGCAGTCGAAGTAGGCCAGCCGCACCGGCTCAGCCCCGGTTCCGCACGATGCGGTGCGCGACGAGAGCGGCACCGAATCCGTTGTCGATGTTGACCACCGACACTCCGGGAGCGCACGCGTTCAGCATGGCCAGCAGCGCGGCCAGCCCGTCGAAGGAGGCGCCGTACCCGACGCTGGTCGGGACGGCCACGACCGGGCGCGAGATCAGACCGGCCGCCACCGAGGGGAGCGCGCCGTCCATCCCGGCGACCACGATGGCAACATCGGCGGCTTCCATCTCCTCCCGGCGCTCGAGCACGCGGCGGATCCCGGCCACGCCGACGTCGGTGATCCGCGGCACATCGAGTCCCAGGGCATCCGCGGCCTCGGCGGCCTCGTCCGCCACCGGGAGGTCGGCGGTCCCGGCGGACACGACGCACGCCGTCCCGAGACTGAGCGCCGCTTCCGCGCGCTTGGCCACCACAAGGCGGGACCGAGGGTGGTAGGTCGCGTCGGGGATGGCCTCCAGGAGCGCATGGAACTGGTCGGGAGCGGCCTTCGTGACGAACACCGCGCCCGACGCCCGTGCCACGAGCGCAGCCGCCGCGTCGCGCACCTGCTCGGGCGTCTTGCCCGGCGCGTACACGGCCTCGGCCTGGCCGGTTCGCAGCTCGCGATGGTGATCGATGGTGGCGTCGGACAGATGCTCGTGCGGAAGGTCCCGAAGGTCCTCAAGGGCCCGGTCCACTGAAAGCGCGCCCGAGGCCACTCGGTCGAGCAGGTCGGAAAGGTGGCGTTCATCCACGAGGGCGTTGATTGTATACTCCGACTCTCGCAGAAGCCCAGGTAGACGGCCCTATTTGAGAATCGAGGCCCCAACCGCGTGACCTTCTCGGCCAAGACCCTCAGCCTGCTGGTCCTGATCAGCCTGGGGCTGTCCGGACTGGCGCTGCTGGTCACGGCGACCGGGTCGGGGAGGCGGACCCGCGAGACGCGGGGACCGATCCATCTCGACGACGCGCTCCGGGGCATCCTCGAAGGGCAGGGGCGGGCCATCCAGAGGCTGGAACGCGCCGTTCGAGCGCTCCAGCGGTTGGACGGTCGCCGGAAGGAGTCCATCGAGGGGGCGGTGCAAAACGTCGGGCTCGTTCGGTACGACGCGTTCGAAGATGTCGGCGGCCGCCTCTCGTTCTCCTGTGCGCTGCTCGACGACAAGGGGAATGGCGTGGTGGTCACGTCGATCAACGGGCGGCTGGACACGCGGGTGTATGCCAAGCCGGTGACGGCGAGGAAGAGCGGCTACAACCTCTCCGTCGAGGAAGAGGAAGCGATCAGGCAGGCGTTGGCGGGACCCCGGGAGGCGGTGAAGGCCAGATGATCTGGAGGCGGGAGGACCGTGAGGAACTCCGGCGGGAGGAAGCTCGCCGGGAAGACGGGAAGCACTACGAGGGCCGGCATGCGGAGTCACGACGTGCTGAGCCGGAGCGGGAGGATATCGAGGCTCGACACGAGGACGTTCAGGTCCGTGAGACGCGCAAGGGGGTACGACGGATGGCGGAACAGGGTGGAGAGGTGACGATCATCGGCGCCGGGGCCAAGCTCGAGGGCACCGTCGTCTCCGCGGGGTCCCTCCGGGTGGACGGGCAGGTGAAAGGGCAGATCAGCGCCGAGGGCGACGTGATGCTGGCGCCGCAGAGCCAGGTGGACGCGGACATCAAGGCGCAGAACGTGTCGGTGGCCGGACGGTTCAAGGGGAGCCTCCAGGTGAGGGGACGGGCCGAGCTCAACCGGGGCGGCCGCGTGGAGGGGACCATCACGTCGAAGACGTTGGTCATCGAGGAGGGCGGCATCTTCCAGGGGCAGAGCATCATGGACCAGCAGGCCGCGTCCAAGCCTCAGGCCGAACCGGCTCGCCCCCCCAAGGCCCCGCAGCCGGCACAGGAGGCCAAGGTCTAGTCGGCGTGCTCGACGTCAAGGCCATCCGCGAGAACCCCGAGCACGCTCGAAAGGCCCTGGCGCGCCGGGGAATGGCGGAGGCGGTCGACGAGCTGCTGGAGCTGGACGAACGGCGCCGCGAGCTGACCGCCCGTGTCGAGCAGCTCCGGGCGGAACAGAACCGGGCGTCCAAGGCCATCGGGAAGGCCCAGGAGGACGAGCGCACGAGGCTGATCGAGGAGGTCTCCAAGGTTTCGGCGGAAATCGAACAGCTCGAGCCCGAGCTCGAGGAGGCCGAGAGGCGTCTGGCCGACGCGCTGGCCCGGGTCCCCAACCTCCCCGACGAATCCGCGCCGGACGGGTTCACCGAGGACGACGCCGTGGAGGTCCGGCGGCGCGGCGAGCCGCCTGAGTTCGGGTTCGAGGCGCGGGACCACGTCGCCCTCGGCGAGATCCTCGGGGTGCTGGACATCGAACGAGCCGCTCGAACCAGCGGCTCGAGGTTCGTCTACCTGCTCGGTGACATCGTGCACGTCCAGTTCGCCCTGGTTCGCCACGGGCTCGACATCCTCACGGCGAAGGGATTCACGCCGGTGATCCCGCCGGTGCTGGTCAGGGAGGAGGCGATGTTCGGCACGGGGTTCCTCCCCACCGACGCCGTGAACATCTACGTCACGCGCGAGGACGACCTGTACCTCGTCGGCACGTCCGAGGTCTCGCTCGCCGCCTTCCACATGGGCGAGATCCTCGACGAGTCGTCACTGCCGGTCCGGATGGCCGGGTACTCGACGTGCTTCCGGCGTGAGGCCGGCTCCTACGGCAAGGACCTCGGGGGGATGTTCCGGGTCCACCAGTTCGACAAGGTCGAGATGTTCAGCTTCACCCGGCCCGAGGACTCGAGGGACGAGCACGAGTTCCTCGTCGGCATCGAGGAGGAGATCGTGGGCAACCTCGATCTTCCCTATCGGGTGGTGAATGTCGCCGCGGGCGATCTGGGAGGAGCGGCGGCCAAGAAGTATGACATCGAGGTGTGGCTCCCTGGCCAGGCCCGGTACAGGGAACTCACGTCCTGCTCGAACTGCACCGACTACCAGGCCCGGAGGCTCCAGACGCGTGTTCGCCGGGGAGATGGCGCGATCGAGGTCCTCCACACCCTGAACGGGACGGCCACGGCCATCGGGCGGACCCTCATCGCCATCCTGGAGAACGGCCAGCGCCAGGACGGCTCGGTGGAGCTGCCCAAGGCCCTGTTCCAGTACCTGCCCGAGTCCCTCCGCGTGCTGGGGCCGAAGGATCCGAAGGCCGGCTAGGCCCGATCGGGCGCGGGCCCGAGACGGCCGAGCACGTCCTGATACCGGCCCTCCAGTTCCCGGAGGCTCTCCTCGGCCTCCTTGCGCGCCGTGATGTCCAGGGCGACGGTGTGCCAGAACCTGGGGGCTCCGGACTCGTCGGTGACGAGCACCGCCTGGCAGTGTATCCACACAACGCGACCGTCCTTGGCGACGACCCGGTATTCCTGATCGAACGGCTCGCCCGTCCGTTCGGAGTGCTCGTTCACCGCCAACACCCGATCCCGGTCGTCGGGGTGCAGCATGCGGGCGAAGTGCCCAGGGTCGTCGATCAGCTCCTGCGGCGTGTATCCGAGGATCGGCTCGGTCTGGGGACTGGCGAATGAGAGGTGGATCGAACGTGGCTCGCCCGGAGAAGGCGTCTCGATGAAGGTCATCGCTGGGATCTGTTCCACGAGGGTCCGGTACCTGGCCTCCGCCATCGTGGCCTTGGACTCGGCCGCCCGGACGCTCGCCTCCGCCTCCTTCCGAGCCGTGATGTCGACCAGGACCCCATGGAAGGTCTTGGGCCGCCCCTCCTCGTCGCGCTCCAGGAGCACGGCCTCGTCCAGGATCCAGACGATCCGGCCGTCCCTTGCCAGGTACCGGGCCTCGACGCTGAACGATTGCCCGGTCGTCTGGGATCGGAGCGTGTCGGACATCACCCGCGTGCGGTCGTCTGGATGAAGCCGAGAGGCCCACAGGTCGGCCGTCCCCCACTCTTCCGGCGTGTATCCGAGGAGCCGCTCGATCTGGGGGCTGGTGTAGACGATCTGGTCGGTCTCCTGTCCTACTTGCCAGACATAGGTAACCGCCGGGATCTGCTCGGCCAGCATCCGGTACTTCCGCTCGGCCGCGCGAAGCTCCTCCTCGGCCCGCCGGCGCTCCGCGATCTCCAGGGCCATCATCTCGTTCGCCTCTTCGAGCTCGTGTGTGCGGAGCAGGACGCGGAGCTCGAGGTCGTCACGGGCCCGGCGAAGCTCCTCCTCCGCTCGCTTCAACTCGGTGATGTCGAGCTGCACCCCCTGCCAGTGCAAGGCTCGCCCGTCCCGGTCGCGGACCAGGGTGGCGACGTCCCGGAACCACACGGCCCGTCCATCGCTCGCGATCAAGCGGTACTCACGGCTCCAGGGTTGGCCGGTCTCGTTGGCCGTGTCGTGCGCCGCCAGGGTCTGTTCCCGGTCATCGGGATGCAGGAGCTCCATCCAGATGTCCGGTTGATCCAGCCACTCGTCACGCGGATAGCCGAGCGCTCGCTCCACCTGCGGGCTCACGTAGAGGGTGCGCCGGTCGTCGTCGGGGGCCACGAGGTACACCACTGCCGGCACGTTCTCCACGAGTGCCCGATACTTCTCCTCGGCCCCCCGGAGGGCTTGTTCGGCCTCCTTCTGCGCCGTGACATCGTGCAGCACGCCCTGCCAGGCTCGGACCACGCCATCCCGGCCTCGAACGGGCACAGCCCCGTCGCGAACCCAGAGCCATCCCCCGTCCCGGTGCCGGACCCGGTACTCACACTCGAACGCCTCCCCGTTCGCCCTGGCCACCGCCCAGGCCTCTGCCACCATTGGGCGATCCTCGGGGTGGGTGTTGTCGCGCCAGAGCTCCGGGCGGGCCACGTAGGCCGAAGGCGGATAACCGAAGACCCGCTCC
>DASPWN010000127.1:0-1798 GCA_035637835.1 Actinomycetota bacterium | reverse complement strand
GCCACCGCCACCACCGCCAGTGCCGCCGCCGCCAGTGCCACCGCCACCACCGCCAGTGCCGCCGCCACTACCGCCAGCGCCGCCTCCACCGCCACCGGTTCCGCCGGTCCCGACGGTCCCTCCGGCTGTTCCAGTCCCGGGCAGGACGATGCCGCCCCCACCGGTCAGCGGGGGTGGCTGGGGGATCTCGGGAAGGAGGTCGCCGAGGATCGACTGGAGGGTCGAGAGGATGCCGGGGCCGAGGAGGCCCATGATTGGCTGGAGCATGGAGCTGATCGCCCGGTCGAGCTCGCTCACCGAGAACCCGGCCGCCAGAGCGGCCTGGCGGTCAAGGCGGAGGGCTTGGGCCAGTACCGAGGCCTGGGCGTACCTGCCGTCGCGAAGCGCCGCCCGGAGATCGCGGAGATCGGCGATGGCCTGGTCCAGGGCGGTTCGTGTGCCCCCAGGCGGAGGCGTGGGCTGGATGGTGGGAAGCGTCCGCTCCCGTCCGGTCGGCGCCTGGCCGACGAGTGCGAGTGCTCCGGTGGCGATCAGGACCAGGGCCGCAACGAGAGCCGCGAGTCGGATGACGACGCGACGCTCGTGGGCCGCGCCGCTTGGAACCCTGACCGGTGGAGCGGGGAGCACGATCGGCGCCACGGGTTCGGCCAACAGCTCACGAAGGAGCGAGGTCAACGCTCCAAGCCCCACGCCCTTCTGGAGATATCCGTCGGCGGCGCCGGGTACCCCAGGCTCACTGGGGCTTCCCGATGTGAACAGGACGATCTTGGCGTCGGGGGACGCCCGCCGGATCTCCTCGACGTCCCAGTCCGCGATGTCGTCGTCAAGGACCACGGCGTCGGGCTCCTCAGACCGAAGCGCGGAGAACAGCCCTTCCTGGTCATTCGCCTCGGCCACGACGGCGAACCCATCGTCCTCCAGGAATCGCCTGACCAGGGCTCGCTTGGCGTAGATCGTCCCGGCGATGGCGACTCGGATGCGGTCGCCAGCCGTTCGCTCCCTCATCTGCCCCGTTCCTCCCCGCTCGGCACGCATCCTAGCTTCTCCACGAGCGGCCGAGGCCGACAAAATTCTGGCGTGATGACACGGATCAACCCTCGTGATGCGAATGGCCAGGCGAAGGGCCCCGGCGGTCCCGGCCCGACCGTTCGAATTGGCAGGACGCGGAAGGGCGAGTCGGCCTCGTCGATGCCATGGACTGCAACTCCCCGAACGGCTGCGAAGAAATCGTATGGGGTGACCGGGGATGGGCGGAAGGGGTTTCGGCTTAGGCCGAAGGTCGATTCCTGCAGGCCATCGCTATGAGGAGAGCTCGGACTCCCGATGGGCGAGCGCCCGTCGGGCCGCGAGGAGCCCGTCGACCCCTTCCATGGGGAGGGGCTTTGCGAAGTAGAAGCCCTGGCCCAGGTCGCAATGAAGGGCCAGGAGCCGTTCGAGCTGGTCGGCCCGCTCGATCCCCTCAGCCACCGGCCGAAGGTCCAGGTCGCTCGCGAGCTTGAGGATCGTCGCCGTCAACGCCGACTTCCGGGGATCCGTGCTGAACGCGTCGACGAAGGATTTGTCGACTTTCAGGATGTCGACCGGGAACTGCTGGATGTAATTCAGCGAGGAGTACCCGGTTCCGAAATCGTCGACGGCGAGCTTCACCCCGATCTCCTTGAGCTCGGTGAGGCGTTGAACGGACAACTTCACGTCCTTCATCATCACGCTCTCCGTGATCTCCAGGATCAGCAAGCCGGGGTCCAGCCCGGTCTCCGTGAGGATCTCTCCGATCTCGCCCACGATCTCCTGCCGCTGG
>DASPWN010000126.1:0-2135 GCA_035637835.1 Actinomycetota bacterium | reverse complement strand
TTCGCCCTTCCGTTGGCGCTGTGGATGGGCCTGGTGTCGCAGTTCATCCCCGTGGTTGGGACGTACATCGGCGCTGCCGTCCCGCTCCTCGTGGCACTGCTCTCCGACCCGTGGTCCGCACTCATCTTCCTGATCTACGTGGTCGTGTACCAGCAGATCGAGAACTACCTGCTGAGCCCTCGGATCACGGCCCGGACCATGCAGCTGCATCCGGCGGTGGCCTTTTTCGCCGCGCTTGCCGGTGCATCCATCTCCGGGATCTTGGGGGCCTTCATGGCGCTCCCCGCGGCCGCCGTCATCCAGGCCACGGTGTCGAGCTACCTGACGCGCCACGAGGTCGTCGAGACCGAGCTCACGATGCAGCACGACCCTGATGCGCCGTCTCAGCTCAGGGTGAGGCGACGACGCTCCCTGCGCTCCCTCATCCGGCGACGGGGAGATTCGCCGGAGCCCTGAGCGCCCCCGGTGGAACCGACCCTGATCACGCTCGTCCCCCACACGCACTGGGACCGCGAGTGGTACGCGCCGTTCGATGAGTTCCGAGAGCGCCTGGTGGCGATGATGGACACACTGGTCGAACTGGGAAACGCCGGGTTCCCACACTTCCACCTCGACGGACAGACCGCGATGATCGACGACTACCTCGCGGTGCGCCCGGAACGTGAGGCCGACATCCGGCGGCTGACCGAGGACGGAAGGCTCTCCGCGGGGCCGTGGGTGACCCAGATGGACGAGTTCCTCGTCTCCGGCGAGACCCACCTCCGCAACCTGGAGCGAGGGCTGGCTCGGGCGGGAGAGCTCGGCCGTCCGCTCATGGTGGGATACCTGCCCGACCAATTCGGCCACGTGGGACAGATGCCGCAGATCCTGGCCAACGAAGGGATCAACCGGGCGGTGGTGTGGCGTGGCGTGCCAAAGGAGATCGACCGGACGCAGTTCTGGTGGGAGGCCCCGGACGGGAGCCGCGTGCTCGCCGAATACCTCGCATTCGGGTACTCGCTCGGGTGGGACATCGAGCAGCAGCAGGGTCCCGAGGAGTTGGCGGCGTCCTTGCGACGCAAGGCCGATCACGTGGCGCCGTTTCTGGCGTCCGAGCGGATGCTCATCACCGTCGGCGCCGATCACACGGGGCCCGACGCCACGCTTCCCGAGCGGTTGGCCATCGCGGATGAGCACCTCCACGGGATGACGGTTCGGATCGGCGCTCTCTCCGATCACCTGGACGCCCGGCCGGACGACGGATTGCCCTCGTGGCGGGGCGAGCTCCGCTCGTCGGCCCGCGCTCACCTCCTCCCGAACGTGTACTCGGCCCGCGCGCACCAGAAGCGCGAGCGCGGCAGGGTGGAGACGCTGGTAGAGCGGTATGCCGAGCCGCTCGCGGCCCTGGTCCCCGGGTTCGACTGGCCGGCCGAGGAGCTGGACCGGGCGTGGACGTTGTTGCTGTGGAACGGGGCGCACGACTCGGTCTGCGGTTGCTCCCACGACCAAGTGGCCCGCGACGTGGATGCGCGATGCGCGGAGGCGCGGGCCATCGCGGAGGCGGTCATCGCGCGGGCACTCGAGGGGCTCGGGTCGGCCATGGCCGAATCGGGGACCCTGCGGTTCAACCCATCGTCGTTCGACCGGGAAGGCGTCCCCGGCTTGGGATGGCGAGTGGATGGCGGCATCGCGGATTCGCCGGAAACGGCCGCCCCGCAGGAGCGAGATGGATGGGTGACGAGCGGTGGCATCGCCTTCACCCTGCGAGACGAGCCTGACGTCGGCGACCTTTACAACTTCTGCTTCGAGCAATCGGGCCAGCGGGCCCGGAGCCCCGGGTGGTCGGTCGCTGCGGATGGCAACGAGGTTCGGGCCGACTTCGACGAGGGGTTTTCCGTTCGGATGCTCGTCGCAAGGAGGGAGGGGGAGTCGTTCGTCCGGCTGTCGGGGGAGATCGACAACCAGAGCCCGAACCATCGCCTGCGGATCCACGTCCGGCTGGCCGAGCCGGCGGCGGGCTCCCTGGCCGGGTCGCCCTACGAGCTCGTCGAGCGGGGGATCGCATCGGAGGGCGGCGAGCTGGAGGCTCCCTCGCGCACCTGGCCTACCCGCCACGTCGTCCTGGCTGGCGGGATCGCTGTGTTCCACGAGGGGGT
>DASPWN010000125.1:0-4948 GCA_035637835.1 Actinomycetota bacterium | reverse complement strand
CTGGGATTCGCGCAGATCCTGGAGATGGAGGACCCGACTCCCGATCAACATGAGAGCGTTCGCCAGATCTTGGCCGCGGGGCGGCACCTCCTCGGGCTGATCGACGAGGTCCTCGACGTGAGCCGGATCGCCACCGGCAGCATCTCGCTGTCGTCGGAGCCGGTGTCGGTCACCGACGCACTGACCGAGGCCGCCGACCTGATCCGCCCATTGGCCGTGGAACGGGGCATCCGGCTGCGGATCGACGATGCGGATGGGCTCCACGTCCTGGCAGACCGTCAACGCCTCAAGCAGGTCCTGTTGAACCTGCTGTCGAACGGCGTCAAGTACAACCGTGAGGGCGGCGACATCCTCGTCACGTCGGCGCACGTGACCCCGGACCGGCTGGCGATCCGGGTGGCCGATACGGGTGTGGGCATCGCCTCGGAGGCGATGGCCCGGTTGTTCGATCCCTTCGACCGCCTCGGCGCGGAGATGAGCGGCGTGGAGGGGACGGGCCTCGGCCTGGCCCTCAGCAAAGGCCTGATCGAAGCCATGGGAGGGACGGTCAAAGCCGAGAGCGAGGCCGGCGCGGGCAGCGCCTTCACGATCGAGCTCGGCCTGGCCGAGCCACCGGTGGACCGCTTCGAGCGGGAATGGGGGGGACACGAGGCTACGCCGAGCCAGGTCACCCCGTCTCGGACGATCCTGTACATCGAGGACAACCTGTCCAACCTCCGGCTGATCGAGCGGATCATTTCCGACCGCCCACAGATTCGGCTGCTCTCGGCGATGCAGGCGAGCCTCGGGCTGGAGCTTGCCCGCGATCACCTGCCGGACCTTGTCCTCCTTGACCTGCACCTGCCCGACATGGCCGGAGACGAGGCGCTCCGGCGTCTCCGGCAGGACCCCACGACGCGAACGATCCCGGTCGTGATGATCTCGGCTGACGCGACTCAGGCCCAGATCGACCGGCTGCTCGCCGCAGGGGCCGACGAGTACCTGACGAAGCCGCTCGACGTCAAGCGGTTCCTTCAGATCGTGGAGGCGATGCTCGACCGGGAGCCGGCGGGACCATGACGAACGACGGGGTCGCCAGCTCCAGGTCGCCCGATGCCGAACGGATGTACCGCACGCTGGTCGAACAGGTCCCGGTCGTCGTGTACGTCGCCGAGTTCGGGCAGCACGGGCCCTGGAGGTACGTGAGTCCTCGGATCGAGTCGATGCTCGGCTTCTCGCCGGAGGAATGGCTGGCCAACCCCGCCGTGTGGTTCGAGCAGATGGTTCCGGAGGACCGCGAGCGCGCGATGGCCGATGAGGCCCTCAGCCGAGAGATGGGGACGCCACTTCGGAGTGAGTACCGGCTGCGGACCCGCGACGGGCGCGTCGTCTGGGTCCGCGACGAGGCCGTCGTGGTGCATGATGGAGCCGGCCGTCCATCGTTCTTCCATGGGATCCTCGCCGACATCACGCCGGAGAAGGAGGCGGAGAGGATCGCGGAACGGGCCGAGGTGGCCGAGCGTGCCAATCGCGCCAAGAGCGACTTCCTGTCCCGGATGAGCCATGAGCTCCGGACCCCGCTGAACGCCATTCTGGGGTTCGGTCAGCTGCTGCAGACCTCGCCGCTCGCTCCTGACGACACGGAGAGCGTCGAGCAGATCCTCAAGGGCGGGCGTCACCTCCTCGACCTGATCAACGAGGTCCTGGACATCGCCCGGATCGAGTCACACGCTCTCCCGCTCTCGATCGAGCCCGTCTCCGTCCACGAGGTCGTTCGCGAGTCGGTCGACCTCGTGCTGCCGCTTGCGGCGAAGAGGGGGGTTGCCGTCCATGCGTCGGGATCCGGTCCGGCTCCGTTCGTGCTTGCCGACCGGCAGCGTCTGAAGCAGGCCATGTTGAACCTCCTGAGCAACGCCGTGAAGTACAACCGCGAAGGGGGCTCCGCGACGGTCTCGGTGGACCGGATGGCCGGCTCGATCACGATCCGCGTGAGCGACACCGGGCCCGGCCTCCGTTCGGAGGATCGGGAGCGGCTCTTCTCCCCGTTCGATCGGCTGGGGGCCGAGCGAACCGGCATCGAGGGGACCGGCCTGGGCCTGGCCCTGACCAAGGCCCTGGTCGAGGGCATGGGCGGCTCGATCGGGGTCGAGAGCGAGATCGGGACCGGGAGCACGTTCTGGTTGGCCCTCCCGCCGGCCGAGGCCCCTAGCTACATCGAGGAGCCGGCGAGGAGCGTGCCCCCGAGCGAGCTCGGCACCCACACCATCCTGTGCATCGATGACAACCCGTCCAACCTCACGCTCATCGACCGGATCTTGGCCAGTCGCCCCGAGGTGAGGCTCCTCAAGGCGTTCCAGGGCAGCATGGGGCTCGACCTGGCTCGGGAGCACCACCCGGATCTGATCGTGGTGGACGTCCACCTCCCCGACATCTCCGGCGAGCAGGTGATCCGGAGCCTTGCGAACGGCCCCACCACCGGACGGACGCCAGTGATCGTCACGTCAGCGGACGCGACGCAGAAGCAGCGAAAGCGGCTGTTGGCCGCAGGGGCCACCGAGTATCTCTCCAAGCCCCTCAACGTGAGGCGGTTCCTTGCCGCCGTGGACGAGGCCTTGGGCATCCCCTCCGAGCAGGTTCGGTCGTAAGGGAACATGTGGCCTGGTAGCCTGGGGAACGCCGCAGACCGCAGGGGCGCCGCATGATCCGGCCACGCCGGTACCTGCCGAGGCGATGAGGTGAACGCGTTTCGACGTGCGCCTCCGCGCGATGCGGAGGCGTTTTTTCGTTGTTTGGAGGTGTGATGCCGAGTCCGGAGAAGGTCGAGCAGGTCGCCAGGCTGAAGGAGCGGATCAGCAGCTCCCAGGCTCTGCTGTTGGCCGAGTACCGGGGCTTGAGTGTGCAGGACGCCACCGAGCTCCGCCGGTCCCTCGGCCAGGACACGCGGTTCTCAGTGGTCAAGAACACATTGATGAGGCGGGCGGCCAGCGAAGCGGGCGTCGGCGAGCTCGAGCGCCTACTGGAGGGCCCGACCGCCGTCGCCTTCGTGGCCGGCGATCCGGTAGCGGCGGCCAAGAGGCTCGTCGAGGCGGCGAAGCGGTTCCCCGCCCTGGGCCTGAAGGGCGCGTTCATGGAGGGGCGCGTGTTGGGGCCCGACGATGCTCGCGGCTTGGCCGAGCTCGAGTCGCGCGACGTCATGCTGTCCAGGCTCGCGGGAGCCCTCAAGGCAGAGATGTCCAGGGCCGCCGGCATGTTCCAAGCCCTCCAGGGTCGGTTCCTTTCGGTGCTCGAGGCCTACAAGGAGAAGATTCCCTCCGGCGAGGAGGCCGAATCACCGGAGGCCCAGGCCTCCGAAGAAGGAGAGGAGTGAGCATGGCGACGAAGAAGGTGGACCCGGACACCCTGCTGGAGCAGTTCAAGGAGATGACGCTCTTGGAGCTCTCGGACTTCATCAAGAAGTTCGAGGAGACGTTCGACGTGAAGGCCGCAATGGCCGGTCCGGTCATGATGGCCCCACCGGGCGCCGGTGGGCAGGGGGGTGGCGAGGAAGCCGAGGAGCAGACGGAGTTCGACGTCGTGCTCACGGGCGCGGGCGAGAAGAAGATCCAGGTGATCAAGGAGGTCCGGGCGCTGACCAGCCTGGGCCTGAAGGAAGCCAAGGACCTCGTCGACAGCGCGCCGAAGCCGGTCCTCGAGCGGGTCAACAAGGAGACGGCAGACAAGGCCAAGGAACAGCTGGAGTCGGCGGGAGCGGCAGTCGAGGTAAAATAGGGCCCTACGCTGGGCCTTTGCGCCCGTTCGGGCCGACATTGATATGCTCCCCCCCGCACCAGGGTGGGGCAATCGAGGGGGCTGTCTCCATGAACGATGAGAGGTCGTTTGGCCAACGTCTGCGTGAAACGCGGATGGGGGCGGGATACTCCCAGTCGGACCTTGAAGAGATCTCGGGGATCCCCAAAGCCCGGCTGTCTCGCTATGAGAACGGTCATGTCGCTCCGTCCATCCAGACATTGGAGCGATTGGCCAGGGCCTTGAGGGTCTCGGAGGCGGCCCTCCTCGGCGACGAGCGCGCGATCCTGGAGGACTTCTTCCACGTCCTTCACGAGCGAGGCGTCCGCATCGAGTCCACGGACCAGGCCCGAACCCTGGCCAACGCCGTGGCGGACATGTACTTCGCCATGCAGCGAGCGGCCGAGGCTCAGGGCCTTTCCGGCGAGCGCGAGGGGGTCCTCTCCTCGACCATGGCCCCCGTCAGGGACTGGGCCGAGGCCGCCGACTAGGTGGCCGTTGACGGGTTGACCGCGCTCCAGGAGAGGAGTACCCTTCCACTCCGTCTGACCTGGGGGTTCGTCCCGGGTTGACTTTGCGCGTCCGGGACCCTATACTGCTGGTTTGCCGTGCCGCTGTCCCGCATGCCCGTATTCCAAGCGTGTCATTCCGCCTAGGGGGAGAGTCTTTGCCTGATGCCCTCGTTCCTGTCCGCGATCGTCTCAGTTTCGCCAAGCTCGAGGAGGTCCTGCCGCTACCCGATCTGATCGCCATCCAGCGAGTCTCGTTCCAGACGCTCCTCGACGAGGGCATCCGGGAGGTCCTGGAGGAGGTCTCGCCGATCGAGGACTTCACCGAGCAGTTCCAGCTGCATTTCGGAAAGCACCAGTTCAAGGAGATCAAGTACTCCGAGGAGGAGTGCAAGGACAAGGACCAGACCTACTCGGCGCCCCTGTTCGTCGAGGCCATGTTCGTGAACAAGGCCACCGGCGAGATCAAGGAGCAGGAGGTCTTCATGGGGGACTTCCCCATGATGACCGAGCGGGGAACCTTCATCATCAACGGCACCGAGCGGGTGGTCGTCTCCCAGCTCGTCCGGTCCCCGGGCGTCTACTTCAGCCGTGACCTGGACAAGACCACCGACAAGGACGTCTTCCTGGCCAAGATCATCCCCTCCCGGGGGGCCTGGCTGGAGTTCGACGTA
>DASPWN010000124.1:0-4768 GCA_035637835.1 Actinomycetota bacterium | reverse complement strand
TCATGAGCGCAAGGGCCACGAGAGCGTCGAGCTTTCGGTCGGACTGAACGTGGGACCCCAGGCCGGGTGGACAGCCATAGGCGATGACCTCGAAGACCCCGCCCACCGTGTCCTTGGCCTTTCGGACGCGGTCGATCTCCTTCACCATCGAGGCCGAGGCCTGGGCCTCGAAGCACCGGACCGGCGAGGCGTCCACCTCCTCCAGATCCTCCGGGCCGGGCGGTCCAGCGTCGTCCGGCACCGCGACCGTCCCGATCCGGACGACGTGGGAGAGCACGCGGATGCCGAGCTCGGCCAGGAACGCCTTGCATGGGCATCCCGCTGCCACCCGGGCCGCCGTCTCCCTCGCGCTCGCGCGCTCCAAGACGTTTCGCACGTCGTCGAACCCGTATTTCATGACGCCGGCGAGGTCCGCGTGGCCCGGGCGGGGCCGGGTGAGCTTGTCTCCGGGGTCGGTCTCGCCCTCCACCGCCATCAGGTCCCGGTACTTCTCCTCCCACTCCGCGTTCTCGATCGTGATGGCGATGGGGCTACCGAGGGTTCGTCCGTGCCGGACGCCGGACAGGATCTCGAACCGGTCGCCCTCCAGCTTCTGCCGGCCGCTGCGGCCGTATCCGTGGCGGCGCCGGGCCAGCTCGCCGGCCACCTCCTTCGGAGCCATGGGAACCCCGGCGGGCAATCCCTCCAGGATGGCCACGAGGGCCTTGCCATGCGATTCACCGGCCGTGAGCAGCCGCAACATGCGCCTCATGATAGGTGAGTGCGGAGGGCGGTCCCGGTTTCCCGGGACCGCCCTCGAACCGGCGACCGCTCCCCCCGTGCGCGGACCGCCGGAGCTCTATTTCTGCGGGCTCGTGCAGAGCGTGAACCCCTCATCGCCGAAGACGAAGCGCGCGCAGTTCCCGTTGATCGAGACGAGCTTGAAGTTCCCGGCGAAGGTCTCGCCCACCGACACCGTGTACACCGTGCCGTCCACCTCCACCTGGACCTTGGTGCCACCCTGGAAGATGTCGATGAGCACGACCGTGTGGCCGCCCACCGTGGTGCTCTGCCCACCTCCCGGAGTGGTTGGTGTGGGGGTCGGCGTCCCGGTCCCCGTGGGAGGCGGAATGGTCCCGGTTCCTGTTGGAGGGGGGCTGACGCTGCCGCTCGGTGGCGGCGATCCGGTCTGCAAGGCCGGTGGGATGGAGAACGGGTCACGGGACCCGGCCAGGACCACCGGCGGCAGCGTCTCGCGGGGCGTCGGGGTGGGGCTGACGGTCGGAGTCGGCGTGGGGCCGCCGGTCGAGACCGGCGGCGGCGGCGCCGCCTCCTCCCCCCCACCTCCTCCCAGCACGTTCAGGAAGACGAAGGCAAGCAGCGCGGCACCCGCCACGGCGCCGAACAGGATCAGGGCGCGCCGGTCACGGGGGGAGAGGGCCATGATCCTAGGCTCCCTCGCTCGGCCCGGGCGCCGAGCCGGGCCCGGCGCTCGTGTCGGTCGTGAAGAACTCCACGCTCAGCTGCATGCTGAGGGCGTTCACCGCCGAGCCGGGCGGCGCGGCTCCCCCCGGGGTGATCGAGACGCTGGTCACCTTGGCGGCCCGCGGCAGCGACTCCAGCCGGAACAGGAAGTTGTCCAGTGAGAAGTAGCCGCCGGTCACGGAGATCGTGGTCGGGATGCTCGAGAACGCCCCCGTGGGATCGAGCTGGGGGGTCCCCGGCGCCACGGTGAAGAAGTCCACGGCCGCGCCGTCGGCCGCCGCCGTCAGCAGCCTGATGAGCGCGGGGAGGTCCGCCGTGGGGGGCACCTCGTTGCTGAGCTCCGCGATCTTGGCCTTCACCTGAGGGGCGTTCGCCTCAGCCTCCTTCAGGCTGGCGAGCTGAGCGCGGAGGGCCGTCTCCTTGGCCTCCGCCGCCGCGACGTCCTCTTGCGTCTTGCTCACCTCGTTCATCTTGGGGAGCACCAGGAAGAAGACGGCCAGCACCGCGACCACGGCGATGATGACGCCCGCGATGATCGGTCCTCGCCGGCTCATGTGAGCCCTTTCCCTCGCCTGGTCGCCGCGTCGACGGACAGGTCGAGCCCACTGTTGAAGGTGTAGATCCTCGAGAACGGCGCGTTCTCAGTTGCCGAGGTCATCCAGGCGTTCTCCCATCCGTCCACCTGCTCCAGCCTGGTCAACCATGTGGCGAGCGGGATGGTCTCCTTCACCACACCGGTGAACGAGATGTTGCCGATCAGGGTGGCCCCTCCGGTGGTCGGCGTCGCCGTCGGTGCCGCGATCAAGCCGGTCAGGCTGGTGAGATACGCATCCGACGGGATCACGTGGGAGATGTCCACGAGCACGTTCGACCAGGACACCTCGCCGACGAACACCGATTTGACCAGAGCCTGCTTGACCTCGAGTTGGTTCTGGAGCTCCTGGAACCGCTGGAGGTCGTTGACCTGCGCCTGGAGTTGCTGGTTCACGCCTTCCTGGGCGGCGAGGTCGTCCTGGGCCCGAGACAGGTTCATGACCTGGAAGAAATAGAACAGCCCGACCAGCCCGAGCACGATCACCCCGACGATCACGACCACGCTCGTGAGGCGACGCGTCGCCTCGCGGGCGCGGAGTTCGGAGGGAAGGAGGTTGACCTGGGTCATCGTCACCTCCCGGGGATGGCCAGGCCGACGGCGACGGCGAGGACCGGCTCGGCGTCCTCCATCGCCTCAGGGGGAAGGTCGAGCTCGGACTTCACGCGCTCGAACACTCGGCCCCGGTCCACCTTCACCGGGATGCGCTCTTGCACGAGCTCGAGGAAGCCGCGAAGCTTCGAGCCCCCGCCCGTGACCAGTACGCGCCCGATCCTGGCCCCGGGGACCTGGGCCGTGTAGAACTCGAGCGACGATCGGATCTCATCGATGAAGGTCCCTGCGCGGGACAGGGCTACCCGCTCGACCTCCTCGGATGCCGGCCCCCCCTCCACGTCCTCCCCGCGCTTGAGCCGCTCGGCGACGTCGTCGTCCACGCCCAGCGCCCGAGCGATGGCGAGCGTGATGTCACGGCCTCCGGTCGGCAGGATCCGCACGAATCGGGCGATGCCGCGGTCGTGGACGGAGATGTTGGTCACGTGGGCCCCCACGTCCACGATCGCCTCGTCGCCCGGGGTCTCGAGGTTCAGCCCCTCGACGGTCCCCACCGCCCTCACCAGGGCGAAGGGGTTGAGGTCGATGCCCACCGGGTCCAACCGGGCGGCCTGCACGGCCGTCACGGCCTCGCTGATCATCAGCTTCTGCGCCGCGACCAGGAGGATCCGGAGCATCCGGCGGCCCTCCAGCTCGAACTCGCCGAGCGGGTCGAAGTCCAGCACGGCCTCGTCGACGGAGATGGGGATGAACTCCTGGACCTGGAACCCGAGGGAAGCGCGGAGCTCCTTGTCGGGGAGCCACGGAAGGGCGATCTCCCGGACAACGACCCGCTGGTTCCCGACCCCAATCCGAACCTGGCGGCCGCGGATCCTGCTGCGGCCCCACAGCTCCCTGAGGGCCTCGCCCACCACCTGGGGCTGACGGACCTCCCCGTTCTCGACCGCCCCGGAGGGCAACGGCACCTGGGCCGCCCGGGCCAGCACCGGGACGTCCCCGGTGGACACCTCGGCCGCTCGCACCGCGGTCGAGCCGATATCGAGACCGACGAGGGTCTTGGCCATCTACTCGGCCTCCACCATGACCAGCAACCCCGAGAGGTATAGCTCGACCTCGGACTCGAGCACTCGGTAGGTCTTGCCCAACCGGATCGCCGGCAGCTCGCCGGACTTGATGAGCCGGTACACCGTCATGTTCGAGACCCGCATGGCGTCACAGACCTCGCCGACGGTGAGGAGCTGGTCCTCGTCCCCGTCCCGCCACCCGCTCTGGATAGGGCGTCCCCGGATCATTCGTCCCCCTCCGCCTTGACCGAGCGCTCCGACAGGTACTTGTCCACGTCCGACTCCCGGATCCGGAAGTTCTTGCCCACCCGGATCGCTGGGAGCTGGCCGCTCTTGATGAGCCGGTACACCGTCATGTTCGAGACGCGCATCGTCGCCGCCACCTCGCTCACGGTGAGGAGCCGGTCCCCCACGAAGGGCCGCCGCTTGCTCATCGAGCCGCCCTTCCGCGCCCACTCGTCACTTTCGCCACATCCGTCACTTCCGTAACATCCCCAACATCTTCACCATCTGCTCCCCTTGTCCACTTCTGCCACATCACCTGTGGGGGGTCCCGGAAGCTAACATCCGTCACAGGCTCGGTCAACAACCACGCAAGTGCTCTTTCGGCACGGTAGGCTAAATTACACATATGTAATTAGCGCTACTGCTCAAATGCCACACGTCCCACGGGAGAGGCGGCCGTTCGCCTAGTGGAAAAGCCGGCCGTTGGGGCCGGATCAGGTGAGGTGTCTGAGGTACACCGAGGAGATCTGGGGGGCCAGGAACGCCGCCACCAGTGCCCCGGCTGCGAGGAACGGGCCGAACGGGATGGCCTGCTTCCGGCTGGCCCCGGCGATGAGGGCCACGATGGCCCCCACCCCCCCGAGCAGGATCCCGGCCGCGGCCGCCACGGTCACGTACCGGAGTCCCACCGATCCCAGGACGAGGCCGACGAGTGCCGCGAGCTTCACGTCGCCCATCCCCATGCCTCTCGGCGAAACGATCGCCACGCCGAGCAGGACTCCTCCGTAGGTCAGCATCCCAATAGCCGCCCTGATCACATCGAGCCCGCCTCCCGCGAGTCCGACGATCACGATGTAGGCGCCGAAGGCCA
>DASPWN010000123.1:0-1583 GCA_035637835.1 Actinomycetota bacterium | reverse complement strand
TGAGGGCTACCGCATGATCCGGGACGGGATGCTCGACCTCGCCATCGTGGGGGGCTCCGAGGCGGCCACGCTGCCGCTAACCGTGGCCGCGTTCGCTCAGATGACGGCGCTCACCAAGAACCCGGACCCCGAGACCGCGAGTCGCCCGTTCGACGGCGAGCGTGACGGGTTCGTGCTCTCCGAGGGCGCATGCGCGCTGATCATGGAACCGGAGGACGGCGCACGGGCCCGGGGAGCGAAGGTGTACGCGGAGGTCGTTGGCTACGGGGCCTCGGACGACGCCTTCCACATCACAGCGCCCGACCCCAAGGGTTCCGGGGCGGCGCTGGCCATCCGTCTGGCCCTGGAGGACGCGGGCGAGGAGCCCTCGGCGGTGGACTACGTCAACGCGCACGGCACGTCGACGCCCCTGAACGATGCCTCCGAGACCGCGGCCCTCAAGGCCGCGCTCGGCGACGACGTTGCGCACGAGGTGGCGGTGTCCTCCACGAAGTCGATGACCGGACACATGCTGGGGGCGGCTGGAGCGGTTGAGGGCGCGGTGTGCGCGCTCGCCATCCAGAATGGCGTCATCCCCCCGACGATCCACTATCGCACGCCCGATCCGGACTGCGACCTGGACTACGTGCCGAACGAGGCGCGACACGCCCTCGTTCGCCTGGCGATCTCCAACTCGTTTGGGTTCGGCGGCCAAAACGCCGTCGTGGCCTTCCGCAGCGCGTCCTGACAACCGGTCTCCCGCACTCAGGGCGTGAACGTCCGGTAGTAGGGCGCGCCGTCGAGCACGGCACGGGTAGCCATGCCCTCGATGACGGTATCGAACCGGATCCGCCGGGGCGACCACTCCTCGGCCCCCACCCGGAACCGGCCGTCGGGCAACGGGACGAGCTCCCAGTCCTCCTCGCCCCATCCCCAGAGGAACCGGAGCGATCCGCGTCGAGGCAGGATCCGGAAGTTGGAGTACCACGGGTTGTGTGAGCGCCAATGCCCGCCACCGCCTCCCAGCCATTCGGCCGGTCGAACGCGGCCTGTCCGACGTACCGATCGTTTCCCCACCATCGGTCGCCATGCGTCACGAGGGTGACGTCGCCCCCTTCTCGCTCGAAGGAAAGCGGGAACCGCTCGAACTCCGGATGGGCCGTCACGAACTGGTCGCCCTTCTGGCGCAGCAGCGCCACCGGTTCGCCTTGATCCGCAAGGAGCAACCGGCCCCCGTCGGCGACCAGCGCGAGCTTGCCGTGCTCCGAGCGGTACGTTCCGGCATAGTCCTCCGCGCCGTCCACACGCTCGAGGGGCGTGGGTTCGGGGATGTCAGGCAACGGCTCGCGCCTGGACCACGCCGACAGCGTCCGCAGGGCGAAGCGCGCTGCCGGTTCGCGGTTGGCGTCCGCGTTCTTCAGGACGATGACGCCCACACCATCGCCCGGATCCGTCTCCAACCATGCCGAGAACCCTACGGTCGACCCCGTGTGCCCGATGTGCCTGCGCCCGTCCACGGTGGTGGTCTTCAGCCCGTACCCGTAGAGCTCGCCCGGAGCGTCGGGATCCTCCATGGTGGCCTGGACCAGCAGGGAGAAGCTCTG
>DASPWN010000122.1:0-1707 GCA_035637835.1 Actinomycetota bacterium | reverse complement strand
TCCATCTCCACCGGATCACGCGAGTGATGGGTGAGGACGAACACGGGGTAGTGGTAGGGCGGGTTGTCACCCCACCAGCCCGTCCACTGCTCGTCGCCCCAGGCACCACCGCGGACGGGGCCGAACATGTTCCTGCCCATCACCCCGGCGCCGATGTTCCCTCTCGACTCCTCGAATACCGGTGTGCTCTCGTTCACCTCGCCGCCCTGCTCGCCGTGGGATCGGCGCCAGGCGGCCAGCGGAACCACCCAGTCGTGGAGTCGCTCGCCACCCTCGCCGAGCGGGTTCTCCTCGCTCTGGTTCGGGCCGGCGACGAAGCCGTCCAGCGAGATCGAGATGTGACACCTGAGCTTGCTCATCGTGCCTCCTCAGTCGGCTCGGCACCGCCGTCCGGCGCCGTCAATGGATAGTCGGAGCCGGCCCGGCCGTCTCGACATCGCCACGGAAGTACCTCCCGAACAAGCTGTCGACGCGCTATTCTTGCTGGTCACGGCCAATGAGCGGGACCAGGAGGGACAGGAGGGCACCTGCGGGGACCCGAGATTGCGGGCTGCAAATCGCTGGCGTCGCCTACGAAGGTCTGAACCTCGCCTTGGCACCGAAAAGCAGTTGCGGTGGACGGTCCAGGCAGATCAACGCGTACGGGCCGATACCGCTTCAACGGCGTGAACTAGGACAGGTCCCAGCGACCACGGATTTCTCGCGGCCTCTGTCACCAGGCAGCTCGTGCAGTCGGGCGCCACGACCGCTGTGACGTGGCCGGTATGGCAACTGTCGCAGGCGGGCGATCGGATCAAGGGAGCGAGGCCCCACCGAGCCTAACGTAGTTCCCACCGCGGGTGTTGCTCACGCGGCCCGGGGTCCTCAGGGCTCGGTGGGGCCGTCGTTGGCTACTCGCCGGAGAGTGGCTCGATCTGCGCCGCGTAGGCGGCACGCAAGGCGAGCAGCACACGATCAACCGCGGTCGGGGTGCCGGAGATTGTGAAGGTGGCCCTCCGCTATGAAGCGACTGGTACCCCAACTGGATGGAGATCGCCTTGGCCTCTGGCTGTTCGCCCGGTGCGTCCAGGAGTCGCCCGACTGGCCTCTTCTTGCCGATGTTGCGCGACAACTCGCCCCGCGATGAGAAGGCGAGGGAGTCTCCTGCCCTGGATGCCCGAGTCGACTGGCCTGGTACGCACGGACGTTCGTGTGACTGCCGCACACCGACATCGCGCACCGCCGTCCAATCGGCTCTTCGACCGATTGTAGAAGGGCCCATCCGCACCGCTGGCAGGCCGTCAGCTGGCTCCTTGCCGAGCAGGGCCGGGGCGGAACGTTCCCCGGATCAGAGCCGCCAGCTATCGCCTGCCGAAGGCCTCCGCCATCCGGACGGCCAGCAGCTTCCTCACCAGTGCTTCCGGAAGGGGCTCGTCGACCGAGAAGTGCAGCGACCCCCTCGTGGACGTGTAGCCCTCGAGCTCCTTGCCGAGCTGGGGGATCACCGATCCGCTGTGGGGCAGATAGCTGAGGTGGTTCTTGAAGGCGGCGAACCCGGCGACAGTCTTGCCCCGGAGCTGGAACGCCGGCATGCCGTAGGAGATGCACTGCTCGGCGTCGGGAACGATCGCCATGATCGTGTCGCGGAGCCGCGCCAACGTGCTCCGCTTGGGTTCCTCGAGCGCGTCGAGGTACGCATCGATCTCGTTCCCGGGCACGTCCGCCATT
>DASPWN010000121.1:0-2033 GCA_035637835.1 Actinomycetota bacterium | reverse complement strand
ATCGACGGGCTCACCGGCTCGGGCTTCCTGCTCGAGCTCCCGAGCCCTCGCTGAGACATCGGCGTCACCGCCCAGGATGGCGAGGGCCGAGACCAGGGTGCCCCGGAGCGACCTCGACAGGTCAGGCTCGTCCGGTCCGGGCTCCCACCCGAGACGATCGAACGCCGGCCGGGCCAGCTCCCGGACGTACCGGCGGAGTCCCTCGCGAGGCTCAGCCTCTACGAACCGGTCGAACCATCCCATCGTGGTCACGACCGTCTGCCACACTGGGAGGTCGCTCTCCCCCATCAGCCCTCGGACCAGCCCGAGGTACTCGGCGGCGGGGACACCACCGGCCACCGCCTCTGCCCACGTGTCGTCCACCAGCCCGAACCGTTCGATCGCGGCGAGGGCCTCGAGGGCGTCGGTCCAGACCCGCTCCCGAAGCGCACCCTCGTACCCGACCCGGAGGAAGCTGGCCCCCTCAGCGTTCGCCACCACGACCGCGTCGTGGGCCCGACGGGGGAGGTTGGCCCCCGACGCCCCGACCAGGATGGCCCGAACGTCCCCGTCCCGGCCGGAGGACTCGCGGGCGAGCAACGGGACCTCCCACCGCGTCCCGTCGTCGCCGCCGTCGTAGCGGAACCGTTCCTGGGCGAACGAAAGGGCTTCTCCATCCTCCCGCACCGTGACGAGCGGATACCCGCCCTGCCAGATCCAGGTGTCCATGATCCGGCGAACCGGCTCGTCGGTGGCGGCCTCGATCGAGTCCCACAGGTCGGAGGTTTCGGTGTTGCCGAACGCGTGGTCCTTCAAATAGCGGCGGATCCCGTCCCGGAACCGTCCGGCACCGAGATACCGCTCGAGCATCCGCAGGACGGCGGCACCCTTCGTGTAGGTGAGCGAGTCGAACATGTCGGACGCGTCGTCGGGCGAATTGACCGGGTACTCGATCGGCCGCGTGTTGTCCAGCGCGTCGATCTCCAGGGCCGTCGAACAGACCCTGCGGAACGATCCCCACCGGTCCCAGTCCGGCCGGAACGCATCCACCGCAAGGTTGGCCATGAACGTGGCGAACGCTTCGTTCAGCCAGATACCGTTCCACCACCGCATCGTGACCAGGTCGCCGAACCACATGTGGGCCAGTTCGTGTGCCACGACGTCGGCCACCGCCAGGAGCTCCTGCTGCGTAGCCTGGGATGGCTCGACGAGGAGCAGCGATTCCCGGTAGGTGATCAGTCCGAGGTTCTCCATGGCGCCGGCGGCGAAGTCCGGCAGGGCCACGAAATCGACCTTCTTCTCCGGATACGGGATCCCGTAGTAGTCGGTGAAGAACCGGAGCGAGAATGCCCCGGACTCCACGGCGAAGTCCACTAGGTGTCCCTTGCCGGGGACGTGCGCCACTCGCAGCGGAACCCCGTCCACGTCCACCGCCTCGGTCAGCTCGAGCGGCCCGACCACCCACGCGACGAGGTACGTCGACATGGGGATCGTGTCGTCGAACCGGATCGCCGTCTTCCGATCCCCCGACGGCTCCCGGCCCACCTCCGGCGTGTTGGAGAGCGCGACCAGCCCCTCCTCTGCGACCAGCGTCACCGAGAACACGGCCTTCAGGTCGGGCTCGTCCCAGCAGGGGAACGCCCGCCGGGCGTCGGCCGCCTCGAAGTGGGTCGTGGCGATGGTCCGGGTCCGGCCCTCGGCGTCGGTGTAGGTCGAGGGATAGAACCCCACGAGCCGCTCGTTCAAGACCCCCGTGTACTCCAGGTGCAGCGTCCACTCACCCGGCGGCGCGGGTTCGGTCAGCAGGACGCGCGCACGCTCGTTCACCCGGTCGAGCGAGATCTCCGAGACGTCGAGCTTCGTGCCGTGGCCGTTCGTCAGCCGGCCACCCTCGACCTTGAGGTCCACGGCGTTCAGCACGATCTCCGTGATGGGTTCGCGCACGGTGATTCGGACGTCCTCGGCACCGCGGAAGGTCCCCGCGGCCAGGTCGGGCTCGACGACGAGCTCGTAGCGGGAGGGGATGACGGTCCGAGGCAGGCGGTACGTCGACT
>DASPWN010000120.1:0-2426 GCA_035637835.1 Actinomycetota bacterium | reverse complement strand
TGGATGGTGCTGAATGCGGTGTTCCTGGCCCGATTGCTGCACCACAAGCAGTTCGACCCCTACCCGTTCATCGCGCTCAACCTGGTGCTGTCGGCCCTCGCCGGCCTCCAGGCCCCGATCATCATGATGAGCCAGAACCGGGCCGCCGCTCGCGACGAGGCCCTGGCGGGTCACCATTACGTCGAGGCCCTGAAGGACGAGCAGATGCTCATCACGCTCGGCGAGCTGCTCCAGGCGAACACGGACCTCACGAAGCAGGTCCATGAGCTCACCAAGGAGATCCATCAGGTCGTGGCGAAGGGATCGGGCCCTGCCTCACCCGGCTAGGTCAGGGAGTCGAGGGCTGCGCGTATCCCGTCGCTGAGTTCTTTCAGTTCGGCCCGGTCGATCACGAGCGCCGGCGAGATCTGGAGGCCCCCCGTTGCGAGCGTCCTGGTCATGACGCCGGCCTCCCGGCATGCCCGAACGGCTCGCGCGGGGAGCGTGGAGTCCTCGGCGATAGCCCGAGCGGACAGTTGCACCGCCGCGAGCACGCCGGTGCCGGCCCGGAGCTCCTCGACCATCGGGTGAGCCGCGAGCGGCGTTAGAGCGTCGGCCAGGTCGGATTCCAGCTCCAAGGCGCGCTTCGGCAGGCCCTCACGCTCCAGGATGTCGAGGTTGGCCATGGCCGCGGCGGCTACCGTGGCGTGGCCGGAGTACGTGTACCCGTGCCGCCACAGCCCGGCCGTCCCGTTCCAGAAGGGCTCGGCCACACGAGGCGACGCCACGACGGCCCCCATCGGGAGGTAGCCGCTGGTGATGCCCTTGGCACAGGTGATGAGGTCGGGCTGCAGGCCCCATCGATTGCTCGCGAACCAGTCGCCCGTCCGCCCGAAGCCGGTGATGACCTCGTCGGCGACGAAAAGGACGCCGGCGTCGCGGCAGATCGACCGGACCCCTTCGAGGTAGCCCTCCGGCGGCGCGAACACGCCGCCGGCGCCGATGACCGGTTCACAGAAGAACGCAGCCACCCGCTTCGGGGTGGCGGCGTCGATCGTTTCGCGGAGCGCATTCGGTGAGTCCCACGGAACTCTCGCCACGTCGCTTACGAACGACCCGTACCCGGCGGCGTTGGCCCCGATGCCGGCCAGGCTGGTGCCGCCGACGTGCATGCCGTGGTACGCATTCTCCCGCGTGATGAACATCGTGCGGTCGGTCAGGCCCAGCAGCTGCCAGTACCTGCGGGCCATCTTGGCCGCCGTGTCGATCGAGTCAGAGCCGCCGCTGGTGAAGAACACGCGGGAATCGGGGTCGGGCGAGAGGTCGGCCACCCGCTCGGCCAGCTGGATGGCCGGTCGGTTGGAGACGTCACCGAAGGTCGAGTAGGCGGACAGCCGTCGGAGCTGTGTGGCGGCAGCGTCCGCGATCTCGCCCCGGCCGTAGCCAACGTTGCAGTACCACAGCCCCGCGGTGGCATCGAGGTACCGCCGTCCGTCCTCGTCCCACACGTGCACGCCCTCGCCGCGATCCAGCACGAGCTCTCCGCCTTCCTGGATCGCGGACATGTCGGCGAAGGAATGCCAGAACCGGCCCATGGCGCATCACGGTACCAGCCGTCCTCGGGTGGCAGGCTCAGTCGGGGTCGTACGCCAGGTTCGGACGGAGCCAGCGTTCGGCCTCGGCGACCTCGACACCCTTGCGCAGCGCGCAGTCCTCGACCTGGTCTCGGCCGATCCGGCCGACGTTGAAGTACCGGGCCGCGGGGTGGCCGAAGTACAACCCTGAGACCGACGCGGCCGGGAGCATCGCCCAGCTCTCGGTGAGGTCCATGCCCAACCTTGCCGCATCGAGGAGGTCGAACAACGTCCGCTTCTCGCTGTGGTCCGGGCACGACGGGTAGCCGAAGGCGGGGCGGATGCCCCGATACCGCTCCGCGATGAGCTCCTCGTTCGTCATCTTCGGCCCGGTCTCGTACCACTCACGGCGGGCCACCTCATGGAGGTGCTCAGCGAAGGCTTCGGCCAGCCGGTCGGCCAGCGCCTTCACCATGATGGCCCGGTAGTCATCGTGGTCGGCCTCGAATTCGGCCACCACCTCGTCGACGCCGATGCCGGCCGTCACGGCGAACGCGCCGACGTGGTCGGCCAAGCCCGTTTCGGCCGGCGCGACGAAATCGGCCAGCGAACGGTTGGGCCGGCCGTCGCCGTGGTCGGCCTGCTGGCGGAGCATGTGGAAGCGCACGCCCCTAGGATCGGTCTGAAGGACCAGGTCGTCGCCGTCGGTGTTCGCCGGCCAGAACCCGTACACGCCGCGCGCCGAGATCCGGTCGCTCGCAACCAGCTCGTCCAGCTCATCGTTCGCGTTCTCGTACAGCTCGCGCGCGGCGGCACCATGGGCCGGATGGTCCAGGATGGCGGGGAACCGGCCCTTCAGCTCCCACGCCGTGA
>DASPWN010000119.1:0-12328 GCA_035637835.1 Actinomycetota bacterium | reverse complement strand
CGAGCCACTCGATTGAGCTAGAACCCTTCGCCGTAATCCTCATCGGTCACGGGATCGCCCCACTCGGGCGCGCCGCCCCCGTTCACCGCGACGTGCACCACCGGGCTGTCGGGGGCTCCCCCGTGGAAGTGCCACTCCCCTGCCGGAACATGCACGATGTCGCCCGGTTCCAGCACGTGCCCGGGCCCGCCCCGGGATCGCACGCGTCCCCGGCCGGTGAGCCCGTACAGGAACTGCCCGCCCGGATGCGCATGCCAGCGCGTCCGGGCCCCGGGCGAGAAGTGGACGATCCCCACGTTCGTGCCGTCTGCCGCCGCGGGGCCGGACCGAAGCCAGACGTCGCCGGTGAACCTTCCGGCATCGCCCTTCTCGAACACCGCGCCCCATCCGCTCGCCGCCTCCATCGTCGTCCTCCCACTGGTCGGGCTTGCGACCGCGAGCATCCTCAACCATCGAGGTGACCGCGTCGCGGTCCCGATCATCGTTCCTGGCTCTGCATCAGCGCCAATCCGAACATGAACAGAGGCAGGCCGATGAACGAGAGGAACACGGTCAGGATCAGCATCCAGCCGGTCACCGCAATCCCGAATCCCATGGCCACCAGGACCACCCGCCACAAGAGCCCGGGTTGCCCGGGGCCGGCCACTGTTCGTGGCCCCCGGTCGCGGACCAGGCGTTCCATCTCGATCCCGGTCAGGGCGGCCACCGGCCGGAGCTCGTGCATCGTCTGCGCCATCGCTGTGCCTCCTTCGTCTCGTCGAACACGGAGACGAAGGACCGGCCGCCCCTGTGACACCATCGCCCCGCCCTGGCCGAAGCTGTCACAGACCCCCCGGCTATCTCGTCTCCAGGGCAGAATGGATGTCCGCAAGACGCGGGAGCTGCGGGTGGGAGACCTGTACGGGGAGCTTCGGCCGTATATGTTCGCCATTGCCTACCGGATGGTGGGAGGCGTGAGCGATGCCGAGGACATCGTCCAGGAGGCATTCCTTCGCTTCCACCGGGCGACGAAGGAGGGCGAGGTCGTCGAGTCGCCCAAAGCCTACCTCTCCGCAATCACGACCCGGCTCAGTATCGATCACCTTCGTTCGGCGCGCGTACGGCGTGAGAGCTACGTGGGCCAATGGTTGCCCGAGCCGCTGCTGAGTGACGAGGCGCCGGACGTCGCACAGCACGCCGAGACCGCCGACTCGCTCTCGCTCGCGTTCCTCGTTTTACTCGAGAGCCTGTCGCCCGTCGAGCGGGCGGTCTTTCTCCTTCGCGAAGTCTTCGGCTACGGCTACGACGAGATCGCGCGGGTCGTCGACAAGTCCGAGGAGAACTGCCGCCAGATCGCCCTGCGCGCGCGCCGGCAGATCGATGCGAAGAAGCCGCGGTTCGAGGCCTCGCGACGGAGGAAGGAGGAGCTGGCCCAGCGGTTCTTCGCCGCGGCCGCCGAGGGTGACACCGAAGGACTGCTCGGCCTGCTCGCGGCCGACGTCGTCGCGTATGGCGATGGTGGCGGCAAGGCGCCCGCGTTCCCGCGGCCGGTCTTCGGCCGAGACCGGGTGGCCAGGCTGCTCGCCGCCTTCCGGGATCGGGCCGAGGAGCTCCGCGTGACGAGCCTGCAGCCGGCAGCAATCAACGGACAGCCGGGGGCGGTCTTCTTCGATCCGGAGGGCCACCCGATCGCGGTCGTCTCCCTCGACATCGCCGACGATCAGGTGCAGGCGATCCGCGCGGTCAGCAACCCCGACAAGCTGAGTCACCTCCACCCAGCTCTCGGCTGAATACCCCGGGCACCTGATTCAATGGTCCTCGCACGCGTGAGGAGGCCACATGATCAGGTTTGGACTGCAACTGCCGAGCTTCACCTTCCCCGGTCTGTCGGACGAGATGCTGTTCGACCGGATCACCGAGATCGCATCGGCCGCCGAGGATTCGGGGTTCGACTCGTTCTTCGTGATGGACCACCTCCAGCAGATCGCCAACATCGGCCCGCCCGAGCACCCCATGTTCGAGGCGTACACGCTGCTCGGGGCCGTAGCCGCTCGGACGTCGCGGATCAAACTCGGCACGTTGGTCACCGGGGTGACGTACCGCAATCCGGCACTCCTGGCCAAGATCGTCACCACGCTCGACGTGATCTCAGGGGGCCGGGCCATCCTGGGGATCGGCGCGGCCTGGAACGAGAAGGAGGCCATTGAGTACGGCTATGCCTGGCCGTCGACGCGGGAGCGGATGGACCGCCTTGAGGACGCCATCCTGATCTGCCGGACGATGTTCACGCAGGAGGAGGCGACGTTCAAGGGTCGACACCATCACATCCGGAGTGCGCTGAACTTCCCCAGCCCCGTCAAACCACGCGGCCCGAAGATCATGGTGGGCGGCAGCGGTGAGCGGCGCACGCTTCGTCTGGTCGCGCAGTACGCGGACGCCTGCAACCTGTTCGGGGACGTCGACACCGTCCGCCACAAGCTCGCGGTCCTTGAACGGCACTGCCGCGATGTCGGGCGCGATCCGGCCGAGATCACGAAGACCCGGCTGGGGACGCTCGTCATCGCCGACACCAAGGACGAGGCCGAGGCTCGGCTGGAGGAGCGGCGGGCGGCGGGTGTCGACCCCGAGCGGCTCCGGACGTACGTGGTCGGCGATCCCGAGACCGTCTGCCACCAGGTAGAGGCCTACTTCGATGCGGGCCTGGACGGGCTGATCTTCAACATGCCGCCGGGAACTCCGCCCGAGGTCGTGTCGCTGGGGGGCCGGACGCTCACCGAGCGCTTCGGCTCGACGCCCTAGCGCCAAACCGACCTTCATTCGGCGTGGAAGGCCGCCAAGCGCTCCGCTTCGTCTTCGAGCTCGCGCCGAGCGACGCGAGGAAGCGGTTCGAACGGTTCCCACCGGACACGTCCGCCCTCGTACTGCCAGGTCCCCCCTACCGTCCCGTCCACCAGGAACGTGGAGACCGAGTGCGGGGTCCTAGTGTTGAACACGAGCGGCCGGTACGACTCGGGCAGGACCTCCGTCCGCCGAGCATGGACCAGCAGCATGGCCTCCCAGGTCGGCAGGAACCGGACCGGCGCAGGCGTGTCCGGATCCGGAAGCGGTGCGCGAGTCAGGTCCAGGAGCTCACCACCCCGCTCGTCCCGGAACCGGCGAAGCGGCATCCGCTGCACGACGGGCGCGAGGGTGCGAACCGGCAGCCCGGCCCAGCTGGCCATGTCCTTCAGGGATGCCGGGCCGAATCCGCCGAGATATCGGCGAACGAGGTGCTCCACACCCTCCGCCTCCGTCGCTGAGCGCGTCCCCAGCCAGTCATCGGCCAAGCCGTACAGGTCGGCCCGCCGCTGATCCCAGGTCCCCGACGGAGGGACCCGGACCAGGTCGATCCACATCCCCAGGCCTGACCAGGCCACGGAGGGGATCCCTTCTGTAGCGAGAAGCTCTTTCAGCTCCGAGGCCCGCCGAGGTCCAGTCGCGAGATGCTTCCGAACGCGTTCGGCGACCTCCGCCATGTCCAGGCCCTCGACCTGATGGCGGTATTGGGTCGACCACCAGTCGCGGCGCCCCCGCCGGATCGCCGACGCGAACAGCGGGAAGTCCCGGGCCGAGACCGTGTGGATGGTGACCCGCATCAGGGTGGCCTGGACGACGCGCCGCCGCTCCAGCGCCGTGGTCAGCGTCTCCCTGCGGAAGTCACGGAGGCGCGTCCACAGCGACACGTAGCCCGAAGGCGCGTACTGCGTCTGCAAGCCGGCCACGCGCTCGAGCGTGCGGGTCAGCGGAAGCGGTGACCGCTCCAGCAGGAGCTGGCGGGCGAGGAGCGCCCGGTTCAGCTCGCGAGCGGTCAGGACGCGCGCGGTCACCGGCCGACCCTACACTGCGCCCCGGATGCCCCGGATCAGAGCGCTCACCGACGACGAGGTGCGTCTCCGGCGCACGGCTGCCCAGCACCTCCACCGGCCGAGACGCCGTTCGGCCGTCGACCTGGTCCGGCACCTGACCGGCATCCAGGCGCAGTCTCTCCCAGCTGCACGGCTGGCCTTTCCCGCCCGCACCGACGGGCTCACGGCCGAGCGCGTTGATCGGGCTCGGGTGCGGGACCGCTCGATCGTGCACACCTGGGCCATGCGGGGCACCCTCTACCTGATCGCCGCCGAGGACTACGGGTGGCTCGGGCGATTGGTCATCGAACCGAGGATCCCGAATGCCTTTCGCCGGCTTGAGCAGGAGGGCGTGCCGTCCGATCAGCCGGCCAAGGCCGTCCGGCTGATCAGGCGGCTGCTCGGACGGGAGGGTCCGCTCACCCGGCCGGAGATCGCCGAGCGGCTGCAAAGCGGAGGCATTCGTACGAAGGGGCAGGCCCTGGTGCACCTGCTGTGGCTGGCGACCGCCAAGGGCGTGATCTGCCGCGGGCCGGAGCGAGGCCGTGATCAGTGCTTCGTGCTGGTCCGGGACTGGATCGGTGAACCGGAGCCGATAGAGCGTGATGTGGCGTTCGCCGAGTTGGCCGTGCGATTCCTGAAGGCCCACGGGCCCGCGACGCCGGCCGACCTGGCCATGTGGTCTGGCATCCGGGTCGGCGATGCCCGGCGAGCCTGGGCCGGCATCGGGGATCGGCTGCTCGAGGTGGAAACGGGCCGGGGTGCCATGTGGTCGCTGCGACGATCGGCGGCCGAGGCCCCTGCCGGCGTGGTCCGGCTCATCCCGTGGTGGGACGAGTACCTCCTGGGGTGGAAGGATCGCGACCTGGTGGCGCCGCCAGCTCAGTGGAGGAAAATCAACCGCGACGGCGGCGGGTGGCTGAACCCGACCATCCTCGCCGATGGCCGGGCGGTGGGAACGTGGAACACCAACCCGACGCCGAAGGCCCTCCACATCGAGGTCCAGCCCTTCTCGGCCCTGTCGTCGACGGTCCGTCGCGGCATCCTGCGAGAGGCCCAGCACCTCTCGGACTTCCTGGGTGCTCCCGTCAAGCCGGTCTTTGCCGGCGGTCCCTGACGACGGGAGCATGCTCGTCGAGCTCGGCGACCAGGCGCTTCGGGGCAACCATCCGGTAGCTCTCCTCGACCCAATCCTTGAGGACGGGGAGCGGCGGGGTCCGCTCGCCGAACGGGACCGTCACCCAACCCGCCCGGCCCAGGCCGTAGCCGGTCGGGGCAGCGCCCGGGACGGACAAAGCCTGCTCGCGGGACTCGCGCAGCTTCACGGTCATCGCGGGCTCCTGCGAGTCCTCCATTCCCAAGAACACGAAGATCTTGCTCGCCACCTTGGCCACGTCCTCATCCCAGGGATGGTCCGCGTACGCGCCGGGAAAGCCCAGCGCATACGTCAGGACCCGCCGGCGCATCGCCCTGGGCTGGCTCACCCGCATGACCTCATTGTTCCGGATGGTCGAGGTTCCAATGCGAGCACCAACGTCCCTCCGTCCCTCGCCAGCGCGGATGTCGTGCGCCAATCGCCATCCCACCTGAGCCTACTGTCCTCGAGCCCCTGTCGCGTTTCGCGGCGCCCGTGCCGCCGCCACCGGCCGAACGCGGCGACATCGGGCATCTCGTCTCCGGCTCTGCGACGTCCGGGAATATCGGATGCAGTCATTCGGTTAAGTTATTGCTCTCGTAAACTTCCCGTCGACCCACGGACGAGGTACCCATGGCCAACTGTGTGACCTGCGGCGTCGAGCTGCATCCGGAACGAGCAGAGAAGTACGACTACTGCACCAAGCCTGAGTGCGTGAAGCTCAATAGCAAGGGCCTTCCCATGGTGGCCGTCGGCGTGAACAAGGCCGCCGATCAGTTCGTCGTCCTCAACGAGCGCACCGAGCAGGAGATGGAAACGGGCCGATACAAGAGGCGGCCGGAGGTCCCTGGATCCGTGCGCAGCCCCTCGGGGACCCGGCCGGCCCGCACGCCGAGGGCGGCTCCCGTCGAGGCCCCTCGTCCCTCGGCCGGCGCTTCACGCCCGCGCTGGAGCCAGGCTCAGGAGAACCTGGCGATCATCTACCGAGCCATGGGGTTGAAGCCGGACGAGATCGCGAAGAAGCTCGGGGTGAGCCCGTACCTCGCCACACAGATCCTCCTCGACGCCACCGCTCGAGGTAGGCACTGACCGCTTCCAAGCCGGGACCGATCCCAATCCCTCCATCCTGGGCAGGTCCTTCTGGTCACGTAGCCCTGCCGGCTGGTGAAATACGTGCATGGCGACGCGCCGTCCGGATGTCGAGCTGATCGGCCGCGTCCCTCTTTTCGACGGACTCTCCCGCGCACATCTCGGCCGGGTCGCAGCCCTCACCGAAGAGACCACCTACAACCCTGGTCGGGTCATCGTGGAGAAGGACACTCCAGGACGAGCGTTCTACGTCATCGTCGATGGCACGGCGAAGGTCGTGAGGGGCAAGATGGTCACCGCCCGCCGCGAGGCCGAGCTCGGACCGGGTGACTTCTTCGGAGAGCTCGCTCTCCTTGACGGGGAGCGCCGGGCGGCGACCGTGATCGCCACCACGCAGCTCACGACGATCCGGATCGAACGAAACGCTTTCCGCCGCTTGCTTCGCGAGGAGCCGGAGATCGCGCTCAAACTGCTCGAGGGCATGGCCAGGCGCACGCGCAGGATCCTCGACGCTCGCCCGTTGTAGGCCGCGGTGCCCCGATCCACCGGTTGGTCAGCGCCCATCGCGCGAGACGCGGAACAGCGTGACCGGCTCCGAGATCCCCTTGAAGGAGCGTTCGTCGACGCGTTCGAAGCGCAGCCACGCATCGTCCACCGCCTTCACCACGGCCCGGCTCGCGAGGACCTCCCCTCGCCCTGCCACGGACGCGATGCGGGAGGCGAGGTTCACCGTGCCGCCGAAGAGGTCGAGGTCCCGCTCGATCACGGGACCGGTGTGGATCCCCGCGTGGGCCGACAGGGACCCGGCCGCCTCCATGGTCTCCACGAGGTCGACCGCGGCCTCCACGCCATCTCCCACCTCGGAGAACTGCAGCAGGGCGCCGTCGCCTAGAAGCTTCACGAGCCTGCCTCCCCGGCGCGTGGCCACCGCGTCCGCGTGCCGTTGGAGCTTCGTCGCCGATCGAACGGCCGCTTCGTCCCCTCGCTCCTCGGTCAGCCTGGTGAACCCGGAGAGGTCGACGAACACGATCGCGGGCGGGCCCTGCGATTGCGGCATCGGCAACAGTTCGTCCGTGGCGAGGAACCGCTCGACCCCTTTGACGATGCCGGCCACGAACCGCTGCTCGATGTACCGGTAGCTGAGCCAGACGAACATCTCGGGAGCCAACCGGACCAGGGTGGCCACGGCGAGGGTCACCTCACGAGGGAAGCGGTCGATCTCTCCCCTGAACATCCGGTCCTGGGCCGGACGCCCCATCTGCTCATCGAGCAGCTCGGTCCATCCGATCGCCACTTCCCTCGTGCCCTCGCCGAGCAGTCGCGCCGCCCGGAGCAGGACGTCGTCCCCGCTCGCGAGGCGCCACCCATCGAAGAAACGCTCGAACATCGCCTCCTCGTCGACGTGGATCGGCGCCGATGGATCGGGCCGTGGCAGCCCCAAGACCTCATACACGGACGGAAGGGTGGACGCCGTTGGCCGCGCGGAGGTCACGAAGTCGGCGAACGCATGACTCGAGCGTGGGGGACGGTTCGTTGGGTAGGTAGGCGTCCACATGATCCAGGTTGAGCCATCCCTCGGCCGTAGCTCGCTCCAGGATCGCCTCGGTGAGGCCAGCGCCGAGGAGCGCCGACACGAGCTTCACCCGGAAGACATCACCGAATCGCAACGCCCCCGACTGACTGGGCTTGACGATGCCGATAGACACGAGCCAGGCGACCCGATCCTGGGGAACGCCGGCTTCCGCCGCGATCTCCTCCGCGGAAAACGTCCTCGCCACCGGCCCATCCTATTCGGGCTCCGAAGATGCTCCACCACGGCCCCTGAGCTGCGATCGATGGTCGCCGGCTCTCTCTCTCGATGGATGTACCGTGATCCTCGAGCGAGGGATGTCCGTGGAAGAGCGGTTCGATCTGGTCGTGATCGGTGCCGGGCCGGCCGGCGAGAAGGGTGCCGCGCAGGCCGCCTACTTCGGGAAGCGCGTCGCCGTGGTGGAACGTTCGGCGGTACCCGGAGGGACGCCCGCTTCGACGGGCGGCATCCCGACCAAGACGATGCGGGAAGCGGCGTTGTACCTGACCGGGTTCCGGCGCCGGGAGGTCTACGGGGTCGGGCTGGACCTTGCGCCGGAAGTCTCCCTCGACCGCATTCGAGCACGCGCCGGAGAGGTCGTCCGGCTCATGATCGACACGGTGCGGGAGAACCTCGACCGGCACGGGATCGAGCTCATCCGAGGGGAGGGGCGCCTGGGAGCCGACCGTTCCGTCCTCGTGCGAAGCGAGAAGGAGCGGACCCTGAAGGGCCAGGCGGTCCTGATCGCCACCGGATCGCGGTCGTTCCGCCCAGCGACGGTGCCGTTCGACGACCCTGATGTGGAAGACTCCGAGTCGATCCTGGAGCTCGATCGGGTGCCTGGGCGTCTCGTCGTCGTGGGCGGTGGGCCTGTCGGCTGCGAGTACGCCTCGCTCTACGCCGCCCTCGGCGTCGAGGTGGTGCTCGTCGATGCCGGCGAGCGGCTCCTCCCGTTCATGGATACCGAGATCTCCCAGTTGCTGGCGAGGGCGTTCGCGGCGATGGGGATCCGCCTCGTGCTCGGCCAAGGGGTCGCGGCGATCGCGCGGCAGCAGGGGGACCTCGCCGTGACCTTGGCCGACGGCGAGATCGTGTGGCCGGAGAAGGTCCTGTTCGCGGCGGGCCGAGCGGGCAACACTGAGGAGCTCGGACTGGCGGAAGCTGGTATCGAGGTCGACGAGCGAGGCCGGATCCTCGTGGACGAGCAGTACCGGACGAGCGCCGAGGGGATCTACGCGGCGGGGGACGTGATCGGGCCGCCCGCGCTCGCCTCCGTGTCGATGGAGCAGGGACGGGTCGCGATCTGCCACGCGTTCCGCATCCCCTTCAAGGAGACCGTGGATCCGCTCCCGCCCTTCGGCGTCTACTCGATCCCTGAGGTCGGGATGGTTGGGATGACCGAAGAGGCCGCGGCCTCCGCAGGGATCGAGTACGAGGTGGGTCGGGGATGGTTCGCCCAGAACGCACGAGCTCGGATCGCGGGAACGACGGACGGCCTAGTGAAGCTCGTGTTCCGTCGGCAGGACCGGAAGCTGCTCGGCGTGCATGTGATGGGGGACGTCGCGTCGGAACTGATCCACATCGGCCAGTCCGTGATGCACGCCGGCGGCGCGATCGACCGGTTCATCAACACGACGTTCAACGTGCCCACCTACGCCGAGGCCTTCAAGTACGCGGCCTACGACGGTCTCCAGCGTCTCGGAGGACAGCCTCGCTCGCCCGACGCGCCCCGCTCCTGAAGCGTCCTCCGAGGCTACCGAGAACGCTCTACGTCACCGTGAACGCGGTCCGCATGCCCTCCTGATAGTGGGACTCGTGCTCTCCCTCGTCATAGATGTTGCAGATCAACACATACGAGCCCGCCGTGAGATCGACCGTCAACGTCGGCGTATCGCCCACCGGGACGTGCTCGACTTCGTCCACGACCTCCATCCCCTCGCCCGTCTCGGCGGCAGCCCCGTTCTCCTCCGTCGGGAGCGCCGTCGGGTCGAGGTCCGTGCGGATCACGACGAACTCATGGGTGTCGTCCGGACCCTCGTTCTCGATGTTGAAGGTCACGGGCCGAGCCCCATGATCGAGGCCTTGAGCAACCGTTGTGCCATCGTGCCCTCCCTCTTCCCACGGGCAAGTCGGGAGCTTACCCGCCCCCCGGTACTGGCTTCCAATGGCGGAGGGTTCGCCCTCCGATCGGCTAGGTTCGGCGGTGGATGCGAACGATCGGGTTGCTCGGTGTGCCGACGAACTCGGCGGGAACGATCAGCGGCGTTGCTCGTGCCCCCACGACCCTGCGAGAGGTCGGGCTCGTCGATGCGCTCCGGCAGCACACGGAGGTGCACGACTACGGGGATGTGATGCTCCCGGACCCTTCGCCGGAACGCGACCCCGCGACGCACCTCATCGATCCTGACGGATTCGTCGCGCTGGTCACTCGGGTCCGGCATGCGGTCGCCTCGATCCTGGACGACGGCCATTTCCCGCTCGTCATCGGCGGCGACTGCCCCCTGCTGCTGGGATGTCTCCTCGCCGCCAAGAACCACCATCGGATCGGCCTCTTGTTCGTCGATGGGCATGAGGATGCGTACCTTCCCGCGCAGTCATCGACCGGCGAAGCGGCGGACACCGAGCTCGCGTTCGCGCTTGGGATAGCCGACGCCTCCTGGTGGCCGGAGTTCGCGGCCGTGCCGCCGATCGTCGCACCTGCCGACGTCCGAATCCTCGGTGCGCGCGATGCTGCGCTCCTGCGTGCCGAGAGAGTTGCCTCGCTCGGCGACCGCCTCGCGCTCGTGGACGGCGACCGCCTCTCCGCGGAACCCGCCGGCGCGGCCGCGGAGGCGGTCTCCCCTCTCCCCGACCCGTGGTGGTTCCATCTCGACCTCGACGTCCTGTCGACGGAGGCGCTTCCAGCGATCGACTACCCGCAGCCCGGCGGTCTCGGGTGGAACGAGCTCTCCCTCGTCGTCACGACGGCACTGGGCGGGAACCCAACGGGGTGGGACATCACGATCTACAACCCGGACCTGGATCCCGAACGGATCCATGCACAGCGTATCGTCCGTTTCATCGGTTCCGCGATCGGAGAGGCCCCAGGCCGATAGTGGTTCTCGGAAGCGGGCACGGCCAGCCTTTGGGGAGCTGGCTCGCACGATCATCGGAGCGCTCGAACACCTCCTGTCGGAGGTATCCCGTGAAGCCCGTCGGTTCCCGGGGTCGCAGCCCGGGCAGACGACCTGCGAAATGGGTGTTCCGCCGGTGGTGCCTCGGACTGGGGCTCTTCTGCAAGATGCCGCTGACCGGCTTGGTCAACATGCTCCCATTCTCCTGAGCTGTCTCAGCGAACCCTCCGATGGTCATCACGATCGGTCTCGCCTGCCTCGGGTAGTTGGCCGTGCACGAGGTCGAGCTGATCGTGATTGGATTGGAGCTCGAGCGGAGGGATCGCCATGCCACGAAGGATCGTCCATCACACCGCTCCCGCCAAGCCGCGTGAGCCGCGCGCCGACCAGAAGCAGAAGGGCCCCGCTCCTCCGCCACCGCCGCCGTGGCGGCACTGGCTCCTGTACCTGGGGATCGCCGCCACGATCCTCCTGTTCTTCCTGCCCATCGGCCGGACGAGCTCCAGCGAGCTGAGCTACACGCAGTTCGTGAACGACGTGACGGCAAACAAGGTCAAGACCGCCACGATCGACTCGAACGGTGGGGTCTCCGGCACGCTGACCGATGGAACGGTCTACAACACCCAGATCCCCGTTGCCCTCCAGGATTCGAACCTCTCCACACTCCTTCAGCAGCACAACGTCCAGATCACCGGGGAGGGCCCATCGTCCTCGACCTTCCTCGCGATCCTGGTAAACCTCCTCCCGCTCATCCTGCTCTTCGGCGTGTTCTGGTACATGGGGCGGCGAGCCCAGCGGCAGGCCGGCGGTGGAGGTTTCCTGGGCTTGGGTGGGCTGACCGGCTCCAGGGCAAAGCTGTGGGACGAAGAGCGGCCCAACGCAACTTTCGCCGACGTCGCTGGCTACGAGGGCGCCAAGCAGGAGGTCAACGAGGTCGTCGATTTCCTCAAGCACCCTGAACGGTACCGGCGGATCGGCGCCCGGGGCCCTCGGGGCGTCCTCATGGTCGGGCCGCCGGGCACCGGCAAGACGCTGATGGCACGGGCCGTTGCCGGGGAGGCGAGCGTTCCATTCTTCTCCGTCACGGGCTCGAGCTTCGTCGAGTTGTTCGTCGGCCTCGGCGCGTCCCGCGTCCGTGACCTCTTCAGTAACGCCAGAAAGCGAGAGCCGTCGATCATCTTCATCGACGAGATCGACGCTATCGGGCAGCGGCGTGGGTCCGGCGTCATTTCGAACGACGAGCGCGAGCAGACCCTCAACCAGCTCCTCGCCGAGATGGACGGGTTCGACCCGGCCACGGGCGTGGTCGTCATTGCGGCCACGAACCGACCGGAGATCCTCGACCCTGCCCTGCTTCGGCCGGGTCGGTTCGACCGGCAGGTCGAGATCCCCCTCCCGAACCTCCGGGAGCGCTCGGCCATCCTTGGCATTCACGCGAAGGACAAGAAGCTCGGCCCGGATGTCGACCTCGAGGCCGTCGCTCGCGGGACGCCCGGGTTCTCGGGGGCCGACCTGGCCAACCTGGTGAACGAGGCCGCGATCGTGGCCGTCCGGGCCA
>DASPWN010000118.1:0-4855 GCA_035637835.1 Actinomycetota bacterium | reverse complement strand
GCGCCGGGGTTCGATCGGTTCCTGCGACGCGATGCCGGCTTCGACCCGGAGGGAAGGTCGGCCCTGATCTTTGGAGCCGGAGGAGCGGCCCGAGCCTGCGCCCTCGCGCTGACCCGCGGTGGCCTGGGGGCTCTGACCGTGGCGGCCCGCGATCCGACCCGGACCGAAACGCTTCGGGCGATGATCGAGGGGCTGCTCTCCGAGGTTCGAGCGGTCTCCTTCGATGAGGCGCCGGCGGTCGACGCGGATCTCGTGGTGAACGCAACGCCCCTGGGCGCCACCGGTGAGACGCTGCCGCACCCAACGCTTCGCCCGGGCGTGCTCGTGGTCGACCTCCTGTATCGCCCAACCCTCACGCCACTGCAGGCCGCGGCGAAGGCGGCGGGCGCGTCTGCGTTCGGAGGCTTGGGGCTGCTGCTGCACCAAGCCGCGCTGGCGTTCGAGCTGTGGACCGGGCTGGAGCCACCGCTGTCGGTCATGTCGGCCGCGGCGCTGGCCGAGATAACGGAGACCAAACCCACTGGGTGATGTCCCCGCTGCCCCGGTCTCAAGTGCCTCTACACGTGCCCCGATAGCAACAGAGCAGTCTCCATGGAAGAGTTCTCCGCCCTCGCGGCACGAGTTGCGGCCAGCGTCGTCGAGCTGCGGGGCTGTCTGATCCTGTCCAGGGACGGCTTGGTCCTTGGGGCCTTTCCGGAGGGTGAAGAGGGCCTCGTCAAGTCGGCCTGGCTGCGGTTCGCCGTCGTGGGTGAGCCGGAGAAGGGGTTTATCGAGTTCGGCGACGAGATCTGGACGTACGTTCGACGCGGACCCTACGCAGCGTTCGCCGTGAGTGGGCTCGGAGTGCGCCCGGGCCTGCTCATCGACCAGCTGGACCAGATGCTGTACACGGCCGAGGAGGTCCGTGCGAGGCGAGAGCCCCTCAGGGTGCCGGAGGTCTCATCCGCACCGAGCGGGAAGCCACGAACGTCCCTGCACCCGGAGTCCCGGCCTTCGGTGCCCACGCCGGCACCTGTTGCTCCGCCACCCCGGGCCCCCTCCGAGGGCGCGCCACGGCCGGCGGAGGGGGATCCCGAGCCACGGATCGCGCCCGTCACGCCGGCCGCGAGCCCCATCCCGGCCCCTGCGCCGGGTTCGGCCAGTCCGCCGTCCGTCCCGCCCGAGCCGCCGCCACGGCCGGCCTCGACTGAGCTCCCAAGGCCCGCGGCCGGGTCGCCACCCGCCGAACGGCCGTCGACCCGGCCGGCCGAGGAGGAAAAGGGGACCGAGGTGGACCGGGTGGCCCTGGCCCAAGAGTTATCCAAGCTCCTTCAGGAGACTGAAGACGGTGACGAGAACCAATGAAGCGAACTAGGCCAAACGGATCATGGTGATGACCAAGCGCAAGCCGAAGCAGCTCGGACAGATCCTGCTCGAGCAGGGCCTTATCACCAACGAACAACTGGAGAAAGCCCTTGCCGCGCACAAGAGCACGGCCCGTTCGCTCGGCCGCACCCTCATCGACCTCGGCTACATCAAGGAGCGAGACCTGGTCATGGCGCTTGCCGAGCAGGTCGGGCTGGACTTCGTGGATCTCAGCGAGCACCAGATCGACCCCCTGGCCGCCAGCCTCCTCCCCGAACAGCTCGCCAGGCGATACCGGGCGCTCCCGATCGGTGAGCGCGACGGGAAGCTGCTGGTCGCCATGTCCGACCCGGCGAACGTGTTCGCCCTTGACGACATCCGCTCGATCACCAATCGAGACGTCCAGCCCATCGTGGCCACGGCCAGCGACGTGGAGCGGGCCATTGCCAAGTTCGGGGGGATGGGCGATCAGGTGGAGGCGCTGGCCAGCGAGGCCTCCAGCATGCTCGAGGCCGAGGACGGCCCCGGCGACGCCGAGCTCGCCATCGAGGATGCCCCCATCGTCAAGCTCGTGCAGGCCATCATGACGCAGGCCGTGGCCGACCGGGCGTCGGACGTGCACATCGAGCCCCACGAGCGGGACGTCCGGGTCCGGTTCCGGGTGGACGGCGTGCTCCACGAGGTCATGCACTCGCCGAAGAACATCCAGAACGGCCTGATCAGCCGGCTGAAGGTGATGGCCGACCTGAACATCGCCGAGCGACGAGTGCCGCAGGACGGCCGCATGAGCATCAGGGTGGGGAAGAAGGCCCTCGACATCCGGATGGCCACCCTGCCGACCGTGTTCGGGGAGAAAGTCGTCCTGCGCATCCTGGACAAGACGCAGGCCCTCCTCAAGCTGTCGGACCTCGGGTTCCAGGAGGAGGCGTTCAAGCGGTACCAGGTGTCGTTCCGCAAGCCCTACGGCGCCATCCTGGTGACCGGGCCGACCGGCTCGGGGAAGTCCACCACGCTGTACGCGACGCTCAACATCCTGAACGAGGTCGACCGCAACCTCATCACCGTCGAGGACCCCGTCGAGTATCGGCTGCCCGGCGTGAACCAGATCCAGGTCAATCCCAAGGCCGGGCTGACCTTCGCCTCCGCGCTGCGCTCGATCCTGCGGGCCGACCCAGACATCGTGCTGATCGGTGAGATCCGCGACCGGGAGACCGCGATGATCGCGGTGGAGGCCGCTCTCACCGGCCACCTGGTCCTGTCCACGCTCCACACGAACGATGCCCCGGCCGCCATCACCCGGCTGACCGAGATGGAGGTGGAGACCTTCCTGGTGGCGTCGGCCCTGGACTGTGTCGTCGCCCAGCGCCTTGCCCGCGTGCTGTGTGAGCGGTGCAAGGAACGCTTCGCCCCCGAGCCGAAGGAGCTGCTCGAGGCCGGCCTGCCCGAGTGGCGGGTTCCCGAGGTACGGGAGCTGTTCCGTCCGGTGGGCTGCTCGGCCTGTTCGAACACCGGCTACCGGGGCCGGATGGGGCTGTACGAGGTCATGCCCGTGTCCGAGGAGATCGAGCGGCTCACGGTGGAGCGCGCTTCGTCCGATCAGATCAGGGCGGTTGCCATCGAGCAGGGGATGTTCACCCTGCGGAACGACGGTCTGGAGAAGGCCATCCGAGGAAGCACGTCACTCGAGGAGATCGCGAGGGTGGTGAAGTAGATGAGTTCCGTGATGAGGGCGCCGGACGACGGAGACATCCAGGTCCCGGTCTCGGAGCTGCTCGAGATCGTCCTGGAACGGGGGGCCTCCGACCTTCATATCACGGCGGGCGCGCCTCCGACGATCCGTCTGCACGGCGACCTGATCAGGTTGGTGGACTACCCCATCCTCTCGCCACGGACATTGCAGGGGATGATCTACGCGATCCTCCCGCAGAAGATGCGCGAGCGGCTCGAGGGCGAGCTCGAGCTCGACATGTCATACGCGCTGCCGGGCAAGGCCCGGTTCCGGGTCAACGTGTACTACCAGCGCGACTCGATCGGCGCGGCGTTCCGGCTGATCCCGTACGAGATCAAGACCGTCGAGAGCCTGGGCCTGCCGAGTGTCGTGGCCGATCTGGCCCGCTATCCGCGAGGGTTCGTGGTTGTGACCGGGCCGACCGGTTCAGGGAAGTCCACCAGCCTGGCGGGCATGGTGGACATCGTGAACCGCGAACGCGCCGCTCACATCATGACCGTGGAAGATCCGATCGAGTTCCTCCACAAGCATCAGCAGTGCATCGTGAACCAGCGCGAGGTGGGGGCGGACACGCACAGCTTCTCCCAGGCCCTCAAGCACGTGCTGCGGCAGGATCCCGACGTGATCCTGGTGGGGGAGATGCGGGACCTGGAGACCATCTCCACCGCCATCACCGCCGCCGAGACGGGCCACCTGGTGTTCGCCACCCTGCACACGCAGGACGCCCCGCAGACGATCGACCGGATCATCGACGTGTTCCCGCCGCACCAGCAGCAGCAGGTGCGGGTGCAGCTCGCGACGACCCTCCAGGGCGTCGTGACCCAGCAGCTGCTGCAGACCGCCGACGGGCGGTCGCGCGCCGTCGCGTGTGAGGTCCTGATCTGCACGCCGGCTGTGCGCAACCTGATCCGGGAGGGGAAGGTCCACCAGATCTACTCGATCATGCAAGCGGGAGGGCGGTTCGGGATGCAGACCATGGACCAGGCCCTGGCCACCCTGGTCAAGGAAGGCGCGATCTCCCAGCAACTCGCTTACGAGCGCTCGCACGACCCCGAGGAGCTGAACAGGCTGATCGGCGGCGCCGGCGCCAGCTACGGAGCGGCCGCCGGCGCCGCCGGCGCCGCGGGCATCACGATGAGCGGCGGGTGGGGCACGTGAGGCCCCGGCCGGCGTCGGGAGGGTAGCGCATGCCGACGACCTACGAGTACAAGGTCCGGGATCGAGCCGGGAACCTGGTGAGCGGCGAGCTCATCGGGGACAGCGAGGGCTTGGTCATGACCAAGCTCCGCGAGATGGGCATGACCCCCATCCAGGTCAAGAAGGCCAAGACCGGCCTGAAGATGGAGATCAACCTGCGCCCCGGCCACGTCAAGCTGAAGGACCTCGCGGTGTTCTCCCGGCAGTTCGCCACCATGGTGAACTCGGGGCTCCCCATCCTGCGGGCCCTGTCCATCCTGTCTGACCAGACCGAGAACAAGGAGCTCCAGAAGGTCCTGGTCCAGGTCCGCCTCGACGTGGAGCAGGGCGCCTCCCTCTCGGGCGCCATGGAACGGCACCCCAAGGCGTTCAGCGACCTGTACGTGGCCATGGTGAAGGCGGGGGAGACCGGAGGAGTGCTCGACAACGTCCTGCTCCGGCTGGCGGACAACATCGAGAAGGAGGTCGAGCTGCGCCGCAAGGTCAAGTCGGCGATGACCTATCCCGTGGTGGTCGTGCTCCTGGTCATGCTGATCCTTTCCGCGATGCTGCTGTTCGTCGTCCCGCAGTTCAAGTCGATCTACG
>DASPWN010000117.1:0-2432 GCA_035637835.1 Actinomycetota bacterium | reverse complement strand
CGTGATCTGGTCGGACAGCAGCTCGTAGGAGGACGCTCCGACCCGCTTGTAGGCGATGACCCCATCTCGCCCGATGAAGAACGTCTCGGGCACTCCGTACACGCCGTACGCAAGCGCAGTCCGGCCGCCGGGGTCGTCCAAGACCGGCCAGTCCCCGCCCAGCTCTGCCATGTAGGCGAGGGCCGCCCGTCGGGAGTCCTGGTAATCAATCCCCAACAGGACCACGCCGTGATCCCGGTACCGGTCCCACGCGGCCAGGAGATTCGGGTGCTCTTCACGACAGGCCGCGCACCACGAGGCCCAGAAGTTCACCACCACGACGCGGCCCCGGAGATCGGGGAGGCGGACGGTCCCCCTCCCGTCCAGGATCGGCAGTGTGAAGTCGGGAGCCCGCCGGCCGACGAGGGGCGATCGGATCACCGTCGGATCGCGGGACAGGCCGAATGCCAAGAGCGATGTCAGCAACGTGATGACAGCAACCACTACACCAACCAGCACCCATCGGATCCGGCGCCGCGACGCGCCCGCCAGGCCGGAAGGGTGGCCGATCGACCCAGCCCGCGGTCCCTTCGCATCCTGGGGCTGAGCCGCCCCTGCCTCCCCGACTGCCGTCGGGCCCGAGGCGCCTGACTCCTTCTGCCGAGCGGCATCTTGCTCGTGCTCGTCGCTCATCTGTGTCACGGTGCGGGACGTTGCACCTGCATCAGGAAACCAAGTACGAATCGCATTCGGTTCGCTCCCCTCATCTCGTACGGAGTCCGATGGGTACTCAGGGCATGGTGAAGCCCTGAGATGTGGCTACGCGAGACGAGGCGGGTGTTCGACCGAGCCGACAAGCAACAAGCTGAGGCTGGGGCTGGAACCTCTGGGAACGGTCCCGAGCAGGAGGGCCAAGGCGAAGGCCAGGAGCCCGATGATCGCCAGGCACATGCTCACACCGGCCGCACACGTCGCCGGGTGCGAGTTCGGACACGTCCCCATCGCCATGCTCATGCCGAGCGGCAACGCCACCAATAGGAGCAACAGGATGAGGAGCAGGATGGCGACCTTCTTCATCCAACCTTTGAGTCTATCCGATGAGGTGCCCTTGGGCTCCGTCAGCCTCGCCATTGGCCGAGCCCGGCAGTTGAAGCGCACGGATAGCATGGCCTAAGGCGGTCTTCCGCTCGAATATCCAGGTGAGAGCACCATGAGCCGGCCATCAGTTCGCTCGGGGTTCGTCCTGTTCGGCGCCGTGACCCTCGTCGTGATCGGTATGGCGACGCCGGCTCAGGCCCACGCCATCGTCACATCGTCTCAACCCGAGCCCGGCCAGCGCCTCGGGACGGCACCCGGCGTTGTGGTCCTCGAGCTGAGCGAGCCCCTGAACCCCAGGCTGTCCCGAGCCACCGTTACTGACCCCGCCGGCCAGCGGTTCACCGGCGGGGTGAGCGGAGCCCGAGAGATCCGCGTCTCTCTCTCGACTAACGCGCAAGGGGTCTACCGGGTGGAGTGGACCACCGTCAGCACGCTCGACGGTCACGCCGTCCGGGGTTCCTTCCAGTTCGGGGTGGGCGTGTCGCCCGGGGGAGCGGCCGAGACGGGTGGCGGAGCGACTCCCACGCGGGAGGACCTGTTCATCGCCGTAGCCCGCTGGGTGGAGGCGCTCGCACTTCTCCTGGCCGTGGGCATGCTCTTTCTCCGACGACTCGTCCGCGGCCGTCCCGAGTTGTCGTGGGCGAGGCCCCATTCTCTACCTCCCGTGCTCCTGGTCGCCCTGGCCGCAGGGGTGGCGGTGGTGGCGTTGGAGGCCGGGTCGGCCGCCGGGTCCGCCTCTCCCGCCGCCCTGTGGAGCTATCTCTCCACCGGCCTGCCGGGCTTGGCCCGCCTGCTGCGACTGGGGTTCGAGGCCCTGGCAGTGGCCGCGGCATTCCTCGGTGCCCCGAGCCTCTGGCTGTGGGTGACGGGAGCCCTGGGCGCCCTGGCTTCCTCCGGCCACGGAGCGGCCGTTCACCCCACCTGGTGGGGGATCACCGTGGACGCGGTCCATCTGGTGGCCGCAGGAATGTGGGCCGGAGGAATCCTCGCCATGGCCATCCTCCGGCCACCGAGTGGATGGAGGAGCCGAGAGGCCCGCGAGTTCCTGGTGCGGTTCTCTCCCCCGGCTCTCGCCGCCTTCGCCGTGACGGTGGGCTTTGGGGCGATCCAGGCCCTGCAGGAGCTCGGCGCCCTGCAAGCCCTGACCGGGTCCCGCTACGGGCAGGTCCTCCTAGCGAAGATCGCCCTGGTGGCTTTGATGGTGCCGCTCTCGATTGTCGCCTGGCGGCTCGGCCGGCCGCACCTCCGGTACGAGGGAACCGTCGCCGTGCTGGTGGTCGCGGCCGCGGTGGTCCTGGCCGCGTTCCCGGTTCCTCCGAGCCGCCTGGTGGAGGAGGAAGCAGCCCGGGCGGCCA
>DASPWN010000116.1:0-2807 GCA_035637835.1 Actinomycetota bacterium | reverse complement strand
GTCAGCTGCTCGGCCTGCTCGGCCCAGAACCCCCGGTAGTCGGCCTCGGCCCGCTGGTAGACGGACCGATCCTTGACCAGGGCCTTGGCCACGAAGTCGGGCGGCGGCTCGAACACACGTTCCTCGGACAGGAGCGCGGCGATGTGCTGCTGAACCTCCGTCACGTCCTCTTCGCCCCCTCGAGGCCTGTCGGTACCCGAATGGTATGCGGGATGGGTCGGATGCGGCGACCCTGATCCATGCCCGGCAGGTACTTGCATCCGTGCCTGGGAAGGGGGAGCATCGTGCCTGCGAGGCCGCCGATACGGGCGGCCTCGCAGGCTAGTCGGGAACGATCGCCCAGATCGATCGGCCAGAAGGAGGCCAGGAGTGGCCAAGTACGAGGCGTACTGCGTGAAGTGCCGGGCCAAGCGCGAGTTCGAGGGCACCGAGGTGACACTCAAGAACGGGCGCAGGGCGGCCCAGGGCAACTGCCCGGTGTGCGGCACCAAGGTCATGCGGATCCTGGGGAAGGCCTCCTAGCCGGCGAGCACGCGGGCGGGACCGCAAAGAGAGCCTGCTCGGCCCTAGAGTCGGCTGAGCAGCTCGTCGGAGGAGAACACCGGTCGCGTGGGCGCCATCCGCCGGTGGCGGTCGGTTAGGTCGGCAACGGTGGTCTCCTCGAACACTCTCTGGATGGCTCGGGCCACGTCGCCCCAGAACCCCTGGAGGCCGCACCTCGAGTCCTGGAAACAGGTGTGGTCCGAGGGCTCCAGGCAGAACATGGGAAACAGCTGGCCCTCGATCGCGTCGGCGATGTCGGCCACCTTGATCTGGGCGGGATCCTTGGCGATGCGGCACCCACCTCCTGCCCCGCGGAAGCTCTCCACCAGCCCTGCCTTGTGCAGCGCCCCCAGCTGCTGCTCGAGGAATCGCAGGGGGACCTGCTGGGCCGTGGCGATCTCCCGCGCGGGGACCAGGCCGCCGTCCTCTCGGCGGAGCGCGAGCTCGATCATGGCCCGCATCGCGTATTCGAGCTTCTGGGAGATCTTGAGCACGACCGACTCCTACGGGTCCCGCCGGGTCCCGCGGCCAATGTAGGTTCGGGGTTTGGCGGTGTCAACGCGCCGCCGGGGCGACGTTCGATGGAACTCCCCCACGCCGAATCGGTGATGGCCCGCTCGGACTATGAAGAACTGGCCCTCTCGTGCCGAGAATCTGGTCGAGGAGGAACCATGCGTGTCCTGGTGATCGACGACGAGCCCGACATCCTGCTCCTGTGTCGGGTCAACCTAGGGTTCGCGGGCCATGAGGTCCTAGAAGCCCCAGACGGCGAACGGGGCATGGAGCTGGCGATGCGTGACCGACCCGACCTGATCGTCCTCGACGTGATGCTGCCCGCCCTCGACGGTCTGTCGGTGCTTCGGATGCTGCGGCAGCGACCCGAGACCTCCGAGACACCGGTGATCCTCCTCACGGCCAGGGCCCAGCTCGACGACCAGGCCCGGGGGTGGGAGGCCGGGTGTGCCGAGTACGTGACCAAGCCATTCTCGCCCACGGAGCTTGCGAGCATCGTTGCCCGGGCCCGCGAGATGACCCCCCAGGACCGGCGGCTCCGACGGGATCAGGCCCTGGCGGATCTGGCTCGCGCGTCGAATCTCTGAGCCGGCGCCGGACCAGCCGTTAGACTGCGCCTCATGCTCCCCACGGTCCCGCTGGCGGACAAGCACGTCGACGAATATGCCGTTCCGGCAGGCGAGGAGGCGGTGGAGCGCCTCCGCAAGGCGGCCAAGCCCTTCGCCGGGTCCACCATGCTGCACCTGAACAGCACGGCGTACGGGGGCGGTGTGGCCGAGCTCCTTCAGTCACAGCTCCCACTACTGAACGACCTCGGCATCCAGGCCACCTGGGCGTTGCTCGAGGGGTCCGATGACTACTACGTGGTCACCAAGAGCGTGCATAACGCGTTGCAGGGCGCCGAGGTCCCGTGGACGGAGGAGATGCGGAGCGCCTACTGGGACAGGATCCGGGCCAACGCGGCGGAATTTACCGATGGCTACGACTACGTCTTCGTGCACGATCCCCAGCCCGCCGCCCTGCTCACCGTGCTCGAGGAGGAGGGCCGGCGCTCCGGGCGGTGGATCTGGCGATGCCACATCGACCTGTCCACCCCGTTTCGTCCCGTATGGGAGTTCTTCGAACCGATCGTCAACCGCTACGACGCGGCGATCTTCACCATGGAGGATTTCGCCCAGCCCGGGGTGACCGATCCCATCCATGCGTTCATCCCTCCCTCCATCGACCCCTGTTCGACCAAGAACCTCGAACTGGCCGACGAGACCATTGCCAACGTGCTTCAGACCTACGGGATCGACCCTGATCGCCCGATCGTGGTGCAGGTCTCCCGGTTCGACCCGTGGAAGGACCCGTTGGGCGTGATCGACGCTTTCCGGCTGGCTCGAAAGACGTTCCCCGACCTCCAGCTCATCCTGGCCGGGTCCATGGCGCACGACGACCCCGAGGGCATGCGGTTCCTCGACCTCACCGAGGAGCACCGAGCGGGCGACCCCGACATCCACATCCTGACGAACGTCCACAACGTCGGGAACCTCGAGATCAATGCGTTTCAGCGAGCCTCCACCGTCGTGATCCAGAAATCCATCCGCGAAGGGTTCGGCCTGGTGGTGGCGGAGGGTATGTGGAAGGACAAGCCGGTGATCGGCGGGAACGTTGGAGGGATCCGCCTGCAGATCACCGACGGGCAGACCGGCTTCCTGGTGGACTCGGTGGAGGGATGCGCGGAGCGGATCGTTCAGTTGGTGGAGGAC
>DASPWN010000115.1:0-4116 GCA_035637835.1 Actinomycetota bacterium | reverse complement strand
GGCGGCCTCGACCCCGATCAGCGACGTGCGCGGATCGGCCGAGTACCGGCGGGCGATGGCGGCGGTGATCGGCAGCCGCGCGATCAACGCCGCGCTCACGCGGGCGCGTGGCGGCAGCGTCCCGATCCCCGCGAGTCCCGCGCTGCACGGAGCGAGCTAAGGAGCCGACGATGAAGGTCGCTGCGACCCTCCGGGTGAACGGCACCGACTATCCGGTCGAGCTGGATCCGCACGTCAGCCTCCTGAAGGCGGTGCGCGAGGAGCTCGGCCTCACAGGGTCGAAGGAAGGCTGCGACGACTCCGAGTGCGGCGCCTGCATGATGCTGCTGGACGGCGAGCCGGTGAACGCGTGCTCGTACCTCGCCCTGCAGGCGGACGGCCGTGACGTCACGACGGTGGAAGGGCTCGCGGGGGACGAGGACGTCGGCCCGCTCCAGCGGGCGTTCCTGCAGCAGGCGGGCGTGCAATGCGGTTTCTGCACCCCGGGCATGTTGGTGTCCGCGACGGCGCTGCTTCGTCACAACCCCGCTCCCACCGAGGAGGAGATCCGGATCGGCCTGTCCGGGAACCTCTGCCGGTGCACGGGATACCGGGGGATCGTCCGAGCCGTTCGGCAGGTCGCTTCGGGGAACGTCCCACCGCTCGGGAGCGCGCCGGTCCATCCGGACACGACGCCCCCGCATCACGCCGGCTGACGCCGAGGGCCTGAGCGCGGCGTCGGGACCACCCGCTAAGCTTCCGGCGTGCTGCGGCTCGGGGTCGCCGCCACCCATGAGATACCGGGCGCCGAGGTCGATGAGATGGTCTGGGCGTTCGAGCATGCCGAAAGGGAGGTGGCTCAGGAGATCGCTGGTGGCTAGGCCGCGGCGTCGGTCACCCGCCCTCTCGCTGTAGGTAAGCGCAGGTAAGCACCGAGGAGCTGTCGAACGACCGACACAGGCAGTCTTGTCAAGCTGCGAACGGTCTACGTGACACCCAGGAAGGCGTGTGTCGCATCCTTCGACCTTCCTCCCCCCGGAACTTCTCCCGGAGATGCGGCCTTGCCAGACTGTGCGGGCCCCGGTACAAAGGATTCGGCGTCGAACGACGAAGGATATCCGTGCCCGAGAAGACCGTTCCCTCCCTTGCCGCCGTCCTGCTCGCCGCGGGCAAGGGCAAGCGGTTGAGGTCCAAACTGCCCAAGGTGCTGCAGCCGGTGCTGGGCCGGCCAGCCCTGTGGCATGTCGCACGGGCGGCGATGGCTGCACGGCCGGGTCGGCTGGTGGTGGTGGTTGGGGAGGGGGCCGATCGGGTCGAGGAGGCCGTGCGGTCCTGGAGCCTCGACCCCGAGCCGGTCTTCGTCCGCCAGGCCCAACCGCTCGGGACCGGCCACGCGGTGGGATCGGCCGAGGAGGCCGTTGGCCGGATGGCCGAGATCCTGGTGATGGCGGGCGACGACCCGCTGGTCGAGGGACGTCACGTCAGACGGCTCCTCGGCGTGCACCATCGAACCAATGCGGCGGCCTCGATCCTGACGACCGAGGTCGACACCCCCGGCGGATATGGACGGGTCATCCGCGAGGGCGCCCGGCTGATCGGCATCGTTGAGGAGGCCGACCTCACGCCCGCACAACGTGCCGTCCGCGAGATGTCCACGCTCGTCTATGTGTTCCGCAGGGATGACCTGTATCGGGCCCTGCCCCTCGTGGCCAGGGACAATCGTCAGCACGAGTACTACCTCCCCGATGTGGTGGGGATCCTCATGGACAAGGGAGAGCGCGTCTCGGCGATGAAGGGTGACTTCGGTGGTTGGGCCGGGGTGAACTCTCGGCAGACCATGGCCGCCCTGGACCGGATCATGCGCGAACGGATCAACGCTCGGCATATGGCGAAGGGGGTGACGATCCTCGACCCGGAGACGACGTTCATCGACGTGGATGTCCGGATCGGGCCGGATACAGTCCTGCACCCCCTGACGTTCCTCGAGGGGGACACCCGGATCGGCTCGGGAGCCGAGATCGGGCCGGCCACGCGGATCGTCGACTCGCGCATCGAGGATGGGGCCGCCGTCCAGTTCTCCGTGGTGCGGGGATCGAGGATCGGCCGGCGGGCCATCGTCGGCCCCTACGCCCACGTCCGTCCGGGGACCGTGCTGAAGGAGGGAGCCAAGGCCGGCAGCTTCGTCGAGATCAAGGCGTCGGAGGTGGGCAGAGGATCGAAGGTCCCACACCTCTCGTACGTGGGCGACGCCAGGATCGGCAAGGGCACGAACGTGGGTGCGGGAACCGTCACCGTCAACTACGACGGGTACCGCAAGCATCGGACCGTCATCGATGACGACGTGCGGATCGGGTCGGATACGATGCTCGTGGCGCCGGTCAGAGTAGGGAAGGGCGCGGTTACGGGTGCGGGATCGACGATCACCAAGGACGTTCCTGCCGGCTCGCTCGCCGTCGAGCGCTCGGAGCAGCGCGTGGTGAAGGGCTACCGCAAGCGGAAGGACGCCGACGCAGCGGCCAGGGGCAAGGCCGGGTCCGGCGGGAGTGCAGGATCGAAGGCGAAGGGGAAGCGGTAAGGGGGAGCCGTGGAGATCGTCACCAAGAAAAAGATGATGCTGTTCTCGGGGACCACCCACCCCGCGCTGGCCGCGGAGATCGCCGGCCATCTCGGCATCCAGCTTTCCCCGTGCAAGATCTCCCGATTCGCTTCCGGCGAGATCTACTTCCGGTCCGAGGAGAGCGTGCGGGGGGCCGATGTCTTCGTGATCCAGACTCACGCCGACCCCGTGAACGAGTCGATCATGGAGCAGCTGGTCATGCTCGACGCCATGAAGCGGGCGTCGGCGAAGCGGATCACCGCCGTGATCCCGTACTACGGCTACTCGCGCCAGGACAAGAAGGGGTTGGCTCGGGAGCCGATCTCGGCGAAGCTCGTGGCCGACCTCGTCACGGTCGCCGGCGCCCAGCGGGTGGTCTCGGTGGACCTGCACAGCGGCCAGACACAGGGGTACTTCGATTTCCCGTTCGACCACCTGACCGCGCTCCCCATCCTGTCCGACTTCCTCTCCGGCGAGCTCGGGCTGCACGACGAGAACGTGGTGGTCGTCGCCCCCGACGCCGGCCGGATCCGAACGGCCGAACGACTCAGGGAGCACCTCCATGCAGACCTGGCGTTCCTGTACAAGCGGCGGTCGCGCCGGGAGGCCCACAAGATCGAGGAGATGGCGGTCGTCGGTGAGGTCGACGGACGACCCTGCATCCTGGTCGACGACATGATCGACACCGGGGGCACGGTGGCCAAGGGCGCCGAGGCCCTGGCCCAGCAGGGCGCCGGACCGATCTACGCCGCGGCCACGCACGGGGTCCTGTCGGGCAAGGCGGTGCAGCTGTTGGAGGAGGCTCCGATCAGTGGCGTGGTGCTCACGAATACCGTGCCGATCCCCGAGGAGAAGCAGTTCGCCAAACTGCGGGTGCTGTCGATCGCTCCCATCATCGCCAGCGCGCTCCGGGCAGTGTTCGAGGACACCTCGGTCTCAGAGATCTTCCGGGGCGAGAACCAGCTCTGAGGCTCTGAGGCCGGCCTCGGGGTCGACGTGACCGGGCCGTTGGTACGATTCGCGGCCGAGGGAGGCGCGAAGCGCCGGACGGGCGAGGAGACGAACAGAACCCATGGAGCTGAAGCTCAAGGCGGAGAAGCGAGAAGAGAGCGGCAAGGGCGCGGCGCGCAAGCTCCGAGCGGCCGGCCGCGTGCCCGCCGTCCTGTACGGGCACGGTGTTGGGCCGATGGCCGTGTCGGTGGACGCCAAGGATCTGTTCCACGTCCTGCACGGCAGCGCCGGTACCAACGTGTTGGTCGACCTCCAGGTCGACGGTACACAGCACCTCTCGCTTCCCCGTGAGATCCAACGCGACCACGTCAGGGGTCGGTACCTCCACGTCGACTTCCTCGCCGTCCGCCGCGACGAGACGGTGACGGTCTCGGTGCCCGTCCACATCCTCGGCGAGTCGCCCGGGGTGAAGGCCGGGGGCGTCATCGAGCATCATCTCTGGGAGCTGCAGGTGGAATGCCTGCCGGGCGACGTGCCGGATGGGATCCAGGCCGACGTGTCGAAGCTTCAGGTGGGCGACTCACTCCGGG
>DASPWN010000114.1:0-9133 GCA_035637835.1 Actinomycetota bacterium | reverse complement strand
GGGACCAGTGCGTGGCAGTAGTAGAAGAAGAAGCTCCGGGTATCGCTGTTCGACTTCAGGGTTGGCTGCCAGAGCAGGAAGACCAGGATATTGGCGGCGATCAGCGCAAGCGTGATCCACGCTGTGCGGGTCGTGGGGTTCGCGTCGCGGATCGGGATCACGACAGGCTTCCCCCGGCCCTCGCGAGCCCCCCCGCACTCACGGCAAGCGAGCCTAGCAGCAAGGAGGGCGCCCGGCGCCCAGGTATCCTTGTGGCCACGGGTGCCGGGAGGGGCACCCGAGGACCCCGAATTCCTTAGGCGTGCGAAGGAACATGGGAGGCCACCATGCAGAAGCTGTCGCCGGCACGGGCCCAGGAGATGGCCCGCTCGCTCATGCAAGGCCAGACCAGCGAGCAGGTCCAGAAGGTCGCCCGGGACCTCATCGACTGGTCGAACAAGAACCGCCAGCGCCTCTCAGAAGCGGTGCAACGCGAGGTCAAGTCCCAGCTGAAGTCCCTGGGGGTCGCGGGCCGCGACGAGGTCGACGCGCTGAAGCGGCGGGTGCGCGAGCTGGAACGCCAGGTCGGGGGCGGGGCGACCACAGCGAAGAAGCCGACAGCCGCGCGTCCCCGGGCAAAGAAGCCGACGTCCGCGACGAAGCGCAGCACGGCCGGGTCGGACAAGGCCTGAGCCAGGCCACGGTGACCCGCCGGCGGCTGGATGCCGAGCTGGTCCGGCGGGGCCTGGCCCGCACCCGCACCGAGGCGCAGGACGCCGTGCGAAACGGGTTGGTCGTGGTCGGCGGCCGCTCCGCGAGCAAGCCGTCGACGCTCGTCCGATCGGACGAGGCTCTTGCGATCGCCGGGCCACCCCGCCGGTACGTCTCCCGGGGCGGGGACAAGCTCGACGCGGCTCTGGAACGCTTCGGGGTGGCCGTGGCCGGCCGCGATGCGCTCGACGCCGGAGCGTCCACCGGCGGCTTCTCCGATTGCCTGCTCCAGCGAGGGGCAGCCCGGGTCGTGGCGGTGGACGTGGGGTACGGCCAGCTGGCGTGGGAGCTTCGCCGGGACTCCCGGGTCACCCTCCTGGAGCGCACGAACGTGCGCGACCTCGTTCCGGCCGACCTCCCGTTCATCCCGCAGGTGGTGGTGGCCGACCTCTCGTTCATCTCCCTTCGCCTGGTCCTCCCGGCGCTGGCTGAGGTGGCGATGGAGGGCGCCGACCTCGTGCTGCTGGTGAAGCCGCAGTTCGAAGCGGGGCCGAAGGACGTGGGCGCGCACGGCGTGGTTCGCGACCCGGGCGTGTGGCGGCGGGCCCTCGAGCAGGTCGTCGCGGCCTGCAAAGCGTCGGGAGCCATGTCCGACAAGGCAATGACGTCCCCCCTCCTCGGCCCCGCCGGAAATGTCGAGTTCTTCATCCACGCGGTCAAGGGGGGTCTCGCGCAGCCGCCCGATCTCACCGGCGCGATCGGCGAGGGCCTGCGCATCGGAGGGGGATCGTGAAGGCGGCCGGGTTCGTCGTCCATCCAGCCCGCGAGACCGCGATGGCGGCGGCCAAGCGCCTGTCGCAATGGTTCGAGGACCGCGACGTTCAGGTCCGGTGGTTCGATCCAGCGAACGCCGACGCTCGGATGGCCGGCGACTTCGCGGGCGGGCTCGACCTGATCCTGTCGGTGGGAGGCGACGGCACCTTCCTGCGGGCGGCCCACGTGGCTTCGGCCGTCGGATGTCCGGTCCTCGGCGTAAAGGTCGGCCGGATGGGATTCCTGACCGAGGTGGAGCCGGAGGAGGCGCCTCCCCTCCTCGAGCTGGCCGCGACGGGCGGAGCAAGGATCGAGGAGCGATTGGCCGTGCTGGCCCGTCCGGAGAGCGATGGTTTCGCGCCCCAATGGGCCCTGAACGAGGTCATCGTGGAGAAACGAGCCCGCCACCGCCTGGTTCGCCTGGCCCTGTACGTGGGGGACGTCTACGTCACGACCCTGTCGGCCGACGGCGTCATCGTGGCCACCCCCACCGGATCCACTGCGTACTCGTTCTCGGCGGGTGGGCCGATCGTGACGCCGGCGATCCCGTGCTTGCTGGTCACGCCCGTGGCGCCCCACATGGTGTTCGATCGGACCCTGGTGATCGGCGCCGACGACACGGTGAACCTGGAGGTGGTGGGCGACGAGCCCGGGCTGATCTCGGCCGACGGGCGGGAGAGCCTCGAGCTTCCGATCGGATCGAGGGTGCGGATCGGGGCGGCCCCCAACCCGGCCCGCCTCGTTCGCCGGGACGACGCCCCGGCTTTCCACGCCCTGGTACGCGAGAAGTTCGGGCTCCCGGGCGGGGAGCGGTAACCGGCAGGGCCGGCGCCCTGCCCGAGGGTTGGTTCGGATACCCTGGTCGTGCCGATCCGATTCAGCGCCGACCGCCGGGAGGTCCGCGCGATGGGAGGCGATCGACACGTCCACATCGAGGGCCAGGAGCCTGCTTCGGCGGCCGCAGCGAAGGGAGCGGCCGCAGCAAGGCATGGCCCGGGTCGACGCCCGGACCAAGCGCCTGGTGGGCCGGCTGCAGCCCGGCGACGTCGCCGTGCTGGACCACGAGGACCTGGACAGGGTCTCGGCCGAAGGACTGGTAGGGGCGGGTGTGGCCGCCGTGGTGAACGCGGGACGCTCCATCACCGGTCGGTACCCGAACCTCGGCCCGCTCATCCTCCTCGACGCCGGCATCCCCCTCGTCGATGGCGTGGGCCCGCTGTTGCTCCGCAAGGTGAGGGAGGGTGACCTGGTCAAGGTCGATGGTGATCGCGTCCTGTCGGGCGACCGGTTGCTCGCCGTGGGTGTCAGACAGAGCGAGGCGTCGGTCCGCCTGGCCATGGAGGAGGCTCGCGCCGGGCTGGCCGACCGCTTCGAGAGCTTCGCCCGCAACACCGTGGACTTCATGCAACGCGAACGCGACCTCCTGTTCGGGGGGTCGGGGCTGCCCACGCTGGTGCACGAGTTGGCCGGCAGGCCCGTCCTGGTCGTCGTCCGGGGCTACCAGTACAAGGAGGACCTGGCCGCTCTGGGCTCGTACATCCGCGACGTGCGGCCGGTGCTCGTCGGCGTCGACGGAGGCGCCGATGCCCTCATCGACGCAGGGTACCTGCCCGATCTCATCATCGGGGACATGGACAGCGTGTCGGATTCGGCGCTGCGGCTCGCGTTGTTGCGGCCGAAACGACTGCGGCGCAAGCTTCCGACCGAGGTCGTCCTCCACGCCTACCGGGACGGATTCGCCCCCGGGCAGGCCAGGCTGGAGGACCTCGGCGTCCCGTATTCGATCGTGCGCGCGGCGGGGACGAGCGAGGACGTCGCCCTGCTCCTTTCCCACGAGAAGGGGGCCGATCTCATCGTCTCTGTGGGCAGCCACGGGAACCTCCGGGAGTTCCTGGACAAGGGGCGGATGGGCATGGCCAGCACGTTCCTGGTGCGCCTGCGGGTGGGGGAAACGCTGATGGACGCGAAGGGCGTGTCCCGCGTCTATACGCCGAGGATCCGGACCCGAGACACGGTGTTCCTGGTGGGGGCGGCGATCGTCGTGATGATCCTGATCATCGCCATCTCCCCGGTCCTGAGCACCTACGTGACCCTCCTGTTCGAACGGTTCCGTCAGTGGCTGTTCCACCTGAAGGAGCTGATTTGATCTCGTTCCGGTACCACATCTTCACGATCGTCGCGATTTTCCTCGCCGTGGGGCTCGGCCTGTTGTTCGGGTCGTCCGTCGTTCAGCCCGCGCTGATCGGGGAGCTGCGCCGGCAAACGCACGGACTCACGCAGGACCTCTCGGACACCCGGGCGGAGGTCAGCGATCTCAAGGCGCAGGTCGGGGCGCTCCAGCAAGCGGGCGACATCCTGCCCTCACTCGACCCGGGCACCCTGACCGGGCGGCCGGTGGTGATGGTCACGCACGACGGCGTGGACCCGCGCCTGTTGTCCCAGGCCCGGCTGTCGCTGTCCGAGGCCGCCGTCAAGGTTGTGGCCGAGCTGTCGATCACCGACCGGATGGCGGTCGGCGACGAATCATCCCGGGAAGCGCTGGCGCAACTCCTGGGGATGGCGAGCGACACACTGACGCCGACGCTCCAGGCGCGCGCGGCCGAGGTGCTCGCCCAGCGCCTAGCCGTGGGCGCGCCCCGTCGCGCCGTCGGGCCGAGCGGACCGGACTTCCTGGACGACCTCCTGACGGCCAACTTCCTGACCACCACGCCGGGTTCCCCTTCGATCTCGCGGGGGGACCTCTCGGGGATCGGGGGCAAGGGCCAGCTGGTGATCGTCCTGTCCGGTGGGCGGGGCGTGCCCCTCATCGATCCGCAGCTCTTCTTCGTGCCGCTCGTCGAGGGCCTGGTCCAGCGCGGTGCCACGGTCGGTGCAGGCGAGAGCGCGTCCACCGAGTATCCGTTCATCCCGGCGCTGCGGGCCGATGGAGCTGCCGGCGACGGCACGCGTATGGTGACCGTGGACGACCTGGACTTCTCGGTTGGTGGAGCGGCGCTCGTCCTCGGGCTGGAGCGACTCCTGCTCGTGGGGCAGGGAGGCAACTACGGGATCAAGGCCGGAGCGACGGCCGCCCTCCCGCCCCTGACGTGACCAACCGGAGGGTGCGCGCGCTCGTCACCGCCCGCAACGAAGCCGACCGGATCGCGGCCACGGTGTCGGCCCTCCGCTCCCTTCCGCAGGTCGCACACGTGGTGGTGATGGACGACGCTTCTACCGACGGAACCGCCTCCCAGGCCCTGACGGCGGGGGCCACGGTCTTGCAGGGCCGGCGCCGGGCGGGCAAGGGTCGGGCGGTCGACAGTGCGCTTCTCCGGCTCCCCCCAGCCGGGGTCTGGCTCCTGGCCGACGCCGACCTCGGCCACACCGCCGCTCGGCTCGGGCCGATCCTGTCCGAGGTGCTCGAGGGCCGGGCCGACCTTGCGGTGGCCGTGCTCCCTCCGGCGCGGAGCGGTGGGTTCGGGCTTGTGAAGCGGTCGGCGCGACGGGCCATCCGATTGCTGAGCGGGTTCCAGGCCGTCGAGCCGCTGTCGGGACAGCGCGCGATCACTCAGGAGGCGCTCCAGGCCTGCCGGCCCCTGTCGGCGGGGTTCGGGCTGGAGACTGGGATGACGATCGACGCCGTTCGCCGGGGGTTCCGGGTGGTCGAGATTCCAGCGGATCTCGACCACCGGGCTACCGGGCGCGGCATTGCAGGGTTCGCACATCGAGGGCGGCAGGGAATCGACATCCTGTTCGCGGTCCTGCCGCGGGCCCTTGGGTTTCGATGAGCGGGTGGAACGGGTTCCGGGCGGAGAACTACCGGGGCGAACAGCTTCCCGCCGTCCTCGGGCTGGTGGCCATCGCCCCGGGGGCGATCGTCGGTCTGTTCGCAGGCCTGGCCATCGTGACCGGGCAGGGCCGATCGCTCGATGCCGCCGCATGGATCTCGCTCGGAGGAAGCCTGCTCGTGTTCGCCGCCGGGCTGATGGACGACCTCCTGCCTTCCGGCCCTCGAGGGCTTCGCGCGCACCTGCGGTCGGTGGGGGCGGGCCACGTGACCACTGGCATCCTCAAGCTGGTCGTCATCGCGGGGAGCTCGGTGGTCGTGGTGGCTGCCCAGCCCGCCCGTCCCGGCGCCACCCGCCTGGCCGGCGTCGTCCTGCTGGCGGCGTGCGCCAACCTGTGGAACGGGTTGGACGTCCGTCCCGGGAGGGCCCTCAAGTACTTCATCCTGACCGCCGGGGCCGTTCTGGTGGCCGGCGTTCCCATACGGCTGGCGCCGAGCGTGCCCGGCGTCCTGCTCGGAGCGATCATCGCCCTGCCGGCAGATCTCCGCGAGCGGGCCATGCTCGGCGACGGCGGATCGAACCTCCTGGGCTTCACGGCCGGCCTGGGTCTGTACCTCGTGCTCCCGTCGCCGTGGGTGTGGGTGGCCGCCGCGGTGGCGGTCACACTGAACGTTCTGGCCGACACCGTGACGCTTTCACGGCTCATCGACACCGTCGGGCCGGTTCGATGGTTCGACCGGCTGGGCAGGGTCTCCGCTCCCGACGAACCTTCATAGTCGCGGCATGTCACCCCCCTCTGCTAGCATGCAATCCCGAGGTGCAGAAAGAGCCGAAGTTCGTCTTCGTCACCGGTGGGGTCGCCTCGGGCCTCGGCAAAGGCATCACCACCGCCTCGCTGGGCCGGCTGTTCAAGTCGCGTGGCCTGCGGGTCGCCCTCCAGAAGCTCGATCCGTACGTCAACGTGGATCCCGGGACCATGAACCCGTTCGAGCACGGCGAGGTGTTCGTCCTTGACGACGGAGCCGAGACCGACCTCGACCTCGGCCATTACGAGCGGTTCACCGACGAGAACCTGCACCGGGGCTCCAACCTCACCACCGGGGCGGTCTACTCGGCGGTCATCCAGAAGGAGCGCCGGGGCGACTACCTGGGCAAGACCGTGCAGGTCATCCCGCACATCACCGACGAGATCAAGGAGCGGATCCGGTCCTACGCCACTGCCGAGAACGCCGATCTGCTGATCGTCGAGGTCGGCGGTACGGTCGGCGACATCGAGAGCCTCCCGTTCCTGGAGGCCATCCGGCAGCTCAGGAACGAGGTCGGGCGAGACCGCTGCGCGTTCGTCCACGTCTCGCTCATGCCGTTCATCGGCCCAACCGGGGAGTTGAAGACCAAGCCGACCCAGCACTCGGTGAAGGAGCTGCGCTCGCTGGGCCTCCAGCCCGACGTCATCGTGTGCCGCTCCGACCGGCCCATCGGGCGCCACCTGAAGGAGAAGATCTCCCTCCTGTGCGACGTTCCGATCTCCGGCGTGATCTCCGCGCCGGATGCCGACTCCATCTACCGGGTGCCGCCGTTGCTTCGCCTGGAGGGGCTGGATCGCGAGCTCGCCAACCATCTCCGGATCGACGCCGAGCCGGATTTCTCCGAGTGGAATGGCCTGATCGAGCGGATCGACGCTGCGACCGACCCGGTATCGATCGCGATCGTGGGGAAGTACGTGAACCTCCGAGACGCCTACCTGTCGGTGATCGAGGCCCTCAGCCACGGAGGGTTCCACCACGGTGCCGAGGTGGACATCACGTGGGTGTCGTCGGACGAGCTCGACCGGGCCGACGCCGCCACCGTGTTGTCGGGGATCGACGGCATCGTGGTGCCGGGTGGGTTCGGGTGGCGCGGCATCGAGGGAAAGCTCGAGGCGATCCGCTACGCGAGGGAGAGTGGCGTGCCGTTCCTCGGCCTGTGCTTGGGCCTGCAGTGCGCGGTCATCGAGTACGCACAGAACGTGTGTGGCCTCGAGGGCGCGAACTCCTCGGAGTTCGACCCGGCGACCCCGCACCCGGTGATCGATCTCTTGCCCGAGCAGAAGAACGTCACCGACCTCGGTGGGTCGATGCGCCTGGGGGCACAGCCCTGCCACCTGGTGCCGGGGACCAGGGCCGCGGCAGCCTACGGGGAGCAGGTCGTGTACGAGCGTCACCGGCACCGCTACGAGGTCAACCCGGCCTACCATCGGGTCCTCTCGGAGCACGGGCTGGTGTTCTCGGGCCTCTCGCCCGACGGGCGATTGGTCGAGATCATCGAGCTGCCCCACCATCCGTTCTTCATGGGAGGCCAGTTCCATCCAGAGCTTCGGTCCCGGCCCACCCGACCGCACCCGCTCTTCCGGGAGTTCGTGGGAGCGGCACACGCCCGTCGGTCTGCTTCGGCGGAGCGCCCCGTCCCCGTCTCCGGCTGACGGACCCTCGGTGGAGCCCCGATCGTCGAGGGAGGCCTTTGCGGGCCGGCTGATCCGCGTCGAGGTCGAGTCCTGGGACGGCCGCGACTTCGAGGTGGTCCGCCACCCGGGAGCCGCGGCGGTCCTTCCGGTGACGCCGGAAGGTGACGTCCTGTTGGTGCGGCAGTTTCGCCCGGCCATCCGCCGGACCATGGTCGAGATCCCGGCCGGCATCCTCGACAGGGTCGGGGAGGACCCGCTCGGCTGTGCGGCCCGCGAGCTGTTCGAGGAGACGGGATACCGCCACCGATCGCTCGAGTTCCTTGGGGGCATCTACACCTCCGCGGGCTTTACCGATGAGTACATCCACCTGTTCGTTGCGCGGGCGGATGCCCAACAGGAGGGGTCGCCAGAAGACGGGATCGAGGTGCTGCGCCGGCCGTTCGAGGAGATGGTCCACGCTGCTCGGGCCGGCAGGGTGCGCGACGCGAAGACCGCGGTGGCGCTGCTCCTGGCAGCGGCGAGAGAATCCCCGCCGTGAGCTCACGATGAAGGCGCCGGAGGTCTTCTACGCTCGAAGCGGCGACGTGAGCATCGCCTACCAGGTGGTCGGGGACGGGCCGGTCGACCTGGTCTTCGTTCGGGGCTTGGCCGGCGAGCTCCTCTCCACGTGGGAACAGCCGCTGCTCGTCGCCCACGTCATGGGATTCGCGTCCTTCTCCCGGGTGCTGATGTTCGACAAGCGGGGAACGGGCCTCTCCGACCGGGTGCGGGAGGTGCCCACCCTCGAGACGCGGATGGACGACGTGCGCACGGTGATGGACGCCGTCGGTTCGGATCGCGCCTTCCTGTGGAGCGGGCAGGAGGGTGGCCGGATGACGACGCTCTTCGCGGCGACGTACCCAGAGCGCACCGCCGGGCTCATCCTGCTCGACCCTTCCGCGAAGGGCCTCCGGAGCGATGACTACCCCTGGGCCCCCACCGAGGCCGAGTGGCAGGAGCGGTTGCGCGAGATTAGAGAGGGGTGGGGACGGCGGGAGTTCTTCGACAAGATGCTCGTGGAGATGTCCCCGGAGATCGCGGGGGACGAGGAGTTCCTCGAGTGGTTCGTCGCCCACATGCGCCGCAGCCTGAGCCCGGGGGCGGCGGTCGCATTCCACCGGATGATGATGGACGCGGACGTGGGCGAGGTGCTGCCGGCCGTTCGCGTGCCGACCCTCATGATCTATCTGGAGGGCAACCCCGCACCGGCCGAGTACTTCGCTCAGCGGATCCCCGATGCTGAGCTCGTCAGCCTCCCAGACCTGCGAGGCGAGTACACATGGGTTCACCCCGAGGCGCATGCGCTCACGCTCCGCGCGACCGAGGAGTTCGTGGGACGGGTGGGCCGCCACGAGGAGCCCGACCGCGTCCTGGCGACCGTCCT
>DASPWN010000113.1:0-7266 GCA_035637835.1 Actinomycetota bacterium | reverse complement strand
GACGGGAGCGGGTACGGCATCAGGGTCCCGGGCCTGATGATCAGCCCGTGGGCCAAGGGCGGGACGATCGATCACCAGACGCTGTCGTTCGACGCCTACCTGAAGTTCATCGAGGGGCTGTTCCTGCGTCGCCAGCGCCTGAACCCGAGGACCGACGGGCGACCGGACTCCCGGCCCACGGTGCGGAAGAAGCTTCCGATCCTGGGCGACCTGCTGAACGAGTTCGACTTCGCACAGGACCCGCTGCGGCCGCTCGTCCTTGACCCCACACCGCTCCCGGGAACGCCATAGCAGCTGCGATCTCCTGTGCCCTGAGCAGCCCGGTCTGTGACTCGCAGTCCAATGGGATTGAACCGGACAATCGACCGCTGACGGGCGCTCAGTCGTGAGGTACGGCGAACACGACGACGTTGTCCGAGTAGCTCCTGGTCGCTTGATCGAAGGAGCCTCCGCAGGTCACGAGGGCGAGGGACGATGGTCCCTCCCGCTCGAACACCCTGCCAGGCAGGCCGCTCTTGGGGTACGAGCGTCGCGCGACCACCCGAAAGGAAGATTCGGAGCCGTTCGCGAACGTTACCCAGATGACATCCGCCGGCTCGAGCTCACGAAGCCTGAAGAACACGCCCGGACCCTGCGTCCACGAGTCCACGTGGCCGAGGAGCACGGCCGAGCCGCCCGCTCCCGGAGGAGGACCGAACCGGTACCAGCCGACGACATGGACGTCAGCCGGCACCTGGACGTGGCGCGAGCCAGCTTCAACGCCGACCGGGACGATCGCTGCTCGCACGCCGATCGCGCCGATGGTCAGGCCGACCGGACGAGGTCCGCGCCGTGGAGGCTCGTAGTCCTTCAGCCGCGCCGACCGAACATCGATCGATAGGGCACGGGTCGCGGTCGACGACGTTCCGGGGTCGATCGCCGGCTCGTCGGGCACGGCCTCGGACAAGCTCGCATCGGCCGTCCCGGGGAGGAAACCGAAGTCGGGATGTGGCCGAGCTGCCCACACCGCCACCGGCGTCGTCATCAGGACCAGGGCACTCGTAACGCGGAGCCACGTGGCGAGACGCATCCTCATCCTGGCCGCAGCCGGGGGAGGGGGCTCGATCCTGCCAGGCGGTCGACTCCTCACCCGCCTCACCTATCCCGCCAAGCGTCCGGGCCCCTCACCGGGACGGCGGATCGATGGGGTCGCGCGATCGACGCCGACCGAGCACGGTCGCCACCCCGAGTCCGATAGCAGCCAGCATCATGGTCGCGAGCGCCCAGGCGGGAAGCGCGGGGGGTGTCACGAGCCCACCATCCCCAGTCAGCACCGACGAGGGGGAAGACTGCAGGTCTCGAATGGTCTGGAACATGAAGTCGAGCGTCCCCCCTTTCGCCGAACCGATCGCGTACACGATCCCGACCGTTCCCTCCTTGAGCATCAGATCCTCGGCCCCGATCGCGACGTCGCCCGACACCGTGGCCTCGAGCTGGTAGGGGCCGCCCGGTTCCAACTGTGCCTTCTGCCCGTCGCTGTGGGGGACGTTGCCGAACAGGCGTTTTCCGTCGAGGCGCACGCCGATCGATGCGACGTCGGCGACGTTGCGCACGATCAGTCGCGCCAGACCCGGCGGCACCCGGGTCAGGGCGTTCCTGAACACGTTGAGCTGGGGATCCCCATCCACCGTGAGCCCGGCGATGATCGAGAGGTTCTCCCCGGCCTTCAGCGTGACCGTCCCGGCGAGCGCCGGTTCGGACGCGGGGTCCGCCCCGACATCACGGATTTCGATCCTGTACCGACCCGCAGGCAGCTCGAGAGGGCCGGCGGCCGTCTCGGGCTTGAAGCCGGACAGCGTCAGCTTTCCATTCACATACACGTCTGCCGTGAACCCGGGCAACGCGTGAAGGACGGTCACGGTCGCTGTTGCTGGTCCTGCCTGGGCCTCGAAGGCCGCCCAGACCGGAGCCATCGCGACCGCGACGACGAGCACGAGAAATCCCCTTGAGAACCGGGCCTTCCTCACGGCGGCACCCCCCCGTTCATGCTAGGACTTTCGTTCTACAGCAACTGCGGCTAAGGTGACAAGATGACGCGGGGTAATGGTCCTCCAGGGCACCCGCTTGGCATGGATCGCCGATATCGACTCCTGGGCCAGACAAGCGAGGATCCAATGGGGTCCCTGTGGCGGGCCGAGGACGCCTTCCTGAAGTGGCCGGTGACGATCCGCGTCCTCCGGGAAGGGCTGGGGGCCAACGAGCGCTTCAGGCGGGTGCTCCGTGCCGAGCTCCGCACGGTGTGGCCGCGCCTCGAGCACCCGCACATCGCGAACGCCATCCACTACAACGAACTCCAGGAACGACCCTGCTTCGTCGTCATGCAGGCCCTTGACGGAGAGACGTTGGCCCAGCGGCTCAGGCGGACCGGGACGCTTGAGCGCTCGGAGGCCATGCGCATCGCCTCGCAGGTGCAGGAGGCGCTCGCGGCCGCCCACGAGATCGGCCTGGTCCATGGCGGCCTGACGGCCCACAGCGTTGTGCTGACCCAGGGAGGCCCCGTCAAGGTCATCGACTTCGGGATCCCGACCGCCCTGTGGCTGGCCGCGCGTGAAGCGTGGACGACTCTCCCTGCGGGCGCCAGCGCTTATCTCAAGGAGCCCGCCACTCGCGCCCCCGACCGATCCGTCGATGCCCGGGGCCTCGAGCTACTGCACCAGCGGATGATCTCGGCTCCTCTGGTCGCCTCCGAGGACGATCCCTCGAGGCTGGTCGACGTGGCCCTCGCGACTCCCTCGCAGACCGCACGCGCCGTCGTGCGACGTCCCCAGCGGCCTCTGTCGCGACGCCGGCACGTGCTCGCCGGCATCGCTCCCGTGGCGAAGGAGCCGTGGAGAGCCCTGGCACACTGGGGCCGATGGACTGGTCGCTCCGCCGTGGGGGCGATCCGAGCGGTCGCCTCGGCACCGGTCCGAGGGGCACGAGCCGTTCGTCGGATTCCCCGACATGCCAGGGTCTCGACGATCGCTGTGAGTGCGTTGTCGGTTGCCCTCACCGCAACGGCGGTCGTGGTTTTGACGAGCGGGCCGTCACCCAGGGGGCCCATACAGCGGCCGTTGGCTGCGCGGACGACGCCCTCCTCGCCGACCATGCAGACCGTCGGCGTTACGGTGCCCGAGGTCGAGGGCCTCTCGGCGATGGAGGCGGGGACGGTGCTCGACCGGGCGGGGCTGCTCGTCATCGATGCAGAGCCGACCCCCGGCCCACCGGGCAAAGTCGTCCGCACGGATCCCGCCGTCAGTGCGATCGTCGAGCCGGGAACGCCGATCGTCCTTTACGTAGGCGCATCGTCCGACCGTTTGAAAGATGAGCCCTGAGTCAGAGCATGATTCCAGCGAAGCTCGTCTGGACTGGCCACGTGTGACCTCGTAGCGGCGGATCTGCCTCCCGCCCAGTGCGCTCTGCCGGTGGCAGAGGGCTAGCGGCCGGCCCTCCGAGCCGAGGGCTATCATCCGAGACGAAACGGAGGTGGAGCGAACGGACATTCAACGTGAGCTCGCCGACCCCCCGGTCCTGCAGCGAGCCGCCGAGCGGTTCGGGGCCGCGAGGATCCTCCTCCCCACGTTCGCCGAGTTGGCGAACCCCGCGACGATCCCTGAGCGGATCCGTACCGCCCTCGCTTCCGTCGACCCCGATGCGGCTCACCCGCTGAACCTGTTCCGCGTGCACTGGTACAACGGCGCGGACCGGAGGCAGCAGGTGAACGTGCCGGAGCACGTCGTGCTGCCGCGCGAGCTCACCGGCGTCGACGCGCGGATCGCGGTGGCGCTGGGCGACCGGTTTCCCATGATCGGCGCCCACAAGGTCCTGGCGGCCTACGGGTGCCTGGCTCCGCGCATCGTCACCGGCGGGTTCGACACGGCACGTCATCGAGCGGTGTGGCCGTCCACCGGCAACTACTGTCGTGGGGGGGTGGCCATCTCCCGGATCATGGGCTGCCGAGGCGTCGCGGTCCTCCCGGAGGGCATGAGCCGCGAACGCTTCGATTGGCTCGAGCGGTGGGTGGCCGACCCCGAGGACATCGTGCGGACGCCGGGTACGGAGAGCAACGTGAAGGAGATCTACGACGCGTGCAAGGAGCTGGCGAAGGACCCCGACAACGTGATCCTGAATCAGTTCTCGGAGTTCGGGAACCACCTCGCGCACAACGCGTGCACGGGTCCGGCGCTTGAGCGCGTGTACGAGTCCCTGCGCGACCGCGACGGCTCGTTGCGGCTCGCGGCGTTCGTCTCGGCGAGCGGCTCGGCGGGGACGCTCGGCGCCGGCGACTACCTGAAGGAGCGGCACGGGTCGAAGATCGTGGCGGTCGAGGCCCTGGAGTGCCCGACCATGCTGTACAACGGGTTCGGCGAACACAACATCCAGGGCATCGGGGACAAACACATCCCGTTCATCCACAACGTGATGAACACCGACGCGGTGACGGCGGTCTCGGACCGGGACACCGACGCGCTGAACCTCCTGTTCAATACCGACGTCGGACGACGATTGTTGGCCCGGCGCGGCGTGGATGGCGCCGTCGTCGAAGCGCTCTCCTCGTTCGGCCTGTCCAGCATCTGCAACATGCTGGCGGCGATCAAGGCCGCGCGGGTCTTCGGGATGGGGCCGGACGACGTGGTCGTCACGGTGGCCACCGACGGCGCCGCCATGTACGGGACCGAGAAGGACAAGGTGCTGCGGCGGGACTTCCCGGACGGCTTCGACGACGCTGCCGCGGCCGAGACGTTCGGCCGCTCGATCGAGGGAGCCGGCACTGATCACTTTCTGGAGCTCGGCGAGCGGGACCGGGAACGGGTCTTCAACCTCGGGTACTTCACGTGGGTCGAGCAGCAGGGAGTCTCGGTGGAGGACTTCACTGCACGTCGGTCCCAGCGGTTCTGGCTGGACCTGCGGGACCAACTCCCGCTATGGGATTCGATGATCGAGGAGCTCAACGCCCGCACTGGCCTCGGCGAGGAAGGGTGAGGCCGTGACCGGGAACGCCACCTCCATCGTGTGCGCTGGGTGCGGGTTCGTCGTGTCCCCCGACGAGCCCTACCCGTTCCGCTGCCCAAGCGCCAGGCCGAGCGATGACATCGACCACGTCCTCGTTCGGGAGCTCGATCCCACCCACGTGGGGTTCCCTCAGGGCGACGAGGCCAACCCGTACGTTCGGTACCGCGAGCTGTTCCACGCCTACCACCTCGGCCTGGGTCACGGCATGACCGACGGCGGCTTCGTCGATCTGGTGGAGTCGCTGGACAAGGCGGTGGCCGAGGTCGACGGGCGGAGCTTCATGTCCACCCCGTTCCGTCGCGCGGACGAGCTCTCGGAACGGCTCCGGTTCTCCTCGGAGGGCGGGATATGGGTGAAGGACGAGACCGGCAACGTCGCCGGCTCGCACAAGGCCCGGCACCTCATGGGGGTGATGCTCCTCCTGCTGGTCGCCGAGCAAGCCGGACTGGCTCCGGACCGGGAGCGGCCACTGGCCATCGCCTCGTGCGGGAACGCGGCCTTGGCGGCCGCCGTCATGGCCCGGGCCGCGGACCGGGACCTCAGGGTGTTCGTCCCCACATGGGCCGATCGGGACATCCGCTCGCGACTGGAGGCCTTGGGGGCGGAGGTCGTTCTGTGCCGGCGCACCGACGGAGCCTCCGGCGACCCGGCCTACCTCGCGTTGCGCGGAGCGTTGGAGGAGGGCGCAGTCCCGTTCACCGTGCAGGGCCCGGACAACGGCATGGCCATCGAGGGCGGGGAGACGATCGGCTACGAGATGGTCTCGGAGCTCGCTCGGACCGACGTCGGATTGGACCGCCTCGTGGTGCAGGTGGGCGGCGGAGCGTTGGCCAGCTCGTGCATCCGGGCGTTCGAGGATGCGGCCCTGCTCGAAGCCCGGGTGAAGCTGCCCAGGATCCACGCAGTCCAGACCCTCGGCGGGTACCCGCTCAGGCGCGCGTACGAGAGGGTCGTCGCGAGGATGGAGGATTCAACGTCTCCAGGCGACATCATGGATGCGCTGACGTACGCGCGCAGGCACCGCTCGACCTTCATGTGGCCGTGGGACGAGGAGCCGAAGAGCATCGCCACCGGCATCATCGACGACGAGACCTACGATTGGGCGGCGGTGGTGGCCGGGATGCTGGCCACCGACGGATCTCCGGTGCTCGTCTCGGACGAGATCGTCGTGGAGGCCGAGGCGATGGCCCATGTCACCACGGGGATACCGGTCGATCCCACGGGGGCGGCCGGGATGGCCGGCGTCCTGGAACTGGTGCGGGGCGGCCAGGTGGGGCCACACGAGCGGGTGGCGGTGCTGTTCACTGCGGGCAAGCGCTGAACAACGAGGAGGAACACGACGATGAGGAGCTTCCTGGGACGGGACATCCTCTCGCTCAAAGATTTCGAGCGGGAGGAGTTCTTCCACGTTTTCGAGGTGGCCGATCGCCTGGCGCCTCACGCCCGGGACCGCCGGAACGGAGACCTGCTACGGGAGAAGACCCTGGTCACGGCGTTCTACCAGCCGAGCACCCGGACCCGCCTGGCCACCGAGGGCGCGATGCACCGCCTGGGCGGCCAGGTGTGCGGGTTCTCCGACGCCAAGATGACCAGAGCCGGCGATTTCTACCAGGAGTCCATCAAGGACACGGTCCACATGCTCGAGTTCTACGGCGACGTCATCGCCATGCGGCACTTTCAGCAGGGAGCGCCGGCTGAGGCGGCCCGGTGGGCCTCGGTGCCGGTGATCAACTGCGGCGACGGCTGGGGCGAGCACCCCACGCAGGTCCTGACTGACCTGTACACGATCTGGCACGAGAAAGGAACGCTCGACGGGCTCACGGTTCTGTGCGTCGGCGACATGCGAATGCGAACCATGCACTCCATCCTGTACGCGATGTCGCAGTTCGATATGGAGGCGCTGATCGTGTGCCCGCCCGAGATGTCGCTGTTGCCGGAATTCAAATCAGAGCTCGACGAGCGGAGCGTGGCCTACCGCGAGGTCGAGTCGGTTGACAAGTGCGTCGCCGATGCCGACGTGATCTACATGGAGCCGGTGGTCCAGGCCGACTACACCAAGGGGCGGGACGAGCGCGGGGGGGAGGTGGCGACCACGCCCGAGGCGTACCGAGTGACCCGGCAGTTGCTCCGGGACAAGGCCAAGAGCGACTCGATCGTGCTCCACTCGCTGCCCCGGATGGACGAGCTGCCGGTCGACGTGGACGACACGCACCATGCGCGATACTGGATCGAGGC
>DASPWN010000112.1:0-2288 GCA_035637835.1 Actinomycetota bacterium | reverse complement strand
CGGCGAGCGGCGCGTCATCGACACGCCGCTCGCCGAATCCCTGATCGTGGGGTTGGCCATCGGCATGGCCCTGCACGGCTTGGTCCCCGTCGCCGAGATCGAGTTCGCCGACTTCATCCACCCGGCGTTCGACCAACTCGTCTCGGAGGCCGCTCGGATGCGGTATCGGACGAACGGAGACTTCGAGCTCCCCATGGTGGTGCGGTGTCCGTGGGGTGGAGGGATCCACGGAGCGCTCTATCACTCGCAATCGATCGAGGCCTTCTACGGGCACATCCCCGGCCTGAAGGTGGTGGTGCCGGCGACCCCGTACGACGCCGTGGGGATGCTGCGCTCCGCCATCGCGGACCCTGACCCCGTGCTGTTCCTGGAGCACAAGAAGACCTACCGGCTGATCAAGGGCGACGTGCCGGACGAGCCGTTCACGGTGCCCATCGGTCGGGCCGACGTGAAGCGAGAGGGCTCCGACATCTCGGTGATCGCCTACGGGCTGATGCTCCATCTGTGCCTTGAGGCCGCGCAGCGATTGGAGCAGGAAGCGGGCCTGTCCGCGGAGGTCGTGGACGTTCGGACCATCGCTCCGCTCGACAAGGAGACCATCCTGGCGTCGGTCCGCAAGACCGGGAAGGCCATGGTGGTCTACGAGGACAACCGGACCTACGGTGCAGGCGCCGAGATCGCCGCCACCATCGCAGAGGAGGCCCTGTTCGACCTGGACGGGCCCCTCGTCAGGCTCGGGGGTCCGGACGCCCCGGCCATGGGCTTTGCCGCGGCCCTCGAGCACGCCTTCATGCCGGACACGGACCGGATCTACGAGCGGATGCTGGAGCTGGCCCGGTTCTGAGGTCCGCTTAGGCACGCCCTCGGGCCCGCCGATAGGACGGGAAACGACCTTCCCACCCATGGACGAAGGAACGAGGCCGCGCCGCCACCGCTCGATGGCCCTGCGGGATCTGCTGTTGATCTCGATGGCGGGCCTCGTCGTGTTCTGGATCGGCACGGCGACGGGCGCCTTCCAGCGGATCCGCGAATGGATGTCGTCACGCTATCCGGGGCAGGACCACGGCATCGTGGCGGCCATCGGGCTCGTGGCCTTGGTGTTCCTCGTGTTCTCCATCCTGCGGTGGCGCGACGTCCGCAGGCAGATCCGAGCCCGCAACACCGCCGAGCATCGCTACCGGACCCTGGTCGAGGGGATGCCGGTCGTGACCTACGTGGCGGGGGCCCCGCACGAGGCGACGGCCGCGCTCCGGTACGTCGCACCGGGCATCCGCGAGCTCCTCGGCTACTCGCAAGACGAGTGGATCGCCGACCCGGACATCTGGAAGAACCGACTGCACCCCGACGATCGGGACGCCGTCGCGGCCAAGGCTGACCGGGCTCACGATTCGGTCGCTCCGTTCAGCATGGAGTATCGGATGATGGCCAAGGATGGCCGGATCGTGTGGGTCCGCGACGAGTCCGCGGTGGTGGAGCAAGGTCGCAAGGGCCTGTGGAACGTCTGGCAGGGCGTCCTCATGGACATCACCGAGCGCAAGCAGGCCGAGGAACGCTTCCTCGTGGCCGAGACGCGGTACCGGTCCCTGGTCGAAACCATCCCGGCGGTCACGTACGTCGACCTCGCGGACGAAGTGTCCACCACCGTGTACGTCAGTCCTCAGATCGAGACCATGCTCGGCTACACCCCCAAGCACTGGCGCGAGGACACCACCCTGTGGATGCGAGCCGTGCACCCCGACGACCTGAACCGCGTGGTCGAGGCCTCCGTTCGACACAACCAGACCGGCGAGCCCTACGACGAGGAGTACCGGATCCGGACCGCGGACGACCGCTGGCTGTGGGTCCGCGACCAGGCCACCATCGTGCGCAGCGATGACGGGCGCACGCTGGTCTCCCAGGGCGTCATGTTCGATGTCACCGAGCGAAAGCTGGCGGAGGAGGCCCTCCGCGAGAGCGAACGACACGAGCGCGAGGCCGCCGAACACATGCGAAACCTGGACGAGATGAAGAACACGTTCCTCGAGGCTGTCTCCCACGAGCTGCGCAGCCCCCTGACCTCCATCCTGGGGGTCGCGGTGACCCTGGAGCACCACGACTTCCCCGAGACCGAGCGGCGCGACCTCCTCGATCGTCTGGCGGCGAACGCCCGCAAGCTCGACCGTCTCCTGCGAGACCTGCTGGACATCGACCGACTGAGCCGGGGGATCATGACGCCGCAGTACCACGCCATCGACCTGGGGGCGCTCGTGCGGCGCACGGTGGAGAACTTCGACGTGCCGGCCACCCGG
>DASPWN010000111.1:0-12421 GCA_035637835.1 Actinomycetota bacterium | reverse complement strand
GGGGGTCCCCCACGCGGAGCGTCTGGAGCCGGTCCTTGAGCTTGTCCAGGAGTGGCTCGAACACGGGCTCCTGCACGAGTAGTCGCGAGCCGGCGCAGCATACGTGGCCCTGGTTGAAGAAGATCCCGTTGATCACGCCCTCCACGGCCTGGTCGAGCGGCGCGTCGTCGAAGACGATGTTCGCGGCCTTTCCTCCGAGCTCGAGCGTGAGCCGCTTGCCCGTCCCCGCCAGGGCCCGCCGGATGACCTTGCCCACCTCCGTGGACCCGGTGAACGCCACCTTATTCACGTCGGGATGGGTGACCACGAGCGAGCCGGTCTCCCCCGCGCCGGTCACGATGTTCACAACGCCCGGCGGCAGCTCGACGTCCTGCACCACCTGCGCCAGCAACAGCGCGGTGAGCGGGGTGGTCTCGGCAGGCTTCAGGACGACGGTGTTGCCGGTCGCGAGGGCCGGCGCGATCTTCCACGCCGCCATGAGGATGGGGAAGTTCCACGGGATGACCTGCCCCGCCACGCCGAGCGGGTGAGGACGGCGATTGGGGAACGCATATTCGAGCTTGTCCGCCCATCCCGCGTAATAGAAGAAGTGGGCCGCGGCGAGCGGCAGGTCGACGTCGCGCGACTCCTTGATGGGCTTGCCGCCGTCCATCGACTCCAGGACGGCGAACTCGCGCGCGCGCTCCTGGAGCGCGCGCGCGATCCGGAAGATGTACTTGGCCCGCTCGGTGCCGGGGAGATCGCGCCAGTGCTTCTCGTGCGCCTCACGGGCGGCCTTCACCGCGAGGTCGACGTCCTCCGGGCCGGCCTCGGCCACCTCGGCCAAGGGCTCCTCGGTGGCCGGGTTGATGGACTCGAAGTACGTCCCCGACTTCGGCTCGACGAACTCCCCGCCGATGAACAGGCCGTAGCGGTCCTCCAGCCGAACGATGTCGCTCGACTCGGGTGCGGTGGCGTATTCCCACACCGGCTCCCGCCGCTCCGGCGCCTCCCGCTCCCGCCTCTCGATCTTGGCCATGTCGTCAGTCGATCGTGTAGTAGTCGGGGTTCTGGTACCGGCCGGTTCGCTCCTTGTCGATCTGCATCAGCACGTCGTTCAGGAGCGTGGACGCCCCGATGCGGAAGAGGTCCGGCGTCATCCACTCCGGGCCGAGCGTCTCGTACACCAGCACCAGGTACTGGATGGCCTGCTTGGACTGACGGATGCCGCCGGCCACCTTGACGCCGACCCGCCGGCCCGTCTCATGGAAGAACTCCCGGGACGCCTCCATCATGCACAGCGCCGCCGGGAGCGTCGCTGCAGGCTGGATCTTGCCAGTCGAGGTCTTGATGAAGTCGGCTCCCGCCGCCATGGCCAGGACCGAGGCCTGCCGGATCCGGTCGTAGGACCCGAGCTCGCCGCTCTCCAGGATCACCTTGAGGTGCGTGTCGCCCGCGGCCTCTCGCGCCGCAGCCAGCTCCTCGAAGGCCTGAGCGTACTGCCCACCCAGGAACAGGGAGCGGTTCAGGACGATATCGATCTCGTCGGCGCCGAGCTCCATGACCTCGCGCACCTCCCGGAGGCGGGCATCGAGCGGTCCGAGGCCGCTGGGGAACCCGCCGGCGACCGACGCCACCTTCACCCCGGTGTTCTTCAGTTGACCGACCGCGACGGGGACCAGGTGCGGATAGATGCAGACGGCTGCGACCGAGGGGACGGATGAGTCAACTGGGTTCGGCCTGACGGCTTTGGCGCACATCGCCACGATCTTGCCGACCGTGTCGGAGCCCTCCAGCGTTGTCAGGTCTATGGACCGGATGGCGAGATCCAGGGCCCATAGCTTGGAGTCACGCTTGATCGAACGCTTGGCCAGCGAGGCGGCGCGCTCTTCCAGCCCCACCGCGTCCACCACGGTGGCTCGGGACACCAACCGTGCCGCTTCCTTCGCGGTGAACCGCACGGGGGTTGGGTGGCGTCGTTCGATCTCGGCCGCCTGCGACATCCGCGGAGCCTCCTCGGCAGGGAAAGCCATGGTAGCCGAATCCCCGAAATCGCCGGCTAGCGGTGCGGGTCCGGGCCGAACGAGTCCGGGCCGAAGGCGTCGGGGATGAGGTCTTCCAGCGCCCAGGCGACTCTCTCGCCGCTCGTGGTCTGGGACACGACCAGCGACTCAGGCCCGAACTCCCACAGGACCTGGCGGCACCCCCCGCACGGCGGTGTCGGGCGCGCCGCATCGGTCACCACGGCGATGCAATCGATCCGCCGTTCCCCAGCCGCGACCGTCGCCCCCACCGCGTTCCGTTCCGCGCACATGCCAAGCGGATAGGACGCGTTCTCCACGTTCACTCCGGTGAAGACCCGTCCGCCGGCCAGGATCGCCGCCCCCACGTGGAACTCGCTGTACGGCGCGTACGCGTTGGTTCGCACCTCGGCTGCCGCCGCCACCAGCTCGTCGATCTGCTGTTCCGGCGGCTTACTCAGCGGTCGCTCCCGCGGGGCTCGGCTGCTCGGCCTCCTCGGGCTTGCGCGTGATCAGGACCTTGGCGATGCGCCGCCCGTTCACCTTCTCCGCTTTGAACACGAGGTTCTGGTAGCTGACCTCCTCGCCCTGCTCCGGGATAGAGCCGAGCAGGCCGAGCATCAGGCCGCCGACCGTGTCCCATTCCTCGTCGGGGAGCTCGGTGTCGAGGAGCTCGTTCACCTCGTCGATCCCCAGGCGCCCGTCCACGCGGTACACGCCGTTCCCCAGATCGACGACCGGGGGCTCCTCCCGGTCGTACTCGTCGGTGATCTCCCCCACGAGCTCCTCGAGCAGGTCCTCCAGGGTGACCAGGCCGGAGACCGAGCCGTACTCGTCGGTGACGAGGGCGATGTGGAACTTCTCTTGCTGCATCTCCCTGAGCAGGTCGGCCACCTTCTTGGACTCGGGCACGAAGTGGGCCTGCCGCACGATGTCGGTGAGCGGCATGTCCGCCTGTCCCTGGTACAGGGCCTTCAGCACGTCCTTGGCGAAGACGAACCCGACCACGTTGTCCAGGTCCTCGTGGAACACCGGGATCCGGGAGAACCCGTGCCGGAGCACCAGCGCCTGAACGTCGATGAGGGTCTTGTCGTCCTCGACGGCCACGATGTCGGGTCGCGGCACCATGACCTCACGGACGATCGTGTCGCCGAACTCGAAGATCGAGTGGATGAGCTCCTTCTCCTCCTCCTCGATCTGTTCCTCGTCCGAGGCCACCTCGGCCAGCGCTCGGATCTCGTTCTCCGTGATGAATGGACCCTGTGGCAGGCCCTTCCCGGGCATGATGACGTTGGCCACCTTCACCAGCCCGGACGCGAGCGGACCCACCAGCCGCCCCAGCGCGACGATCAGCGGCGCGAGCACCAACGCCACGCGATCGGTCTGCTGGATGGCGAACGTCTTCGGCGTCACCTCGGCGAACACGAACAGCAGGAGCGTCATGGCTACGGTGGCCACGATCTCGCCCGCGCCATGGAACAGGCGAACGGCGAGGGACGTGGCGATCGTGGTGCCGCCGATGGTGGCCAGGAGCGTGAGGAGCAGCACGACGTTCAGGTAGGGGGCCGGATTCTCGGCGACCTTCGCCAGTGAGCTCGCGCCGCGTCGCTTTTCATCGGCGAACCGGTAGGCCCGGACCCGGTTCACCCTGGTGATCGACACCTCTGACGCCCCCAGCACGCCCACGCCCGCGATGAGCAATGCGATCACGAAGAGCTGGAACCAGTCGCCGCCGGTCACCGGACGCGGACCCCCGTGTACCGTTCCTGCTTGGCCCACATCGCGGCCCGGTCGTCCTCGTCCTCGTGATCGTGCCCCAAGAGGTGGAGGATCCCGTGGACCAGGAGCAGGCGGAGCTCGGACGTCGGATCCTCCGGTCGGTTTGCGGCAGCCACCGCCGGGGCGATCACCACGTCGCCCAGGACCCGCACGCCATCCTCTCCGAGCTCGTCCAGAGGGAAGGACAGCACGTCGGTGGGACCCTCTTCGGCGAGGTAGGTCCGATGAAGGTTGGCCATCTCCTCCGCCGTGACGAACGAGACCGAGAGCTCCGACCGGGGCTCGCCCTCGGCCTCAAGGGTCGCTCGGGCCAGCTCGACCAAGCCGTCACGGTCGACGAGCTCGGACTGGCGGTCGGAGACGAGGATCCTCGGAGGTTGGTCGTCGTCACTCATCGCCGCCGGCCGCCCGCTTCTCCCCGAACACGCGGTAGGCCTCCACGATGTCCTGGACGATCTTGTGGCGAACCACGTCACGCGCCCCGAGGTGGCAGAACTCGATCCCCTCGATGCCGGACAGGATGTCCTGCACGATCACCAGGCCGGATCGCTGTCCGCTCGGCAGGTCGATCTGTGTGACGTCACCGTTCACGACGGCCTTGGAGCCGAACCCCAGGCGCGTCAGGAACATCTTCATCTGCTCGGGCGTGGTGTTCTGGGCCTCGTCCAGGATGATGAACGAGTCATTCAACGTGTTGTGTGTGACCAGGAAATCGTCGGTGACGTAGAGGGAATCGGCGGCAGCGACCTGGATACAGACGGTGTCGTGCTCACCTGCCGGTTCGATGCTGTCGACGAAGCGCATCGGGCGACCACCTCCGCCGAATGCGAGATACGTCCACAGCTTGCGGGTCAGGCGGAAGGGGGCCATGCCTTCGGGCAGGCGGATGTCCAGGATGTATGCGTCCGAACGGTATCCCACGGGCCGCCCGTTCGCCCGGCCAGGCGTTCGGCCCGCCGACGGGCGGGTCCTGCAATACGCAATGCCGCCCAGCGAGCGAACGAGGAATAGGACGTCGTCATGAAGGCGCGGAGAGGTTGTCACGTACTGGACGCGACAGCTCCGCTTGGTCTGCGTCACCGGTCCGCCGTCGGTATCGAGGAGCCCCTGGAGGACCGCTAGGCGGACGTCCGGGGAGTTATGGAGGTATGACTCGGGGACGAACTTCGTCGGCGAGCGGGTGCCAGCGAGACCGAGTTCGCGCAGGATGGACGTGACCGGGTTCTCGGCGATAACGCCGCCGCGGCCGCCAGCCCGGCGCCTGAGCACGTAGTCGTACCCACCCTTGTGGATCGGCTCGATGCCTTCGAGGTTCAGTTCGAGAGCAAGAGCGAGCTCGGGATCGGCCGTCGAGAACGAGGGCGTTGTCGAGGTCGTCAGACATCCGTCGCCCAGGAGTAGCCCGAGCGCATACGGGTCCACGGGAACGTCGCTCGGCTCGAACTCGACGGATCGCGAGACGAGTGGCAGCTCAAAGCGATGTGCGTGGGATGCACTGAGTCGCCCGATCATCTCCCGCGTTTCCATCACCCGCAGGGGCTTGCCTCGCCTGCGATCCGCGGCTGTCGACACGGCCCACAGGTGTTCCCCACAACAGAGCGTGGAGGCGCCATCCTGCGCTCGGATCCGGAAGACGTCCTTGCGTCCCTGCGGATACACGCCGATCACGGGCGTCGGGTGGCCGTCGGAGCCGATCACCAGGTCGCCGACAGTGAGGCTTCCTATCGGCATGAACCCGGTGGGTGTCAGCACTCGGCTTTTGTGGGGCTGGGCTCGGCCCCGCATGTACGCGAGTGGCGCCACCTCCACCGTCCCCCGCTCCATGAGCCTGGGAAGCGAGTCCGCGCCGGTCATCTCGAACAGCGCGTCGTACAGCGGCTTCATGTAGGGATCGATCTTCTCGTAGAGCGTGCCTGGGAGGAACCCGAGTCGCTCACCGGCCTCCACAGCCGGGCGGGTGAGGATGATGCGCGACACCATCTTGTCCTGGAGGGCTCGAACCGCGGTGGCCACCGCGAGGTAGGTCTTGCCGGTCCCCGCCGGGCCGATGGCGAAGGTGAGCGTGGCCCGGCGCATGGCGTCCACGTACTGCTTCTGCCCCAGGGTCTTCGGCGAGATGCCCCGGCCTCGCCCGGTGAGGAGCACGTCGCCGAGCACCTCGGTGGGCTTGGCCTCGTTCCCCTTGATGAGCTCGATCGATCGGCCGACCGAGGACGCGGTCAGGTCGTGTCCCCGTTCGAGCAGCGAGAGCAACTCCTCGAAGAGCACGCCGACGCGTTCGGCCTCTTCCTGGGGCCCGGTGATGGTGATCTCGTTCCCCCGGACCACGATCACGGAGTCGAACGCGGCTTCCACGAGCTTGAGCAGCTCGTCCCGTTGCCCGAGGAGGGCGACCATCGACTGGTCGCCGGGGACCAGGATCTTCACTTGGGTGGTGGCTCTCGCCAAAGCGCGGTCTTCGGAGGGTGGACCCCCGTTCCTCCCTGTTGGTGAACCGTTACAAAAGGGGTCGTCACCTGACGACCCCAGCTGAACCAGGATTGTACCGTGGGGCACGGGGCGCGGCGACTACCCGGGGACTACCCGGGAGGCCACGCCATCCGCCTCCCTCCCAGCAGGTGGAAGTGGAGGTGGTTGACCGACTGCCCAGCGTCGGCCCCCGTGTTCGCGACCAGGCGCCATCCAGTGCGGTCCACGCCCTCGGCCCGGGCGAGCTGCACCGCCGATTGGATCATCTCGGCGAGCACGTCCGCGTGGCCATCGCGGATCTCCTCCATCGACCGAAGGTGCTCCTTCGGCACGATCAGGATGTGCGTGGGTGCCTGGGGATTGATGTCCCGGAAGGCCACCACGTTGTCGGTCTTGCGCACGATCCGAGCAGGCGCCTCTCCGGCGACGATGCGGCAGAACAGGCAGTCCGCGTCCATACAGACCGACTCTACCCAGGTCGGCTAGGTGGGGCGTCGGAGGCGGGCCCGCACGGCGGGCCCACCTCCGGCCGCCTCCCCTCGGATCTCTGCCAGCTGCTCGAGCAGCCTCCGCTGCTCCTTCCCCAGGTCTCTCGGGGTCCCTACGTGGATCGTGAGATACAGGTCCCCCCGCCCCCGGCGTCCCAGGTTCGGGATGCCCTTGCTCCGGAGCCGGATCACCGTCCCCGACTCCGTCCCCGCGCCGACCCTCACCCGTTCCATGCCGTCGAGGCTCTCGACCTCGAGCTCGGCCCCCAGAGCGGCCTGCACCATCGGCACCTCCACCACCGCGAACAGGTCCTGGCCCCGGCGCTCGAACACCGGGCTCTCCTGCACAGCGATCGAGAGGAACAGGTCCCCGGGCGGACCACCGGCCCGACCGGCGTGTCCACGGCCCGGGACCCGAAGCTCCACGCCGTGCGCCACACCGGCCGGAACGTCGACCGGAGCGGTGCGCTCGGCTGGCACCCGCCCCTCGCCCCGGCATCGCTCACACTTCGCCTGGATCTCCTGCCCCGTCCCCTCACACGTGGCGCACGCGCGGCCCGTCATCACCGTGCCGAAGATGCTGCGTCGAACCTCCTGGACCTGTCCCGTACCGCCGCACGTTCGGCAGCGGGTGGGCGAGGACCCGGGCTCCGCCCCGGAGCCCTGGCAGCGGTCGCACGTTTGCAGGGCGTCCACCGTGACGTCACGACGGATCCCGAACGCTGCCTCCTCGAATGACAGCAGGACGGCGGCCCGAAGGTCCTCCCCCCGCCTGGTCCGGGTCCGCGGAGTGGGGTCGCGGCGGCGCCCGAACGTCCCGGTGGCGAAGAACGCCTCGAAGATCTCGCTGATGTCGGCGAACGGGAAGGCCTCGGGTCCACCCCGTCCGTAGAGGTCGTAGCGCTCCCGCTTGTTCGGATCCGACAGGATCTCGTAAGCCGCCGTGACTTCCTTGAACCGCTCCTCGGTCGCGGGATCGCCGCTCGAGTCTGGATGCAGCTCGCGAGCCAGGCGTCGGTACGCCTTCCTGATCTCGTCCTGCGTGGCCGTCCGCGGGATGCCCAGGATCTCGTACAGGTCGCGGATGCTCGCCATGGCTACGCGCCGAGCTCGGTGGCGAGCTCGGACAGCCGCTTGGCCACCGCCCGGACGGACGCCACCACCGTCAGGTAGTCCATGGCGGTGGGCCCGACGACCCCGATGGTGCCGACCGGCGTATCCCCCACCCGGAACGGAGCGGCCACGATGGCTGCCTCCCACTCGCCGGTGGTCGGATGCTCGGCGCCGATCGTCACCGACACGTCGCCGCCAGATCCCACCTGGCGGAGCAGCAGATGGAGCTCGGATTCGTGCTCGAGGGCCTCGATCAAGCGGTGGACGGTCTCGCGGCGCCAGTGGGCCACCTCATCGGCCAGGTTCGCCACGCCCCCGACGAGCACGTGGTCCCCACCCTTGCCCCGTTGCATGTCTCGGAGCGTCTCGGCCACCGCCATCAGTAAGTCCCGCTCGGCCGGATTCGACTCTCCGGCCAGGCGCAGTGCTCGCGCCTGAGCCTCGGCCATCGTCCGGCCCCCGAAGGAGTCACCGATCCGCCGCTCGAGCGCCTCCAGTGCCGGTCCGTCGAGTTCCCCGGGCCGGTCCACCAGGGCCTTCTCCACCCGGCCGTGCTGGCCGATCACGAGGACCATGATCGAGGGGCCGAGGTCGACGATCTCGGCTCGGACCAGCTGTTCGTCAGACATGCTGGGCGGCACGGCAAGGCCGGCGTACTGGGTCAGGCGTGACAGGAGTTGGGTGGTTCCCTTGAGCACCTCCTCCAGGTCCAGCATGGTCTCGGCGAAGAACCCGGTGATGGCCCGGCGTTGGACGTCACGCAGCCGTCCGCCCGCCGGCAGCGTGTCAACGTAGCCGCGGTACCCGAGGTCGGTGGGGATCCGCCCGGCCGAGGTGTGGGGGTGGGTCAGATACCCCATCTCCTCCAGGGCGGCCATCTCGTTTCGAATCGTCGCCGAGGAGACGCCGAGCCCGGCGCGCTCCGCGATGGTCTCGCTGCCCACCGGCTCCCCGGTGCGCACATACTCCTCGACCACCGCGCGGAGCACGGCGATCTTCCTCCCGCCGAGGTCGGAGGACTCTCCCATGGCCATACATTCTTAGCAGTCACGAGGGGAGAGTGCTGGCTTCGCCGTCCCGGACCTGTCAACCTCGCCACGGCCTCGTGCGTCTATCCCGTGGGAGAGGAGTGACGTGAGCTGATCGACGAGGTCGCAATCCGAGAGTTCCTCCACACGGTCTACCCCAGGCTGGTCGGTGGCCTCGCACTGGTGGCGGGGAGCCGGGCCGCCGCCGAGGACGCCGTCCAGGAGGCGGTGGCCAGGGCCTGGGAACGCTCCGAGCGCGGAGCGGCCATCGCCTCGCTGCCGGCGTGGGTCACCACCGTGTCGCTGAATCTGGCGCGGAGCCGGCGGCGGCGGGTCGCCGCCGAGCGCCGGGCCCGAGCCCGGCTGGGCGCCAGAGAGCCCTCACCGAGCAACAGCCCTGAGGATCGCATGGACATCATCCGGGCCCTGGCGTCGCTCCCAAGGCGCCAGCGGGAGGCCACGGCGCTCCGCTACTACTTGGGAATGGACGTGAAGGAGGTCGCCGACGTGCTGGGGATGAGCGAGGGGACGGCGAAGACCACGCTGTTCCGGGCGCGCCGAGCGCTGTCACGGGCACTCGGCGAGTCGGACCTGGAGGAGGCGAACGATCGTGGCGAGGCTTGACGACCGTCTGCGGCGGGATCTCGAGCGGGCCACCCGCCCGGCGGATCCCGCCGGCGTGTACGAGGAGCTCATCCGGCGACGCGAACGCAGACGAATCGTGCGGAGGATCGAGTCGACGGCACTCGCCGTGGCGGTCGTGGCCGGCACGATTGCCGGCACCTACGGACTGTCCCGCATGTTCTGGACCGACACCACGACGGCCGGCGAGGGCAACACTCCTTCGGTGAGCACCCCGCCCATCTCCCCCAGTCCTTCAGCGCATGCGACAACCGATATCGGCCTGGGGTTCCCGGTGTGCAACGTGACGTCGGTCCAGGGGCACTTCGGGGACGCACAGACGGTGGGGACGGCCTACGTCGCCTCCAAACGCGGCGACGTCGGCCCGTGCCCGAACGCGAACGAGGCGGACAACCTCGTAGCCGTCGACATCACCGGCGATGGTCAAGCCGACGTCGGATACGGACCGATCAGGTGCGAGGTCGAATGCTCTGCCTTTGCCGCTCCTGACGTCGACGGCGACGGGACCGACGAGCTGCTCGTGCATGATGTCGCGTTCAGCATCGCCGGCCTCAGGCTGTTCAAGATCGGGCTGGCTGACTCGCCGGCGATCGTTCCAGTCACGGTGGCACCGCCGGGCGATCCGGCGGGGGGGTTCGAACCTGGGAAGGAAGTCCGGCTGTGGCTCGGCGGCGACGAGTTCCGGCTCGACGCGCTCCGATGTGACACGGGACCGGACGGGAAGGTGCTCGTAGCGACCTCAGCCGAGTCCAAGCCCCACGATTCCCCCGATGCCGTCTGGTATGCCCACGAGACGACGTTCAAGCTGCGACGCGATGGAGCGCTCGAGGTGGTCGGAACGCGGGACTTCCAGGAACCGGCAACCTCGGAGTCGCCGTCGTTCGCCGCGCGGAAAGGGCTCTGCGGCACCAGGCTCCCCTCTTTCTACTCCGGCGACTAGGACGTGTCTCCTAAGTCGGTGAGCCAGTGCAGCACGGCTGCGAGGACGAGGCCGGCGCGGTAGACGAATGCGTGTCGTATCTGGTGGCCAGCCCGCGGAGCCTGAACAGATCGAGGACGTAAGCGGAGCAGACCGGCCAGAGCGGACGCGGAGTGGCGTGCGACGCTAGCGGCGCTGGGCAACTCCAGCGCGACGTGGGACGATCTCGCAGGTGACCAGCAGACCCGCCGCGGCGCAGCACCTGCGCGACCTCGTGCGCCTGCGCCGCGTCCGCGACCGGATCGACCGGGAGTACGTGCTGCCGCTAGACGTCGAGGCGCTCGCCCGCGGCGCGCACATGTCGGCAGGCCACCTCAGCCGCCAGTTCCGGCTCGCCTTCGGCGAGTCGCCATACAGCTACTTGATGACCCGGCGCATCGAGCGCGCGATGGCGCTGCTGCGCCGCGGCGATCTCAGCGTAACCGAGGTCTGTTTCGAGGTCGGCTGCTCGTCCCTGGGCACCTTCAGCACCCGCTTCACCGAACTCGTCGGCGTGCCGCCCAGCACCTACCGGCGCCACGAGGCGGGCGCGACGGCCGGGATGCCGCCGTGCGTGTCGAGACAAGTGACCAGACCGATCAGGAATCGAGAAGCGTCGGCTACTGGGCCGCGCGTAGAGTGACCGCCATGGACACCATCACGATTCACGCCAGCTTCCTCCCACAGAACGACCCGGACGCTGCCGTGGCCTTCTATCGCGACGGTCTCCGCTTCGAGGTCCGCCTCGACGTCGAATACGGCGGGCTGCACTGGATCACGGTCGGCCCTGCCGACCAGCCCGACACGTCCATCGTCCTGTATCCGCCGGAGGCCACCCCCGGCGTCACCGACGACGAGCGCCGCACCATCGCCGAGATGATGGCGAAGGGGAGCTACGGGCAGATCCTCCTGGCCACCAAGGACCTCGACGGCGCCTTCGATCGGCTGCAAGCCGGCGACGCCGAGGTCGTCCAGGAGCCGATGGACCAGCCATACGGGGTTCGCGACTTCGCCGTCCGCGATCCCGCGGGCAACCTGATCCGCATCCAGCAGCGGGACTGAGCCAACCCATTCGGCACAAGGAGGTGCTTCGCAATGCCTGAGAGGAAACCTGCGAAGAAGGACACGCGGACGTCGGCCAGGCGCACGACGGCGATCAAGACGTCCACGAGATTCACGGAAGACGAACGGGCCGCGATGAAGGAGCGCGCCCGAGAGCTGAAGGCGGAAGCGCGCGCGAACCAGGACAGGGAGGCCGGGGAACACGACCTGCTCGCGAAGATCGCCGAGATGCCGAAGGCCGATCGTGTCATGGCCGAGCGGTTCCACGCGATCGTCACGGCCAGCGCGCCGGCCCTCTGGCCGAAGACCTGGTACGGGATGCCCGCGTACGCCAGGGACGGCAAGATCGTCTGCTTCTTCAAGAGCGCGGACAAGTTCAAGTCCAGGTACGCCACGTTCGGCTTCGAAGAGTCGGCGAACCTCGACGACGGCGCGATGTGGCCGACCTCCTTCGCGCTGACGGAGCTCACCGCCGCGGAGGAGAAGAAGATCGCCGCGCTCGTGAAGAAAGCGGCGAGCTGAGGACTGAGCTGGTCACTGAGCCCCCGCCCTAGGCGGATCATCGGTCGGACACGTCCTAACTCGCTAGTCCGAGCACGACCTCGTTCAGCACTAGCATTCCTCGCTCAGTCGGCACGAGGTGGCCGTCTAGCTGGCATAGCAGTCCCTGCTCCATGAACCCCGACGCGACCTCGTCGGCGACCGAGGTGACCGGAACGCCTTCGAGGATTCGGAGCTTCAGGAAGACCTCTTCAAGCTGCTCTTCCTCCGGAGTGAGGCGCTCTTCGCCGCCCACGGGGCGAAGGCCCTGCTCCACGGCGTCCAGGTACTCGCCAGGCGGACGGAGGTTCCACCATCTGTGCCCGTCGCGGTAGGAGTGGG
>DASPWN010000110.1:0-4651 GCA_035637835.1 Actinomycetota bacterium | reverse complement strand
CATCGACATCAAGGACAAGGCGTGCGTCGACGAGTGTCCGGTCGACTGCATCTACGAGGGACCGCGCATGCTCTACATCCACCCCGATGAGTGCGTCGACTGTGGGGCGTGTGAGCCGGTGTGTCCGGTGACGGCGATCTTTTACGAGGACGACGTTCCGGCCGAGTGGAAGCAGTTCACGCCGATCAACGCGGAGTGGTTCAACGACTCGGTCACGGGGCTCGGCTCGCCGGGTGGCGCCGCGCAGGTCGGCCCGAAGGATGTCGATCACCCGGTCGTGGCGGGCTGGGCGCAAGCGGGCTAGCCGAGCCTTTTAGGCCCCGGCGGCAACCTCCCCGTTCCCAGCCGGTAGGACGCCGGGTAGGCGGGCCGTCTCGGGAAGTTCCTGGACCGGCCACCGCTCCCTGGACTTGGCCGAGAGCTTGGCCATGAGCTCGATGGCCGCCGGGTCCTCGGATCCCGGCCGCCACGTCACGATGCCCTCCCCGACGGCTCGGTTCCAGATGTCCTGACCCTTCTCGGTGCGGATGACCGTCAGGGTCCACCCGTCGCTCTGGCCCAGGCCTCCGAAGGAGATGTCCGCGTGCTCTGCGGCGAAGTCCGGGCAGAGCAGGCACCCCGGCCGGGTGAACCGGTGCGACTTCTTGAGCGAGTACGTGATTTCCTCGCCGTCCTTCGTGTAGAAGAGCAGCTTGCCCTTGACGTTCACCCGGACGATGTCCTTCAGCTTCAGGCCCAGCTCCTGCTGCGCGATCTCGACCATCAGGCCCTCGTAGGTGAAGCTCTTGGAGCACAGGAGTCCGAACGTCCAGTTGATCTTCTTCGCCCACTTGTTCACGCGGCGGGCCGCCATGGCGCCCGTGACGCTGGCCTGGCACGACATGCCCACCAGGGCCACGTGGGACAGGCCCATCTGGGCCGCCTTCAGCATGGCGAGCGGGTTCGCGGAGTACGTGTAACGCGACCCCGCCGTGGCCAGGACGCCATCCCGGTCGGTGACCACGGTGGGCTCGGCGTCCCACGCGCGCTCGTCCGACAGCTTCGAGGTGCAGACCCCGTCGATCTCGCCGCTCTCCAGGCCCCAGATGAGCATGGCGGAAACCACCCCGCCGTCCTGGCCGTTCATCAGGGCCTCCGGGTCGTTGGCCCTGGCCAGCACGATATCTCGGTACTGGCCGATGACCTCCTCCGGCTTCCTCGTCTGGCCGAACAGCAGCTGGTCGATGTCCGATTCCCAATCGCGGAACCTGGGGCAGGCCAAGGTGCAGAGCGAGCAGCCGCGGTCGCCGTGCGCGCACTGGTCGAGACCGTCCTCCTGAAGCTGGACGGGCTGGTAGTCCTCGTAGCCCAGGACGTGGAAGGGGCAGGCCACGATGCAGGCGGTGCATCCGGTGCACAGCCCGGTCAGGACGACCTCGTGATACAGGTCGTACCACTGCGTCCGGTCCGCGGCGGGCACGACCCGAAGCATAGCGCGGGCATCTCGATTCGCGGAAAAGCCCTTCGGTCCCCTCGTCCGTAATACGGGGGTCGGCCCTTCGGAGGAGGAAGCATGCGAACGTCCTCGAGTCTGTTCGCCGTCGTGCTGGTGCTCGCGTTGGCCGCCACGGCGTGCGGCAAAGACAACGGGAGCGAGGGGGGTGGTGAGACCATCACGATCGCCGGCCAGAAGGCCAACGACAAGGGAACCAAGGACGTCTCGGGGGCGTCGAGCTCCGAGCTGGAGCTCAACAACGAAGGGAATGTCTACTACTTCGAACCCACGATCCTGAAAGGGACGGCGGGGCAGAAGATTACCCTCGAGCTGTCCAACGAGGGGAGCGCGCTGCACAACTTCAGCGTCACGGATCAGGGCATCGACCAAGACGTCCCGTCGGAGATGAAGGCCGAGGTGACCGTGACGTTCCCGCAATCGGGGACGTTGGTCTTCTTCTGCAAGTACCACCAGACCAAGGGGATGGTGGGGGCCCTCGAGGTGGCCTGACCGGGGAGTCGGCCATCTGCCGAATCGCTAGGCTAGCCGGGCGAGTCCACGGTGAGGGAGGCCCGGGGATGGGGAGGACGATCGGCGGCCTGCGGCGTGCCGCGTGTGCCCTGTCGCTCCTGCTCCTTCTGGCCGCGTGCGGGAGCTCCAACTCCGACGGTGGAGGCGGAGGGGGCGGCGGCGGTGGCGGGGGAGGAGCTGGCCTGACCATCACCGTCAAGGGCTTCGCTTTCCATCCGAACACGCTCTCGGCCCCCGACGGACAGCAGTCCACGGTCACGATCACGAACGAGGACTCGGTGACCCACAGCTTCACGCTGGACGACGGCGGCGTTTCCAGGGACGTGCCGGCCGGTCAGACCGTCCAGGTCACGGTGCCCTTCCCCGCATCGGGGACCGCGGGGTTCCACTGCAGGTTCCACTCGTCGATGACCGGGACGCTCCTGGCCGCCTGAGCGGGCCTAGATGGCGAAGGACTGACCGCAGGCGCACTCGTGCGTGGCCCGCGGGTTCAGCATCTTCAGGCCGCCGCCGAGCATGGCGTCGTCGAACTCCAGGGTGGAACCCTCGACGATCGGCGCGCTCGTCCGGTCCACCAGGACCTGCACCCCGTCCACGTCGATGACGTGGTCGCCCTGGGCCGCGGCGTCGGCGAAGGACAGCTCGTAGGAGAAGCCGGAGCACCCTCCGGCCACCACCCGGACCCGGAGGATGGGAGCCGCCCTACCCTCACGGTCCGCGAGGGCCCGGATCTTCCCGGCGGCCTTGGCGGTGACGGTGAGGACGGTCGCGGTGTCGCTGTCCATCGCGCCTCCAGGATACCCGTCCACACCGGCTAACCGGCCGCAAGCTTCTGGAAGGCCGTCTTGAGCACTTCGGGGAACGTTGGGTAGGCATGGATGGCGTCACCCACGACATGGGCCGGGGTTCGTGCGGCCATCGCCGCCACCACCTCATGGATCATGGCCCCGGCCTCCTCGCCGACCACGTGGCCCCCCAGGAGCTCACCGGTCCGTGCGTCGGCCACCAGCTTGACCACGCCGTGCGTCCGGCCCTCGATCGTCGCCCGCTCGCCGTCCTCCATGCGGACCTTGGCGATGCGAACGTCGTTCCCCGCTTCCCGGGCCTGGCGTTCGGTGAGCCCCACGCTCGCCACCTCAGGGTCGCAGAACGTCACCCGGGGCACGACCCGATAGTCGCGGAGGCGTGGCTTGCCCAAGATGTCGTCGACGACGAGGTCCGCCTCGTATGTACCCACGTGGGTGAACAGGAGCTCGCCGGTGGCGTCGCCGGCCGCCCAGACGTGGTCGTTTGTGGTGCGCAGGGTGTCGGTGAGCACCGGCTTGCCCTCGTCGTCGAGCTCTACGCCGGCCGCGTCGAGGTCGTGTGGTTCGAACCGCGCGCGCCGGCCCGCGGCCACGAGCAGCTCGGCGCTCTCGAGGTCCTCCCCATTCGACAGATGCAGGCGCCATCTCCGTCCGTGGTACTCGGCGCGGACACAGGTCGTCCCTGGCAGCAGCCGGATGCCTTCCCCCTTCAACGCGGGGACCAGGGCCGCCGCCGCATCCTCGTCCTCGCCGGGGAGGATCCTTGGAAGGACCTCGATGGCGGTGACGCTCGAGCCGAACCGGGCGTAGATCTGGGCGAACTCGATTCCGATGGCCCCCGTCCCCAGGATGGCGATCGACCGGGGCACCGATTCGGGCTTCCAGATGGCCTCCTTGTTGGTCCAGTACGGGCCATCCTCGATTCCCTCGATTGGCGGCGTGACCGATTCGCTCCCGGTGGCCAGGACGATCCGATCCGCTTCGACCTCGGTGCCATCGGCCATCTCGATCAGGTGCGGCCCCACCAGGCGGGCCTCTTCCATGAGGACCCGGACCCCGAGCCGCTCGAAGGGTTTGGCTCCGCCGCCCGACTGCGCCTCGATGATCCGCCGAGCCCGGTCCCGAACGGCGAGGAAGTCCACGTCCACTGCCGGGACGCGCACCCCGAAGCGGTCCGCGTCCCGGGCCAGCGCCGCGATCTTGGCGCTTCGGAGCATGACCTTGGTGGGGACGCAGCCGTAGAGGTTGCATTCGCCCCCCAGCTTGTCCCGCTCCGCAAGGCCGACGGCGAGCGCGCCAGTTCGCCCAAGCCGGAAGGCGATCTCCGAGCCCGTCGCGCCGGCGCCGATCACGAAGACGTCGAACCGCTCCACCCCACGGATTCAATCACCCGCAGCCGGTCCAGTTGCATCAACTCGCGGTAAACACCGATCCTCGCTAGGGTACGGCCGGAGGGGTCGATGAGTAGATCGGTCATCGGGAATGCGCTCGAAGATGTATCGGTCGGCCGCATCCTTCTCGTCGACGACGAGCCAAGGATCCTCGACTTCGTGCGCCGGGGGCTGCAGGCCGAGGGGTTCTCGGTCGACGTGGCCTCCGTCGGGGAGGACGGACTCCGGATGGCCGTCTCTCAGCCCTACGACCTCGTGATCCTCGATCTGGTCATGCCCGGGCTGGACGGCGCCGGGATCCTTCGAAAGCTGCTCACCCGCAAGCCTTCCCAAGCGGTCCTGATCCTCTCGGCACTCTCCGACACGGGCACCAAGGTGGCGCTCCTGGAGCTTGGCGCCGAGGACTACCTGGCCAAACCGTTCTCCCTCGAGGAGTTGCTGGCCAGGGT
>DASPWN010000109.1:0-1821 GCA_035637835.1 Actinomycetota bacterium | reverse complement strand
TTGAGCTCGGTGAGGCGTTGAACGGACAACTTCACGTCCTTCATCATCACGCTCTCCGTGATCTCCAGGATCAGCAAGCCGGGGTCCAGCCCGGTCTCCGTGAGGATCTCTCCGATCTCGCCCACGATCTCCTGCCGCTGGAGCTGTCGAGCAGACAGGTTGACGGCCATGTGGAGCGGAGGTTCGACCGGCAGCCGGTCGTGGAGGAGCACCGCTTGGCGACAGGCCTCCTGGATCACCCACCCGCCGATGGGGACGATGAGGCCGGTCTCTTCCGCCAGGGGGATGAACTCGAGTGGAGGGACGAGACCGCGCTCGGGGTGGTTCCAGCGGATCAGGGCCTCCAAGCCGATGATCGCGCCCGTCTCGAGCTCGATGACCGGTTGGTAGTACAAGACGAACTCCCCGTTGTCGATCGCCCGTTGGAGGTCGGCCTTCAGCTCCAGGCGGCGCAGCGCCGTGTCGTGCATGGCCGGCTCGAAGAGCTGGTACCGCCCCTTGCCTGCCTCCATGGCCATGTACATCGCGACGTCGGCGTTTCGCATGAGCTCCTCGCCGCTCTGGGGCGCGCCCTCCTCACCGGGGCGTGCCGCGGCGATGCCGATGCTGGTGCGGACAGACACTGTCTTTCCCCCGAGCCTGATCGGAGCTTCCAACGCGGCCATGATCCTGGAGGCCACTTCGACGGCCTCGAACCCGACACCGCCGTCCTCCAACAAGATGCCGAACTCGTCCCCCCCCAGCCGGGCCGCCGTATCTGCGGCGCGCAGGCACCCCGTTAGCCGTTGGGCGACCTCCTTCAGCACCTGATCCCCAAGGGCGTGGCCGAGCGTGTCGTTGATGGTATTGAAGTCGTCGAGGTCGAGGAACAGGACGGAGACCGGCCGGCCGTCCCGCGTCTGTCGCTCAAGTGCATGTTCGACCCGGTCGCGGAACAGCGCACGGTTGGCCAGTTCGGTGAGGCGGTCGTGGAAGGCCTGGTGCTGGAGCTGCTCCTCGAACGCCTTGCGCTCGCCGATGTCGCGAATGTTCAGCACGATCCCGTTCACGTTGGGGTCATTGAGGAGGTTCGTGCGTTGGGACTCGACATGGAGCCAGTGTTCGTCGCGATGAAGGAGGCGGAACTCGGTCAGTGCCGGCCGGGGGTCGTCGCCGTCGCGGTCTCCGCTCGTCAGGAACTGGAGCACCTGGGCCTTGTCCTCGGGGTGGACGTGGTCGGTGAGTTTGGAGCCCGTGAGCTGTTCGTGCCCGTGGCCCAGCACTCGCTCCACCGACGGGCTGACGTAGGTCATGGATGAGTCCGCCGCCACGACCATGACCACGTCCGAGGAATTCTGGACCAGCGAGGAGAACCGGGCCTCGCTCCTCCGGCGAAGGAGGTCCTCCGTGAGGGCCGCGCTCTCCAGGGCGAGGGCAGCCTGAGACGAGAGGGTCTTCAGCACTTCGCACGTCGAGCGTGACAGGGGGTCTTCACTGCCCACGCAGAGCAGCGCCTTCAGCTCGTCCAGCATGAAGAGCGGCGCCACGAACACGAAGCGTGTCTCTTCCGGCATCGGAATGAGCCCGCCGAGCTCGCGTCGCGCCGAGGGTTCCCGGATCGAATCAAGGGCGATCAGATCCGCTCGTTTCCAGGTCGGTCCGGCCGGAAGATTCACCGCTCTTCCCAGCGTCGCGCCGTCATCGTGAGAAGCACCGACGACGGTGAATTCCTGGGGGGACTCCCGTCCATCTTCACCAGCAGGACCACCGCAGCGGTCTCACCCGCCAGCCTGCCCGCCGACTGCATGGCCGCTCGATGGATGCCGTCGCGATCGGTCGCAA
>DASPWN010000108.1:0-5702 GCA_035637835.1 Actinomycetota bacterium | reverse complement strand
GCACCCACGTCCGCTCGACGGCCGAGGTGGGCCGGGTCCGCGTAGTGAAGACCGAAAGCAAGGGCAAGGACTTCAAGCGGATGCGGATCGAGCTTGTCGACCGGTAGGGCGCAGGTCACCGCGACGCGGCCTGAAGCGGTGGGCGGCGCACTGGTCGCGCTGGCCGCTCTGTGCTTCGGCTCAGTCGTGGTCTTGGGCAAGCACGAGCTCGAGGGCGGCATCACCGTGTACTCGCTGTTGGCCATCCGATTCGGGGTGGCCGCGGTGGTGCTCTTCGCGCTGCTGGTCGCCCTCCGCCGTTCACTCGCGGCGGCGGAAGGGGAGCGTGCCGGGCTCGCGGTGCTCGCCGTGTGCGGCTACGCCGTGGAGGCCACGCTGTTCTTCCTCGCGCTCGAGCACGGGACGGCGGCAGCGGTGACGCTCCTGTTCTTCATCTATCCCGTGGTCGTCACGCTAATGTCCTGGGCCGCGGGGAGCGGCCGGCCCGGGCGGCTCACGCTCCTCGCGCTGGTGTGCGCGGTGAGCGGCGCGGCGGTCGTGGTGGCCACCGGCAGCGGCCTGTCGATCCAGGCCCGCGGGGTGGTCGCGGTGCTCGGCGCCGCGACCACCTACAGCGCCTATCTCGTCGGTACCGATCGCGTGCTTCGGCGCACGACCCCGCTCACGAGCTCGATGTGGGTGACCGCCGGCGCCTCGCTCGGTCTTTTCGCGTTCGCCGCGCTCACCGGGAACGGTTCGCTCCCCGATGGATGGAGCGAGTGGTGGCCGGTGATCGACATGGGCCTGGCCACCGCGGCGGCGTTCGTCTGTCTGCTCGAGGGCATCCGGCGGATCGGCGCTGTCCGGACGGCGATCGTCTCCGCGACGGAGCCGCTGGCTGCCGCGACGCTCGCCGTCCTGTTCCTGGGCGAGTCCGTTACCGGCGGTCTCGCGCTCGGCGGGGCGTTGATCCTGGTGGGCGCGGTGGCCGCCAGCCTGGCCCGGGCAGCGACGGTGCAGGAGCAGCAAGTCCCGTAGCCGGCGAGCCATTGGGCGGGCTGGAGTACGCTCTGGTCGAAAGGAGCCCCCGATGGACCGGACCATTGCGTTCCTGTTCGACCTCGACGGGACCCTCGTCGACAGTGTGTACCAGCACGTCCTGGCGTGGCAGGACGCGCTCGACCATGTTGGCATCGAGCTCTCGGTGTGGCGGATCCATCGCAAGGTCGGGATGAGCGGCGGCCTGTTCGCGAACGCGCTCCTTCGCGAGACGGGCCGCGATGTGAGCGCCGACGAGCGGGAGCGCCTGAAGAAGCTCCACGCCGAGGCGTACGAGCAGCGGGCCGGCATGGTGCGGCTGCTTCCAGGCTCCCGCGAGCTCCTGGCGTATCTCTCCGAGGCCAACGTCCCGTGGGCCATCGCCACGAGCGGCGGCATGGAGAACGCCGGCCGGGTGCTGCCGCTCCTCGAGATTCCCGACGGCGTCCCCGTCGTGACTCGCGACCAGGTGTCCTATGCCAAGCCGGACCCGGATCTGTTCTTGGCCGCGGCCGAACGACTCGGCGTCGACATCGCCGAGTCGGTCGTCGTCGGCGACAGCGTGTGGGACCTCCTGGCCGCACGCCGGGCCCGAGCCCTGGGCGTCGGCCTGCTCTCGGGCGGCTACGGGCAGGACGAGCTGGAACGCGCAGGGGCCTACCGCGTGTACGAGGACCCGGCCGACCTCCTCCGTCACCTCGACGAGGTGGGCGTCCGGCCCCGCGCATAGACCCGCCATGCCACCGGAGAGGCTGACCGCGCTCGACGCGTCGTTCCTGTACCTGGAGCGGCCGGCGATGCACATGCACGTGGCCGCGCTGTCGGTGTTCGACCCGTCCTCACGTCCGGACGGCCGTCTCCGGCACGACGACGTGGCCCGCGTGATCGCCTCACGTATCCATCTCGCGCCGCGGTTCAGACGGAAGGTCGTGATGGTCCCCGGCCACCTCGGGCTCCCCGTGTGGGCGGACGATCCGCGCTTCGACCTGGAGTTCCACGTCCGGCGCTCGGCGCTCCCCGCGCCGGGCGGACGACGGGAACTAACGGACGCTGTGCAACGCGTGCTGTCACGACCCCTGGACCGGACGAAGCCGCTCTGGGAGCTCTACGTGTTCGAGGGGCTGGAGGAGGCTCACGTGGCGACCCTGCTCAAGGTGCACCACGCGATGATCGACGGGGTCTCGGGGATGCAGCTCGCGGCGGTGCTCTACGACGTCGATCCAACGCCCCCTGAACCGCCGGCACCTCCTCCCTGGAACCCGGAGCCGGAACCGGGTCGGGCAGATCTGGTGCGAGAGGCCCTCCTCCGGCAGGTCACGCACCCGGTCCGGGCCGTGCTCGACGGCGCGGAACAGGTGTTGCAGGCGCCGGCGATGACGGCCCTCGGCCTGGGTGCGATCGCCTCGGGCGTGCGCAGCATCTTCGGGATGGGGGCCCGGCCGTCGAGCCCCCTCGACGTCGCGATCGGCCCCAACCGGAGGTTCGCCATCACGGAGGCGCCGCTCCAACGGTTCAAGGACGTGAAGGATGCGCTCGGCGGAACGGTGAACGACGTCGTGCTGACGGTGGTGGCCGGGGCCCTGCACCAGCTGCTGAAGGCCCGGCGAGAGCCCTCGCGCGGCCGCACCCTCCGGGTGATGGTTCCGGTCTCGGTCAGGACCGGCGCCGACGACGGCGTGGGCAACCGCGTGGCACCGGCCTTCGTGGACGTCCCGATCGGGGCGATGTCGGCGAAGCGCCGCCTCGCCGAGGTTCGAAAGGGGACCAGGTTCCTGAAGGACTCGATGATGGCGCTCGGGGCCGACGCTATCATCGGCCTCGGCGCCTACGCGCCGGGCGGTTTGCTCGCGGCGGCGGCCCGAGCCGTATCACGGGGGCGGTGGTTCAACCTCGTCGTCTCGAACATCCCGGGGCCTGGGCAGCCGATGTACCTCGCCGGCGCCCGGCTGGTGGCGAGCTACCCGTCGATGCCGCTCGGGGAGAACTCGGCGCTGTCGATCGCGTGCTCATCTCTGGGCGGTGTGATGGCCTTCGGCCTGACCGGAGACTGGGATGGGATGCCCGACATCTATGGGCTCGCCACCGCCATCGACGACTCGCTGAACGAGATGTGCAAGGCGGCGGGGGTCTAGGCCGGGTTCGAATCGGGGGACGAGGCCGGCCCCGCCTCCACGACCTCCTCGAGCCACCCCGTCACGGCGGTCATCCACCGGTCGGGGTCCTCGATCATCGGCACGTGGCCCACTCTCGGGAGCAGGCGAACCCGCCAGTTCGGATGGCTGGCGATGGCGGCCTGGGCGAACGCCACCGGCACGAGCCGGTCGCCGTAGCCGTGGATCACCAGGACCGGGCACTTCACACGGTCCAGGACCGTTCGGGCCAGCTCGCCCCGTTCACCCAGGCGAAGGAGGGAGCGCGCCGCCTGGACGAGCGCCGGCCCGATGTCGGGGTCGTTCTGTCGCTCGAGCAGCAGGTCGATGTGCGCTCGGATGAGCTCCTCGGGGACAGAGGCGGGATTCATGGCGACGATCCGGAACCCCAGGCGGACGATGCGCTCAGCCGACATCGCGGTGAACCGCTTCCTGGCCACCCACTCGCCGATCCCAGGGGCCCGATACAGGGCGAAGCCGGTCAGGACGAGGGCCGACGGCACACCCCCCCGAGCCCACGGGAACACCGACGCGCTCAACACGACCCCCTCGGCCGACGCCGGCTCGTACGCGGCTTGGAGCATGGCGATGGCGCCCCCCATGGAGTTGCCGACCAGGACCGCCGGTCCGCCGATCACCTCGTCGATGAACCGCGCCAACAACACCTGGTTGGCGCTGAGCTTGCTGCTCCGCCCGTCACGGGGGGTGCGACCGAAGCCGGCCAGGTCGAGGGCCAGCACCCGGCCGTGCTCGGACAGGCGCCGTCCGACACACACCCAGCTGAGGTACGAGCCGCCGAGCCCGTGGAGGAGGACGAAGCTACGGTCGGACGGGCCCTCCCACTCGACGTAGTGGACCCGCCCGTCCAGATCCACGAACCGGCTCTCCGGGATGTCCAGCTCGGCCATCGGCCCAAGCGTACTTGCCGGGCCCGGGACAGGAGGTGGTTGGACCTCATGTCACCCTGCTCCAAGTGACACCGTACGATCGCGTGGCTCGACACGCGGAAGCCACAGAGGGGGAGCGAGGCGATGAGGAAGCGGGTGGAGGCCAACCGACCGTGGGCGATGGTGATGGGCTACTCGCGCGCCGTGCGGATCGGGGGCGTCGTCGAGGTCTCAGGCACGGCGGCCGCCGCGCCCGACGGCACCATTCTCTCGCCGGGCGACGTCGAGGGCCAGACCCGCGCGGCTCTCGCCACGATCGGGGAAGCGCTTGGAAAGCTGGGAGCCTCGTTCGCCGACGTCGTTCGGACCCGCGTCCTGCTGGCCGACGCCTCGCACTGGGAGGATGCCGCGCGGGCCCACGGCGAGGTCTTCCGAGACGTCCGCCCGGCCAACACGACGGTGGGCGGTCTCGAGTTCATCGACCCCGCCATCCTGGTCGAGGTAGAGGTCTCGGCGGTCGTCGAGCCCAGCTAGACTTTCCCCGCATGGCCATCGTCACCCTTCGCCCGCCGCTTCGCGACCTTGCGGGGGGTCGCGAGATCGAGATCGAGGGCGCCACGGTCACCGAGCTCCTCCGTGCCCTGGAGCGCTCGCATCCGCGGCTCACCGGATGGGTTCTCGACGACCAAGGCAAGATCCGTCAACACATCGCCGTGTTCGTGAACGAGGAACGGGCCACGCCAGACGCGCCCGTCGCAAGGGGTGATCGGGTTCACGTGCTGCCCTCCATCTCAGGCGGCGCGAGCCACGCGGAGGTACTCGTGGGGACGAGGAAAGGACTGTTCGTCCTCCGAGGCGAGCGCGGAGGTCCAATGGACGTCGTGGCCAGGCGGTTCAGCGGGTTGACGGTCGAGTACGCGGTCCGGGATCCGCGGTCGGGCAGGTACTTCGCCTCCGTGACCGACGGCCAGTACGGGCCTCGCGTCTTCTTCACGGACGACCCCCTGGCCGAGGAGTGGGCGCAGGCCGAGGGGCCGAGGCTCCCCGACGGCGACGACGCGACCGTGGAACGGATATGGATCGTGCATCCCGGGGAGGAAGATGGGGTGCTCTGGGCCGGGGTCGCACCGGCCGCGCTGTTCCGAAGCGAGGATGGCGGCCAGACCTGGACGTTGAACCGGGCGCTGTGGGACCAGCCGACTCGCAAGAGCTGGCAGCCGGGCGCGGGCGGCCTCGCGCTCCACTCCATCTGCCCGTGGCCGGGCGATCCGGACCGATTGGCAATCGGCATCTCCGCGGTTGGCGTGTGGCTCTCGGATGACGGCGGCCGGTCCTGGCGAAACGGGAACAAGGGTCTGATCCCGCGGTATGTGCCGGAAGAGGTCCAGGAGAACACCCTCGATCTCTGCGTTCACAACATGTATCGGTCGCCTGTCGCGCCCGAGCGGATGTTCATGCAATTCCACGGTGGCGTATATCGCTCGGACGATTGCGGCGAGACCTGGCTCGACATCGCCGAAGGCCTGCCGTCGGACTTCGGCTTCCCCCTCGTCCTGGACCCGCACCGACCCGATCACGCGTTCGTCATCCCACTGGTCGCCGACCGAGACCGGGTCACGCCCGAGGGCAAGGTCCGCGTCTACGAGAC
>DASPWN010000107.1:0-8544 GCA_035637835.1 Actinomycetota bacterium | reverse complement strand
TCGCGTGCCGGCTTTCCGAGCGGCGGCCACCACGGCGGAGTCGAAGGGAGTCTCGTCCTCCAGGAGGCCTTCTCGGTAGTGGCGACACGTGAGCATGTCGGGCGGAGCGTACCGCAGCCCATCGCTACACTCGCGCGCGTGTCCAACATCGAACCCCTCCTCCGGTTCTGGCGGGCCCTCGACTCCGCGTTCGAAACCGTCGAGCCCGCGTGGTGGGGCGGGGTCGTGGCCGACTCCCGTTTCCCCGGCATCTGGGACGTCAACTACGCACGGGTCGAGACGGACGACGCTGCCCTCTCACTCGCTGAGGTGGAATCGTCGCTCCTGCCGGTCATGGACCGAGTCGGGGCCCGGCACACCCACATGGTGGTGTTCCTCCCGGAGCAGCTCACCCCGCTCCTCTCGGAGGCCAGCACGCGGGGTGACCGGGTCTCCTGGGACACGGCTATGGAGCTGCGGCAGGCGCCCAACGAGACGGGCGGCGTCGAGGTGGAGGAGGTCGATCCCCACGATCCGAGCTTCTGGCCCGCGTACCGGGGATCCCTCGGCGAGTTCCGGATCACCGAGGAGGATGCGATCCGGCAGCTCGAGGACATCGAGCGCGACGTGTTGATCCCGGCGGGCAAGCGATGGTTCGCGGTTCGGGAGGCCGGCCGTCCGCGGGCGCTGGGCTCCCTGATCGGGATGGAAGGCGTGGGGTACGTCGACCACGTCGTCACGTTCCCCGAGGCTCGGCGCCGGGGATACGCCGGCGCCGTGGTCCGGCGGATCGCGGAGGAGGCCCGGAGCTCCGACCTCGATCATCTGTATCTGTTGACCGAGCCCGGAGCCGAGGCCGCGTCGCTCTATGAACGGCTCGGTTTCGAGGCGATCGGACTCATCGCCAGCACCCTCCGCCCGCGATGAGCGCTACGCGCGGCGATCGTCAGGACCGAACCCCGGATCGTCCAGGTTGAGGTCCCTGAGCAGCCGATCGACGAAGAGAGCCGGGGCCGAGTGGTCTCGCTCTCCGAAGTCGGCGAAGCACACTTCGCACACGCCGAGCAGCACGGACCGCGTGGACCGGCACTCGGGACAGTCGAAGGTCCGGGCTTCGATGTCGGTGTCCATGCTTCCCATTCATAGGCCGTCGAGGTGGAGCGGGGTTGAACGCCGGGCGAACGACTACCGAACCTTGGGCGACGTCCCCGAGCAACGCAGGGTCAGTCGACGAACTTGTAGCCGAGGCCCCGGACCGTCACCAGGTGCACCGGATGATGGGAATCCTCCTCGATCTTGCGCCGCAACCGTTTCACATGGACGTCCAGGGTCTTCGTATCCCCGAAGTAGTCGGGGCCCCAGATCTCGTCGATCAGGAACTCGCGTGTCAGGAGCCTGCCCTTCCGCCGGAGGAACGTCTGCAGGAGCTCGAACTCCTTCGGCGGGAGGGACACCGTCTCATCTCTGACTGTGACCTCGTGCCGGGCCACGTCCATCCGGACCGGCCCCCCCGCCAACACGTCGTCGGCGGTCGGCGCTGCCGCCTGGGGATGGGCCCGTCGCAGGTTCGCCCGGACCCTCGAGACGAGCTCGCGGACGGAGAACGGCTTGGTGACGTAGTCGTCGGCCCCCAGCTCGAGTCCGGCCACCTTATCCGCCTCCGAGTCCTTGGCCGTGACCATGATGATGGGCACGTCCGATTCGGCCCTGATCGCGCGGCAGACATCGAGTCCAGACACCTCGGGCAGCATGAGGTCGAGGATCACCAGGGTGGGCTCATCGACCCGGAAGCGCTCGAGAGCGGCCCGGCCATCGGGCGCCACCGTCACGGTGTACCCCTCTCGCTCCAGGTTGTACCGAACCGTGTCCGCCAGGGAGGCCTCGTCCTCGACGACGAGGATCCTCGCCGGCTCAGCGCGAGTCTGGGGTGATGTCGACAGGGTGAGAGGCATCCGTGAATTCGCGGAACTCGCCCGTGAGGAGGAATCCGACCTGCTCGGCGATATCGACCGAGTGGTCGCCGACTCGCTCGAGCTGACGGGCCACGAGGATCATCCGGAGCCCCCAGTTCAGCAGCTCGGGATCGCCGGCCAGGGCGGCCACCTCCTTGTACATCCCGAGGTTCAGCCGGTCCACCGGGTCGTCCATCTCCGGAAGGCGAAGGCACAGGTCGAGATCACGACGGCGGAACGCCTCCATGGCCGTTCGGATCATCGGACGTACCACGTCCTCCATCTCCCTGATATGGGCCTGGATAGATTGGCTCGTGGGCAGGTGGCTGACGGACAAGTAGATCTTCGCGATGTTGACGGCCATGTCGCCGATCCGTTCAAGGTGAAGGTTCGAATGCAGGATCGCCGAGATCAGCCGGAGGTCGCCGGCCACCGGCGTCTGGAGGGCCATCAGCTGCAAGATCCTCGTCTCGATCGACATGTACTTCTCGTCGATCTCGTCGTCGGCGGCGACCACCGCCTGCGCCTGGGCGTCCTCGTGATCGATCAGAGCGCCGACGGCCTTGCCCACGGCGCGCTCGGACAGCTCGCCCATCCCGAGTACATCGAGCTCGAGCAGCTCGAGCTCCTCGTGGAACCGGGTCCGCCCCATCAGCCGAACCGTCCGGTGATGTAGTCCTCCGTCCGTTTGTCGGTGGGGTGGGTGAACAGGACCTCCGTGTCGTCGAACTCGACCACGAACCCCGTCCGGTGACCCTCGGCGTCCACGTCCACGGTGAAGAACGCGGTGCGGTCGGCTACCCGGGCTGCCTGCTGCATGTTGTGGGTGACGATCACGATCGTGTAGTCGGCCACCAGCTCGCGCATGAGGTCCTCGATCCTGGAGGTGGCGATGGGGTCCAGTGACGAGCAGGGCTCGTCCATCAGGATCACGTCGGGTTGCACGGCGATGGCCCGCGCGATGCACAGTCGCTGCTGTTGCCCACCGGACAGGGCCATCGCAGAGCCCTTGAGTTTGCCCTTGACCTCGTCCCACAGCGCCGCCTTGAGTAGGGACGCCTCGACGAGCTCGTCCATGTTCCCCTTGAACCCGGCGATCCGGGGGCCGAAGGCCACGTTCTCGTAGATCGACTTGGGGAACGGGTTGGGTTTCTGGAACACCATGCCGATCCGGCGGCGCACTTCTACAGGGTCGATCTGCCGGTCGTACAGGTCGATGCCGTGATACAGGACCTGGCCCTCCACCCGGGCCCCCTCGATCAGATCGTTCATCCGATTGAAGCACCGCAGGACCGTGGTTTTCCCACAGCCCGAGGGGCCGATCAGGGCGGTGATCTCGTTCTGCCTGATCGGCAGGGTGACGTCGCGGACGGCGCGGAAGTCACCGTAGTAGGCGCTGACGTTGCGCACGTCGAATACGAGCTCCCGCTCGTCCTTCGTGCGCTCCCCGGCCCGTTCTGGGATCTCGATTGTCACTCCCCGTTCAGCCCTCTCCTCTTTCCCCTCGGGGACCACCCTCACGTCCACCGGATCACCACCTTCGCTCATAGCGGTTCCTCAGGACGATGGCCACGGAGTTCACCACCAAGATGGTACCGAGCAGGACCATGATGGCTGCCGAGGTGAGCTGCTGGAACTCCTGGACGGGCTGCCGCGCCCAGTCGAACACGATGGTCGGAAGGGTCGTGTATGGACCGCGGAGCGTCTCAAGGAACGTTCCCCTCCCGGTGGCCAGGAACCCGGTGATCGCCCCGACGAGCAGTAGCGGCGCGGTCTCGCCGAATGCTCTAGCCAGGGACAGGATCGTGCCGGTGAGGACGCCGGGGGCCGCGTAGGGAAGGACGTGGCTGCGCACGACCTCCCACCGGGTGGCTCCCACGCCATAGGCCGCCTCGCGGATGCTGAGTGGGACCGCCCGGAGCGCTTCCATGGTGGTGATGATGACGATGGGCATCACCAGTACGGCGAGGGTCAGCCCCCCCGAGATGTAGCTCGCCCCGGGCTTGCCCCCACCCGGACCCGTGACCCGTCGCAGGAAGTCGACGAAGATCACCAGGCCGAGGATCCCGTACACGATGGCCGGCACCCCCGCCAGGTTCCGGATATTGGTCACGATGATGCGGGTGAGCCGCGAGTCCCGCGCGTACTCCTCGAGGTAGACGGCCGCCCCGATCCCCAACGGGAAGGCCAGCGCGGCGACGAAGACCATGAGGATCAGCGATCCGATCAGGCCCTGAGCCACCCCGGCGCGTTGGGGGAGGCTCGACTTGGGCGCGGTCAGGAAGTCCATCCCCCGCTCGGCGAACACGGGCCAGCCTCGCCGAACGATCGAGAACAGCAAGGCCAGCAGTATCAGCAGGGCGACGAGCAGGGTGAGCAGCAACAACCCTTCGAACACTCGGCCGCGGAGCTCTTGCCGCCTGCCTCGCAGCAGGAGGTCGACGGAGCCCACGGTGGCGGTGGTCGAAGCAGTCATCAGTACCGTTGCCTCACTCGCCGGACGAACCGCTCGCTGATCAGGTTCAGCCCGAACGTAAGAACGAACAGGATCAGCCCTACGAAGAACAGGCTGTTGAAGGCCTGGCCGGCACCGCGAACCTGGTCCGAGCCGATGGCCAGGGACGTCATGGCGGCCGTCATGGTCTGACCCGGACGGAAGACGTTCCAGGTGAACAGGGAGCCTCCCGTGCCACCCGCCGCGATGGCCACTACCATCGTCTCTCCGATCGCTCGGGAGATGCCCAGGATGAGGGCGGCCACGATGCCGGACACCGCGGCCGGCACCACGACCCGCAGGCTCACCGACATCCGCTTGGCCCCCAGGCCATAGGCCGCCTCCCGGAGCGCGGCGGGTACCGCATGCATCGCGTCCTCGGCCACCGAGGCGACCAGGGGGATGACCAGGATCCCCACCCCGATGCCGGCGGCTGCGAGGCTGAAGATCCCCGCCTGGCTGTCCAGGCGGCGCACGATCTGCGGACTGATGAATGTCAGGGCGAAGAAGCCGATGACCACGCTGGGGAGGCTGGCCAGCGTCTCCAGGATGGGCTTGAGGCTCCTCCGGACCCGCGGCCGGGCGTACTCGGAGAGGTAGATGGCGGCTCCGAGGCCGAGGGGCGCAGCCACCAGCATGCCCACTCCGGTCACGAGCAGCGTCCCCACGAAGATCGTCCGCATGTCGTACATCCCCTGGCGAGGGAACCACCCCGGTGACACCAGGCTCGACAGATCGATGTTGGACAGGAAGGCGAGGGCCCGCCCGAGGAGGGAGAGCAGGATCAACACGCTCACGATCATCGACAGGAAGGCGGCGCCGAAGAACAGCTGGTGGATGACGCGTTCCTTCCGGCGCCGGCGGGTGTCACCGCGCAGGATCTGCGCGGTGAACGCCGCCCCGCTGGCTCCGTGGGAAGTCAGGGTGGTCATCCCGATGCGTACCTTACCGGGTCGCTTTGGGGCCCAGGAGGGCGGGTCGGTCCATGACTGCCCGGCCCTCGTGCGGTTCCCGTCGCGCTACGCCGATGCCTGGGACCACGCGGTCCTGGAGGCCTCGATCTGGTCCGAGGGCAGGTCGACGTAGCCCGTCTGCTGGACGGCGCTCACGATCCCCGTCTCGCCCATGTAGAAGTCCACATACGCCTTGAGCGCGGGGTTCTCGGCGATCCGCGCCTTGTTGACGTAGATGTAGAGCGTTCGAGAGAGCGGGTAGCTGTGGTCGGCGATGGTCTCGCGGGTCGGCGCCACGCAGCCGCCTCCCCCATTGATCTGAACGATGTCGATCTGGCTGCCAGCCGCCTCGGCGTATGCGAAGCCGACGAAGCCCAGGGCACCCGGATCGCCCTCCATGGCCTGGATGATCACGTTGTCGTTCGCCGACGCCTGGTAGTCGGGTCGGAGGGCCGCCGCCTTGTCCTCGGCCACTCCGCGAGACAGGGCGGTGTCCTCGATCCCGGCCAGGCTGATGAACGCGTCGTAGGTTCCGGACTCCTGACCGGGGGCCGTGATCTGCAGCGGCAGGTTCGGCAGCTTCCCGGTGCCCCCCACCTGCTGGTCCAAGGACGCCGCATCGGCCCACGTCTTGAAGCCCTGGGATTCCGGGCCGAGCAGGGCGTACAGGTCGCCAGTGTTGAGGCACGACACCGCGGGGTTGTCCGGGTTCGTCATCACGGTGATCCCGTCAAAGGCGACGGGGAGCTCAACCCAAGTCACGCCGTTCTTCTTGCACGCTTGCTTCTCCTCGGGCTCGATGGCCCGGGAGGCGTCGTTGATGTCGGTCTCGCCCTTGCAGAACAGGACGAACCCGTCGCTCGTCCCTGGCCCGTCCACGCTGATCTGGACGTCGGGGTTCGCAGAGGAGAACTCCTCGGCAACCAGGGATGAGATGGGCTGCACCGTGGACGAGCCCGAGACCGCGACGCTGCCCGACAGCGCGGGCGTTCCCGACCCCGAGCCGGCGTCATCCCCACTGGAACAGGCGGCTCCCAGTACCGCCAGAGCCGAGAGTCCGGCCACCATGATGGATGTCCTTGTCCTGATCATCTTTCCCCCTTGCTCGGATCCGGGAAGGGCGAACGGGAGAACGGCATTGAGAGGGGTGCCGGGCCGTCCCCCCGTCGACCACAGTGCACGTCTGCGGCTGCCCTTCATCGACCTCGAGCGTAGGTGGGTGGGGTGACCACCCATGGGCCCGAAGGTGAATCCTCGGTGAACGACCGCCGGACTGCCGCCAGAGGAAGGTCGGCGCGAACGCTGGATGAAGGATGGCCCCTTCTACACTGGCGAACATGGAATGGGTCCTCGGGGTCGGTGCCGGGCTCGTGGTAGCGGCGGCGGTAGCCGTTGCGATTCGCGAGCGGCGCTCGGCGGACCGGTCCCGGCGAGCTGCCGCGCTGCTCAGAGGGTCGAGCGAGGACCTGCAAGAGCGCGTGCGGTCCCTGGTCGAGGACCGGACCACCATGGGGAACGTCCTGTCATCAATGGAGGAAGGGGTGGTGTTGTTGGGCCCGACCGGGCGTGTACGGCTGTCGAACCCGGCCGCGAAGCGCCTCCTCGGAACCAGGCCCCTTACCCAGTCTGGATTGCTGCCGACGGCATTCCAGGAAGCCGCCCGCGAGGCGGCCGCGGGCGGAGCGGCGGTCGGGGTGGAGGTGGAAACCGGCTCGCCGAGCAGGTGGACTAGAGCCACCGCCATCCCGGTCGGCGACGACGGGTCTGCACTGCTCGTGCTGCGGGACGTGACCGAGGCCAAGCGCTTGGAGGCGGTGCGCCGCGACTTCGTGGCCAACGCCTCGCACGAGCTCAAGACGCCGGCCGCCTCGATCCAGGCCGCCGGGGAGACGATCCGGTCAGCCGCTTCCGACGATCCCGCGGTCATCCCGCGATTCGCCGAGCAGCTGGAACGGGAGGCGTTCCGGTTGTCCCGCATCGTGTCGGATCTGCTCGACCTCTCGCGCCTGGAGACCGGCGACGAGCTCGACGAGGAAGTCGGTCTGGACCAGGTGGTGAAGGAGGAGCGGGACCGGTTCGAGGATGCGGCCCGAGAGGGCGGGCTCACGTTGTCGATCGGTCTCCGGCCCGTTTCGCCGGTCCGGGGATCGGCCCGGGACCTGTCGCTCCTGGTTCGCAACCTGGTGGACAACGCCATCCGCTACACGAGGCCCGGCGGGCGGGTCGACGTCACCCTGTCCGGCCAGGGCGAGGAGGTCGTGCTCTCGGTGGCCGACACTGGCGTGGGGATCCCTACGAGGGAGCTGCCCCGGATCTTCGAGCGCTTCTATCGGGTCGACCGAGCTCGGTCCCGGGAGACCGGCGGAACGGGGCTCGGCCTATCCATCGTCAAGCACGTGATCGAGAACCACGGCGGGACGGTGAACGTCACGAGCGAGCTGGGCCGCGGCACCTGCTTCGAGGTCCGCCTGCCCGCCGCCGGAACCTAGGGCGGCGGGCGGCTCACCCGCGTTCGGTCCGCGACGGCCTAGGGGGCCTTGGCCATGGTGGCGGTGATGTTCTCCGCGGCCTCCTTCGGGCTGATCTCGGCCGCCTCGGCGGCCTTCTGCAGGACCTCCATCGTGATGTGCCGGGAATCGCCGTGGTCGGCGTTCGGCTCACCGCAACCGCATGACAGGCACATTTGGACCTCCTTCCAACGCGTCGTGTCAGAGGAGCTTTCCCCGAACCCGGAATCGCTAATCCGACACTCTGGGCACGCCGGGATCGCCGCGTTGGGCCGCAGCGGCCGGCGCTATCCTGCCCCCGATGCTCCTCGTGTTGATCCGCCACGGCCTCACCGCCGCCACCGACGGCGGGGTGCTGGGTGGATGGACCCCCGGCGTTCATCTCACGGACCTCGGCCGCGAGCAGGCCGAGCACCTGGCAGCACGCCTCGACGGCGTGACGATCCACTCCATCTATGCGAGCCCCCTCGAGCGGTGCCGTGAGACGGCCGCGCCGTTCGCCGCGGCCCGGGACCTCCGCGTCCTGACCCGTTCCGACCTCGGCGAGGTCCGGTATGGCTCGTGGACCGGGCGGAACGTGAAGCTGCTGGCGCGAACCAACCTGTGGAAGGTTGTCCACCAGGTGCCCTCGCGGGCCCGCTTCCCCGGGGGGGAGAGCC
>DASPWN010000106.1:0-1846 GCA_035637835.1 Actinomycetota bacterium | reverse complement strand
GAACGTGACCCTGCACGCGGTCTGGGGCAACGACATCAGCCCGGATGTGTCGATCGGGGTGCGAGCCGTCGTGACGGTCCATCTCGGATCGGTCCGCCTGTTCGATCAGGCCGCGGTCCGCGGAACCGTCGGGCCCGGCGTGGCGGGCGCGACGGTCGCCGTCACCCTCACCCGGGACGGCAAGCCGGTGGCCGACCGCAGCGCCGTGATGGGCGCGGCCGGGGGGTTTCGGACGACGATCCCTATCGAGGAACCGGGGACCTACCGGGTCCGGGCCGCGTTCGTCGACCCGGACCACCTGCGAGGCACGGCGACCGACGGTCCCGCGTCGACACCGCTGCCTTCGCTCGGGAACGGATCGAGCGGGATCTTCGTGGTGCTCCTGGAACGACGGCTCGTGGAGCTCCACTACCGGCTGGTGGACATCGACCGTCGATACGACTTCCGCACCGCCGACGCCGTCCTCGCGTTCCGCAAGGTGCAGCGGATGCTCCGAGTGTCCACGGTGGACGCAGGGGTATGGCGGGCCCTCGCTCACCCCTTGCGTCCACGGGTACGGTCCACCGCGAACGGCTTCCACATCGAGATCGACCAGACGCGCCAGGTCCTGTACACCGTCCGTGACGGATCGGTGACCGACATCATGCACGTGTCGACGGGGAAGCCCAGCACGCCGACACGCGATGGATCGTTCGGCGTCACCCGCAAGCTCGCGGGGTACAGCGATAACCAGCTGTACTACCCGAGCTACTTCGACGGGTATCGTGCCATCCACGGATGGCCCGAGGTGCCCACCTACGCCGCCAGCCACGGCTGCGTGCGCGTCCCCTACTGGAACGCCAAGTGGATCTACGGACTGGCCGCGATCGGCACCCGGGTGATCGTGTACCACTAGTCCAGGTCGCCAACCGCCGACTCGACGGCCCCGACCAGCGTCCCGTTTCGAACGAGCTCGGTGGCGGCGTCGATATCCGGACCCAACTCGCGGTCGGCGTCGAGGAACGGGATCGCCTCGCGGATGGCCTCGCGCGCTGCTCCCGTCCCGCCCGCGGGCCGGAGCGGCGCGCGCAGGTCCAACCCCTGCGCCGCGGCCATCACCTCGATGGCCACGACGACCTCCGCGTTGGCCACGATTCCCCGGGCGTGCCGGGCCGAGGTCATGCCCATGCTCACGTGATCCTCCTGGCCGGCGGAAGAGGGGATCGAATCCACGGAGGCCGGGTGGGCCAGCGACTTGCATTCCGAGACCAGGGATGCCGCCGTGTACTGGGCCAGCATCAACCCGGAGTTCAGCCCGCTGCTGGGGACGAGGAAGGCAGGCAGGCCGTTGTTCGTGCCGGGGTCCAGGAGGCGGTACAGACGGCGCTCCGAGATGCCGGCGAGGGGCACGGTCCCGGCCGCCAGCGCATCGAGGGCCACCGCGACCGGCTGGCCGTGGAAGTTCCCGCCGGAAAGGACCTCGCCGCTCTCGGAGAGGACGATGGGGTTGTCGGAGATGGAGCCGGCTTCGACTTCGAGGATGCGCCGGGTGAACCCCAGCACCTCCCGGGCCGCGCCGTGGACCTGCGGAGCGCACCGGAGCGAGTAGGCGTCCTGCACCAAATGCTCGCTCTCGCGATGCGACGCCGTGACCTCGCTCCCGTCGAGGAGGCGTCGCAGGTTCGATGCGGAGGCGGCCTGTCCCGGGTGGGGGCGCAGGTCCTGGAGCCGAGGGTCGAACGGCCGGTCGGTGCCGAGCGCGGCCTCGATGGTCATGGCCGCAGCGATGTCGGCCGCCTTGGTCAGCAACGACAGCCGCTCGGCGGCGAGGATGCCAACCGCCACCATGCCCTGTGTCCCGTTCACC
>DASPWN010000105.1:0-8156 GCA_035637835.1 Actinomycetota bacterium | reverse complement strand
AAGTGGAGGTGGGGGGAATCGAACCTTCTAAGGAATGGCGGACCTGGTTCTTGACTCTCGAAACGCGTCCCGCGGCCTCTGTGATCCTGATCATGGACGAACGAACGTGTGTTCGATAGCTTGCTACGATGCGCCGGTGCACCGCTTGCAATCGGGCCTTCGAGCCATCGAGCCGACACCGCCGCTGCCCCGCCTGCAGATCCCGCAATCGTTGTCGATGCGGCCGGCTGAAGCAGTTGAAATCCGCGACCTACTTTGACTGCCGGAAGTCAGGCGGAGCTGCGAACGGGAACTGGAGGGGAAGTCGAACCAAGCACAAGGCTGGATATCTAATGGTGCGAGTTCCCGCCCATCCGAGGGCACGTACAGGAATCGGTTACGTCTTCGAGCACATTCTGGTGATGGAGACTCTCCTAGGCCGCTACTTGCTCCCAGACGAGAACGTTCATCACCGTAACGGTATCAAGGACGACAATCGCGCGGAGAATCTGGAGCTCTGGGTCCGACCGCAACCGAATGGTATCCGGATGGAGGAGGCGGTCGCGTGGGCTCGCGCAATTCTTAGGCGATACGCGGACCTGGAAACACCCCCAACAGCGCTCAGGGGAAAGGACTGAGCGTTCTTGGAGGTGGGGGGATTCGAACCCCCGTCCCCAGGCGATCGTTCGGGTCTTCTCCGGGCGCAGCCGGTGGTGAATCTCGCCTCGAGGCTCCCACCGGCGGAGGACCTCTCGGCCAGCCCGGGTTCGATGTCCGACGGCGGCCCCCGGACGGAGCCGCCACCGTGAGCCTGCTCACGACGCCCGGCCCTCGACCGCAGGCGGATCGAGGCGGACGGCTACCTAACTACTTAGGCAGCGAGCGCGTATTCAGTATTGGCGCTTGTATTTCTCCCGGCTTTTAACGAGGCATCCGGGGACCTCGGCCCGCTTCCCCCGAGCGATATCCGCCCAGGTCGAAGCCAGTGCACCCCCATATGCAGTTGTGATGCCAGTATACGGCCCCCGGGGAACGGCCCGGGCACGTGATGCTACCGCCGGCGCCGGGCCGCCTGGTCCATCTCGCGACGATGCTCTCGCTCCAGGGTGGCCTGGCGCTTCTCGAACTGCCGCTTCCCTCGGCCCAGCCCGACCTCCACCTTGGCCAAGCCATGCGAGAAGTACACGCGGAGCGGGACGAGCGTCAGGCCTCGCTCCTGGGTCTTTCCGATCAGCCGGCCAATCTCGTTCCGGTGCAGCAGCAGCTTCCTCCGACGGATGGGGTCGTACCCACGCTTCTCCCCCTGCTCGTACGGTGGGATGTGCATCCCCTCGAGCCACACCTCGCCCCCCTGTACTCGCCCGTACGCCTCGGACAGAGAGCCGCGCCCCCCGCGGAGCGACTTCACCTCCGAGCCGGTCAGCACGATGCCCGCCTCGAACCGCTCGAGGATCTCGTAGTCGTGCAGCGCCCGGCGATTGGAGACAACGGTCTTGTGGCTGGGGTCGGCCTTGAGGCCCACGGACGAAGCTTAGACGTCGAGGAAACGGCGCATCCCCGCCATGCTTGCCACGACGGCCACCGCAGCCCCGGCGATCAGCAGCCAGGGGATCACGGCGATCACATCGCGGTTGGTGACCCAGGGCACGAACTGGATCGTGCCGTACAGCGGGTTGATGAACGCGACCTTCAGGCCGAACAGGAACAGGACCGCCGCGCCCGCGCCGATCAGGCTCTCGAACAGCCCCTCGATGAGGAACGGGGCCCGGATGCGCCAGTTGGTGGCGCCGACCAGCTTCATGATCCCGATCTCCTTGCGCCGCGCGAACAACCCCATCCGCACCGTGTTGGCGATGAGGATGGCCGCGGCGATCAGCATGACCATGGAGACGATCAGGACGCCCACCCTGAACACGCGCGTCACCGCGAACAGCCGATTCAGGAACTCGCTCTGGTCCACGATGCGGTCGATGCCCGGCTGCCCCTTCAAGACCGCGGCCACCTGAGCGTATTGGTGGGGGTCGTCCAGCTTGACCCGGAGGGAGGCCGGCAGCGTGCTGCAGTCGACGTTCTCGACCAGGGCCTTCTGGCTGGCGAAGATCGTCTTGAACCGAGCGCAGGCCTCGTCCTTGGTCTCATAGTGGACGTTGGAGACGACCGGAAGTTCCTGCAGCTTGCCGGTGAGCGTCGCGACGGTCTGGGGGTTGACCGGATCGGTGAGATACACGGCCACCTCCACGTTGCCTGTGGCCGCCTCGATCATCAGGCCTACTTGTCGAGAGATGAGCAGCGCCAGGCCGAACAGCAACAGTGCGATGAACGTGGTCGAGACGGCGGCGAACGCGACCAGCCCATTGCGCTTGAGGCCCATGGTGACCTCGCGGAGCATGTAGTCCGTCCTGCGGGGCACCTAGCTGTACACCCCCCGGGATTGGTCGCGGATGACGTGGCCGCAGTCGAGCTCGATCACGCGCCGTCGCATCGCGTCCACGATGGCCTGGTCGTGGGTGGCCATGACCACCGTCGTGCCGATCCGGTTCACCTTGTCCAGCAGCCGCATGATGTCCACCGACGTGCTGGGGTCGAGGTTCCCCGTGGGCTCGTCGGCCAGCAACACGAGCGGCCGGTTCACCACCGCCCGGGCGAGTGAGACGCGCTGCTGTTCACCACCCGAGAGCTCGTCGGGGTAGCCGTTGAGCTTGTCCCCGAGCCCCACGAGCTCCAGGATCTCGGGCACCCGTTGGTCGATCACATGCTTCGGCTTGCCGATGACGTCGAGGGCGAAGGCGACGTTCTCGAAGACCGTCTTGTCCTGGAGCAGCTTGAAGTCCTGGAACACCGTGCCGATGTTGCGGCGGAGGTAGGGCACCTTCCATGGCGATAGCTTGGCCAGGTTCTTCCCGGCCACGTAGATGTCGCCTTTGCTCGCCTCTTCCTCCTTGAGGAGCAGACGGATGAACGTGGACTTGCCCGAGCCGGACGCGCCCACGATGAAGACGAACTCGCCCTTCTCGACCTCGACGCTCACGTCCTCGAGGGCGACGACGCCGTTCCGGTAGACCTTGCTGACACGCTGAACAGTAATCATCTTCAGGTTCCGGGAGTAGGAGGGATGAACCGCGGCTGAGTGTAGCAGCCGTCCCCCGTGAACGGAACGAAGCTCAACTAGGCTGAACGCCCATGAGAACGGCCGAACGGGGAGCGAGCACGCGCCGGACTAGCCTCGCTCCGCCGCCATCCCCGGTCCGGCGGGCGGCCAGCGTGGCAAGCGGCCCAGCGCTCATCGTGGCCTCGGTGCTGATCGCGATGCGGGGGTTCGCGTTCGCCGATCTCCTGTCGAACCAGCATCCGGACGTTCTGTCCTTCTGGCTCCCCCGATCGTGCCTGTTGGGCCGGAGTCTCGCCGCCGGGCACGTCCCTTTGTGGAACCCGTTCGAGATGGCGGGGACGCCCTTCGCCGCCGATCCTCAATCCGGCTGGCTGTATCTCCCGTGGATGCTGCTGTCGTGGCTCCTGCCGTGCGGGGAGGGCCTACGCGCGTTCATCGTGCTCCAGCCCATCCTGGCCGGGCTGGGGTTGTTCTGGTTCCTGCGCAAGGAACGGCTGCACAGGATCGCGGCCTCGGTCGGTGGGCTGTCGCTGGCGATGATGGTCGCCGCGTCGAACCTGGCGATCAGCCTCCCGTTCGCCGCGACGCTCGCGTGGACGCCGTTCGTCCTGGTCGGCGCGTCAGGGTTCCTGTCGAAACGGAGATGGTTCGCGAGGCTCGGGTGGCTCGCGCTCGGCGCGCTCGCGTGGGGGCAGGTGGCCAGCGCCCACTTGTCGCATGGCCTGCTCGTATCCACGGCCGTAGTGATCGCCTATATGGCATCGCGCACCGTCCGCGACATCCGGGCCGGCGGGTCGCGGGCGCCGGCTGCCGTCGGCCTGGCGCTGCTCTTCCTCGCGTTCCTGCCAATGGCGAACCTGGCCATCCTGGTCCCCCGGTTCGCACTGATCCCGAACACCAGCCTGCGCGGCGGCTACGCGGCGCTCGGTGGGACGCTCGCGCGGATCTCCGGCGTGGAGGACCGTCCGTTACCCACCAGCGGGATCTGGAGCGCATGGCCGTTCGCACTGGCGAGTGCCCCGGGCGCGTACGCGGGAGCCGCCGTGTTGCTCTCGATCCCCGCGGCATTTCGAGCCGCAGGCTATCGGTACCTGACGATCGCCTTCGTGGCCGCCGGTGGCGTGGCCTACGCGTTGACGCTCGACCTGTTCGTGGGGGCCGGATGGTTCCGGGGCCTCGTGCTGCGCCTCCCATACGGCGACGTCTACCTCCATAACCCGGGACGGCTGCGATACCTCGTGCTGCTCGTGGGCCCGGTGCTTGGAGCCATTGGGCTGCAAGGGTTCCTGGAACGGCTTCCCTCGCGCCGGGAGGCCGCCTGGTGGATGGGGGGAGCGGCGGCACTCTTCGTCGGGCTCCCGGTCCTGCTCGGCGCGCACCCGGAGCGGTTCGTGGTCTCCGCCCTGGGGATGGCCGCCACGGTGCCGGCCCTGTTCGGCTTGTTCCGGGGGAGGCGATGGGCAGCCACGGCGCTTCCCGTCGTCCTTGCGGCGGAGCTGCTGGGCGGGGCGCTGTGGTCCTCGGCGTATCAGGGCGGCACGGTGTTCGTGGGGCTGGAGGGCCACGCGCACCCGGCCCTCGCACCGCAGCCGCTTCGATGGCCCGAGGTGCCGATGGACCGATACCTCCAGTCTGGGCCGATCGCCCGGTACCTCCAGAACCGAGCCGAGGAGGCTCGCTACCTCAGCTGGATCCCCCCGGCCGCATACTTCAACAAGGGCTACCTCTTTTCGCAGGAGCCGGAGGACTGGCCGGCGCTGCTTCTCGGCCGGGCCATGGTGTTCCGGTTGCACGATGCGCTGGGATACTCGCCGATCCAGCTGCCTCGGTACTGGTCCTACATACGGACCACGAACCGGTTGCCGGTCTTCTACAACGCTGCGGTCCTCCAGCTCCCCTCGCTCGAGGACCTGCGATTGCTCGGCGTCCGATACCTGATCGGGGTGCAGGGGGTCGGCCTACCTCCAGGGTTGTCCGGCTCGCTGGTCGCCTCGGAGCGCGGCTACGACCTGTACCAGGTGGCGGGGTCTGAACCCCGAGTGTCGGTCGTCTCGAGGTGGACGAGGGTTCCTGACGGCGTTGAGGCCCTCGAGGCCATCCGGGACGGTAGCTTCGATCCGGGCAGGAGCGCGGTGGTGGAAGGCCAACCCGGGTTCTCCGCGGCTGGCCAGCCGGGCGAGCTGGCCGGGAGTGCGACGTACCAGGAGACCGTGCCCGAGGACGTCTCGATCACGGCATCGGCCACGGCACCGTCGGTCGTGGTCGTTCGCAACGCATGGGACGGGGGGTGGTCGGCCACCGTCGACGGACGACCGGCGCCGGTGCTCCGGACCGACTATTTCCTCCAGGGCGTCCCCATCCCGTCCGGGACGCACGAGATACGCCTGACCTACCGCGACCCGATGATCGGACGTGGGCTCGTGCTCTCGGCGCTGGTCTGGCTGGGGTGGCTCGCCGGCGTGGCCGGTTTGGTGATCGTGGGGCGGCGCCGGTCCAGAACCGTCCACGGACCCGAGGAGAGGTCCGGGATCTGAGCTAGGCCGCCCGACCTTCCTCCGCCCGGCGGCGGAGCTCGGCCTCGATGAGCTCGTCGATGTCCCCGTCCAACACCCGGTCCACATCGCTGATCTCGAGGTTCGTCCGGTGGTCCTTTACCAGCCGGTACGGGGCGAGGACGTAGGAACGGATCTGGGAGCCGAAATCGATCCCCCGGCGCTCGCCTCGAAGCGCCTCGAGCTTCTGTTGCTGCTCCCGTCGCTTCCGTTCGGCCAGCCGGGCCTTCAGGATCCGCATAGCAACGGCTCGGTTTTGGAGCTGCGACCGCTCGTTCTGACACGCCGCGGTTATGCCAGTCGGGAGATGCGTGATCCGCACCGCCGAGTCGGTCGTGTTCACCGATTGCCCACCAGGCCCCGTGGACCGGTACACGTCGATCCGGAGGTCCTTGGGATCGATCTCGATGTCCTCCTCGTCGGTCTCTTCGAGGAGCGGGATGACGTCGAGGCTGGCGAACGAGGTATGCCGGCGCTTGGCCGCGTCGAACGGCGAGATCCGGACGAGTCGATGCACGCCCCGTTCCGTCGAGAGGAGCCCGTACGCGTTGGACCCGTGGACGATGAACGTGGCGCTCTTGATCCCCGCCTCCTCCCCCGGCAGGATCTCGTCCACCTCGACGTCGAAACCGTGGCGCTCCGCCCACCGCAGGTACATCCGCAGAAGCATCTCCGCCCAGTCCTGAGACTCTGTGCCGCCTGCGCCGGCGTGGAGGGTGGCCACGGCATCGTTGTGGTCGTACTCGCCTCCAAGGAGCGCCGTCAGCTCGAGTCCGTCGATCTCGATCTCGAGGCCGGTGACGGTCTGCTCGAGCTCTCGCTCGAGCTCGGGATCGCCCTCCAGTCGCAGGAGCTCGTCGATGGCTCGGGCGTCGGCCAGACGGCGCTCCAGGGACTCGAAGCGATCGACGTCGGCCCGCAGGCGGGCCAAGCGCGTGGTCAGCTCCTGGCCACGCGCGGGATCGTCCCACAAGGACGGATCGGAAACCTGCCGCTCCAGCTCCGCCGCCTGTGCGCGCTTGACCTCGACGTCAAAGGAACTCCTTGGCGGAGGCGATGCGCTGCGACAGGTGCTCGATCCGCTCGGTGAAGTCGCCCACGCGGCCTATCGTACCCGCCTCCCTAACCGGTGCCGCGCATCACCATGGATCCGTGGCACCCGGCACCGCGACGAGGCGCCCGCGGGCTCTACGGTGCCTACAGCGCTGCGGGACCCGCAGCCGGGGTGGGAGGAGGGACCATGAGCACAAGGATCGAGACCCTCAGGACACGGAGCCGGAGCCCGCACGCCCCGTGGCTGGTGGCGGCGGCGGGTCTCCTGGCGCTCCTCGCGGTCCTCACCCTGCCCGGCAGGGTCGCGCCCGACACGACGGTCCCGGTCCGGCCCCCGGCCGTCGCCTCCGCCGTCGCCTCCACCGCCGTTGGCTTCACGACCGGCGCGGCGATCAAGGCCGTGGCCAACGACCCGTACCTACGCGTGACGCCGTCACGGACCGCGACCCGGGGCACCGGCATCGAGGCCACGAAGGCCACCGTCGACGAGCTTCGGTTCGGCCCGAACTTCAACATGGGCCGAGCCTGCCCGAAGTGCTGGTAGCAGGGACCGCTACCGCACGAGAGCCGGCCGGGCGGGAACGCCCGGCCGGCTCTGCACGACGCGAGTTCGTCTCCAGCGCCGTCAGGCCACGGCGCCGTGGCACTTCTTGTACTTCTTGCCCGAGCCGCACGGGCAGGGCGCGTTGCGGGGCACCTTGCCGCTTTTGGCCTGGGCCCCGGCACCCTCGTCGGTTTCCCCCCGGCTGGTCACCACGCGCTGAGGCCGGGGCCGGGACGGCTCGTCCTGGCGGACCAGCTCCACCCGGAAGATGTATCGCACGAACTCCTCCCGGATGCCCTGGGTGAGCTCCTCGAACATGTCGAAGGCCTCGCGACGGTACTCAGTGAGGGGGTCGCGCTGGCCGTACGCCCGGAGGTGGATGCCCTCCTGGAGGTAGTCCATCTCGTAGAGGTGCTCGCGCCACTTGTTGTCGGTCAGCGACATGAGCACCATCCGCTCCAGCTCCCGCATGACCTGGGATCCGACCGCCTGCTCCTTCTCCTCGTAGAGGGCCAGGGCATCGGTCAGGACCATCTCGCTGAGCTCGGCAGCCGTCGCCGCCCGCTCCAGATCCTGCCTGGTTAGCCGGGTCGGGTACAGCTCGGCCAGCCCGGCCAGGAGCGCGTCCAGGTCCCACTCCTCGGCGAACGTCTTGTCACCGATCCACTGCGAGACCGTGCCCTCGACGACCTCCGTGACGAAGTCGAGGGCTTGCTCCTTGAAGTCCTCGCCGTTCAGGATCTTCTCGCGCTCGCCGTAGATCACCTGGCGCTGGGTATTCATGACGTCGTCGTACTTCAGGATGTTCTTGCGTCGCTCGAAGTTCAGCTCCTCGATCTGCCGCTGGGCGCTCTCCACGGCCCGCGTGACCATCCGGGCCGCGATGGGCTCGTCCTCGGGCCACTTCAGCCGGTCCATG
>DASPWN010000104.1:0-26180 GCA_035637835.1 Actinomycetota bacterium | reverse complement strand
ACGGAGACGCCCTTCTGGGAGAGGTTCTCGGCCACCTCGAGCGCCTGATGCACCATCATCCCGTACGTCACGATCGACACGTCGGTACCCTCGCGTTGTATCTTCGCCTGCCCGATGGGGACCAGGAAGTCCGGGTCCTCCGGGACGACCTCCCTGATCCGACGGTAGATCCACTTGTGCTCGAAGAACACGCACGGGTTGTCGTCACGCACGGCGGATTTCAGCAATCCCTTGGCGTCGGAGGGGAAGGCCGGGCAGAGCACCTTCAGGCCCGGCGCGTGAGCGAACCACGGCTCGGGGTTGGTGGAGTGGAAAGAGCTCGCACGAACGCCGCCGCCCGACGGCCCGCGAAGCACCATCGGCAGCGGGACGCCGGAGCGATAGTGGTACCGGGCGGCCGCAGTGACGATCTCGTCGAAGCCGGAGGTCATGAAGTCGGCGTACTGGAATTCGGCGACGGGTCGGAAGCCCTCCATGGCCGAACCGATGGCCATCCCGACGATGGTCTCCTCGGCGATCGGGGTGTCCATCACGCGCTCGGGGCCGAACCGATCGATGAAACCCTCGGTCACCTTGAACGCGCCGCCATAGGCGCCGATGTCCTCCCCAAGGAGATACACGCGCTCGTCGCGCTCCATCTCCTCCCACAGGGCCTCGGCGATGGCGATGAGATAGGTTGCCTCTCCGGCCTCGGTTCGCTTCCCGCGGGGCTCGGCCCCGTGCCCGGCCGCTCCCGATTCCACCTGTGCCGTGGCCATCAGCCAGTTCCCCCCTCGCGGGAGGGTTCGCCCTGCCAGTACCCGTCCTCCACCCACAGGCCCCTGATCACGTCCGAGGGCACGGGGAACGGAGACGCCTGCGCGAACTCGTACCCATCGTCGAACTCGCGTTCGATGCGCTCCTGGATCCCCTTGACCACCTCTGCGTCCACGACCTGGTGAGTCAGGAGGAGCTCCTCGAACCGCTTCACGGGATCCTTGTGCTGCATGTAGTCCTCGAGCATCTCCTTGGGGACGTACTTCGCAGGATCGTGCCCGGCGTGGCCGCGCCACCGAAGCGACACCGATTCGATCAGGGTCGGTCCCTCTCCGGCCCGCGCCCTGTCCACGGCCTGCAGCGCCACACGGTACACGTCGAGCACGTCGGCCCCGTCAACCCGGATCCCCGGGAACCCGTACGCCGCCGCCCGCTCGGCCACCGAGGGGACGGCGAACTCGAGCCGGTTCGGCGTCGAGTAGGCCCACTGGTTGTTGTTCACCACCCACACCACGGGGAGCCGGTGGACGGCCGAGACGTTCAGCGCCTCGTGCCACCGGCCGTTCGACGTGGCCCCTTCCCCGCAGATGGCCATGGCCACCCGCTGTTCCCCGCGCCGCTTGTAGGCGAGCGCCGCGCCGCACGCGATCGGGTAGGCGAGCGGCAGGTGGGAGACAGGGGTCCACGTCCGGTTGCCGAACCAGTCCCCCACGTGGCTGTTGCCGTCGCGGCCCCGAGTGAACCCATCGATCCGGCCCCAGAACTGCGCCATCACGCGGTTCAGGTCCAGGCCCTTCGTGAGCTGCGCCGACAGGTCCCGGTGGGTGGGGAACAGGGAGTCGTCCTGGCGGAGGGTGTAGGCCACCCCGACGTGCGTCCCCTCCTGGCCGCGGCCCGAGTAGATCGCCCCGGGCAGCCGCCCCTGCCGGTACAGCGCCTCGATCCGCTCGTCGAAGTACCGGCACAGCTTGAGCTTGTACAGGACGTCCTTCAGCCGGTCGTCGGACAGCCCGACCCGCCAGTCCGCTTCGGCCTGCTTCTCGGATACTTCGGTCGCCATGGGCGCCCCCTCAGGCGGTATGTAAGGGCTTGCCGGCCAGCGCGAGGTGGGCCTCGCCGATGGCCTCGGACAGTGTCGGGTGCGGGTGGATCAGGGCGGCCACCTCGGCCGGGACCGCCTCCCAGTTGGTGATGAGCATGGCCTCGGCGATGAGGTCGGTAACGTGGGGCCCCACCATGTGGATCCCGAGCACCGGGCCCCCGCCCGCATCGGCGACCACTTTGACGATGCCGCCCTCGCCCACGATGTTGGCCTTGCCGACGGCCTGGAAGTTGAGCTTCTCCACCTGGATTTCGTGTCCTCGTTCCACCGCCTGCCCCTCGGTCAGCCCGACCGAGGCCACCTCCGGCGTGCAGTAGGTGACCCGCGGGATCCCCGTGTAGTCGATCTCCGGGACGTGGATCCCGGCGATCCGCTCGGCGACGGCGATCCCCTCGGTGAAGGCGACGTGGGCGAGCTGGAGCGGCGTGGCGGCAACGTCGCCCACCGCCCAGACATGGGGGGCCGTGGTCTGGAGCTGACCATCCACCTTGACGAACCCCCGGTCGAGCTCGACGCCCGCCCGCTCCGCCCCGAGCCCGTCGGTCACCGGACCTCGCCCCACGGCCACCAGGCACACGTCGGCGGTAACCGTCTTGCTCTCTCCGCCCACCTCGTAGACGACCTTGATCGCATCGCCGACCTCGTCGATCCCCTGCACGCGCGCGCCGGCTAAGGTCTGGATGCCGCGCTTGCGGAAGGCCCGTCCGAGCTCCTTGGAGATGTCCTCGTCCTCGAGGGGCGCGATCCGCGGGAGGGCCTCGATGACCGTCACCTCCGCCCCGAACGAGCGGTACAGCGAGGCGAACTCCAGGCCCACCGCACCGGCCCCGATGACCACCGCGGACGTGGGGATCGAAGGGTAGGTGAGTGCCTGATCGCTCGTGATCATCCGGTCTGTGATGGGCACGCCGGGCAGCAGCTTGGGAGAGGAGCCCGTGGCGATGACGACATCGGTCGCGGAGAGCTCCTGGCCGTCCACCGACACGGAGGTGCTGGATCGAAGGACGGCCGTGCCCTGCACGACGTCGACCTTTCGAGCCTTGATGAGCGAGGTGAGGCCGGAGACGAGCTTGTCGACCATCCGATCCTCGAAGGCCTTGACCGCGTCCCAGTCGGGAGAACCGCTCGCCTTCACGCCCCACTCCTCTGCCCGGTTGACCGTGTCGAGGACCTCGGCCGATCGAAGCAGCGCCTTGGTGGGGATGCATCCCCGAAGCAAGCAGGTTCCGCCGAGCCTGCCGTCGCGTTCGACCAGGGCCACACGCTTGCCCAGTTGCGCCGACCGCAAGGCGCAGGAGTACCCTCCGGTCCCCGAGCCGATCACAACGACGTCGTAGGCATCAGCCATCCGAACGGCCATGTTACCGCCGCCGTCGCATCCGTAGGATGCACCCATGCACTCGGCGGACCTGCTCCAGACGCCCCTGGAGGAGGTCCACCGCGGCCTCGGCGCGAAGATCGGCCCATTCGCCGGATGGGCGATGCCCATCGAGTACGAGGGGACCGTCTCCGAGCACCGGGCCGTCCGCGAGCGCGTTGGACTGTTCGACCTCAGCCACCTCGGCAAAGTGGACGTGACGGGTCCCGGTGCCCTGCCGCTCCTCCAGCAGACCATGACCAACGACCACTCGAAGCTCCGGATCGGCGGTGCGCTGTACAACCTGATCCTCAACGACCACGGAGGCGTAGAGGAGGACCTGATCGCGTATCGGCTCGCGCCGGACCGGTTCTTCGTGGTGCCGAACGCGTCGAACACGGCCAAGGTCGTGGCCATCCTTCGGCAGAGTGCCTCTGACGTGGACGTGGTCGACCACCCGGGATGGTGCTTCCTCGGGGTTCAGGGGCCCCGGTCTCCTGAGGTCGTGGGGGCGCTGTTCCCCGAGGCCGCCCCTCTGCCGTTCATGGGCTGCACCGAAGCCAAGTACCGAGGAAGCCGGCTCGTGCTCACCCGATCGGGGTACACGGGGGAGGTGGGGTTCGAACTGTTCACCGACGGCGCCTCCGCCAAAGAACTGTGGACCGAGCTGATGGAGGCGGGGGAGCCGTTCCAGATCGAGCCGTGCGGCCTCGGGGCCCGCGACGTCCTCCGACTCGAGATGGGCTATCCGCTGTACGGGCAAGACCTGTTCCCCGAGCGCACGCCGCTCGAGGCCGGCCTTTCGTGGGCGGTCTCGTTCGAAAAGGGACCGTTTCGCGGACGTGATGCGCTGGAGAAGCAGAAGCGGGAGGGCGTCAGCACGCGGCTGCGCGGGTTGGTGACCGAAGGCCGCCGCCTCATCCCCCGAGCCCATTGCGCGGTGCTGGCGGGCGAAGCCCCGATCGGAGAGGTCACGAGCGGGACGTTCTCCCCGACCCTGGGGCACGGGATCGCGCTCGCGTACCTCTCCCCGGCCGAACGGTTCGAGCCGGGCACCGAGGTCCAGATCGACGTGCGAGGAAAGATCGGCCCGGCGCGAGTCGTAAAGCCGCCGTTCGTCGATCGGAGCCCGCGAGGCCGGTAAAGGCTACGGGGCGCGCGCGGCTGCGATGAAGTCCGAGACGCTGTCTCCGCCGAACTGCGTTCCGCGGACGAGGGTGTCCAGCGCCGCCGCCGCCCCCGGCTCGTCCCGCATGACCGCGACGATCATGTACAGCCCGGAGCCCGGGATGCCGACGGTCCGGACCGGGCCGTACCCCGGCGCGGCGACGAAGTAGGCCCACCGTGTGGTCGCGTCGCTCGTCTGGCACACGCCCTCGCCGATGGCCACGTAGTCGCCGGGAGAGTTGGGCAGACCGTCCGCGAAGGATGGCCGGTGGTTGACCAGGGTCCGGTGTTTGGTCGAGCTGCACTCGGGAGAACTGGTCAACGCGTCGAGGGCCGGTCCGGTCGCGGCCAGGTAGTAATAGTCGGAGGGGACCCCGATCCGCGTGCCGTCAACCCACATCGCGGCCATCCCCTCGATCGGAGCGCGGCCCCCAACCCAGTCCCCGGGCTTGGGCGAGGCGATGAACCCCTGTTGGGCGTCGCTCGCTCCGGCGAAGAGCTGAGGATGCCAGCGATCGGGGATCATGGCCGTCACCCCTCCCGCCTCGACCTCCGTGAACGGGCTGGGGGATTCATGGATCCGCAGGACCGAGGGGTCGAGCAGGGACGGCGACGGTGTGGCCGCGTCGCGGCAACCCGCGGCGACCAGGGCGATGACCAGGCAGCCGACAATCTTGCGCAACCCCGATTCCCCAACGGAGCATAGACCCGGTTGCGAATCCCTGCTACCGCGCAAAGTCGTAGGCCGGCGGTCAGCATCGAGCGTTCCCCGGGTCTGGTCGGAAGGGTAGACTCAGCCGCACAACTGCAGATTTCGGTCCTCGAGGCGGCCCCCACCGGCGGTTCCGGCGGGGGCCGGAGGCGGGGCGGGCGGATCCCGTCCCCGCGAAGAGGGAAGCCGGTGTGAGTCCGGTACGGTCGCGCCACTGTGACCGGGGAGCGATCCCGACGAGACCACTGGGTCCCAGCCAGGGAACCCGGGAAGGGTCGGGGGAGCGGTGATCCGGAAGTCAGGAGACCTGCCCCGAGGTGAGCGAGTGTCGTCCTTCGCACGAAAGGAGACGCGCGATGCGACTCACCCGATCCCGCCCCCGCCGATCCGTCGTCCTTGCGCTCGCCGTGGTGATGGTGGGGTGTGCGCGCGGCGCGAGCACGGCGCCGCGCGCATCCGAGTCGCCGGCGAGCGCGGGCGCCTCGTTCCCCGTCACGATCACCGACGACGACGGTGTGGCCGTCACGCTGGACGCGCCGCCGGAGCGGATCGTGACGTTCGCCCCCTCCGCCACCGAGATCGTGTTCGCCCTGGGCCTCGGCGATCGGCTGGTTGGGGTCGCGGGGGCGTTCGACGACTATCCCGCGGCGGCGAAGGGGATCGATGAGATCGGAGGTGCCGGCGACTTCGGGGTGGACCCCAACATCGAGAAGGTCGTGTCGCTTCGGCCCGACCTGTTCCTCACGATCTCCGGGGGTGACCAGTGGAAGAAGCGGTTGCGTGACCTCGGCGTGCCCGTGTTTACCACCGACTCCACCGACCTGGCAGACGTGTTCCACGACATCGAGACCGTCGGGCGGTTGACTGGGACGGTCGGTGCCGCCGGTGCGATCGTGGCGAAGATGCAGGCGGGGGCGGCCGACGTTGAAGCACGCGTCGCCGGCGATCCCGCCGTGTCGTGTTTCTACGAGGTCTACTACCCGCCGCTCACCACCGTCGGACCGGATACCTTCATCGGGGACCTCCTCGGCCTGGCCGGCTGCCGGTCGGTCTCGGCTCGGGCCAAGAGCGACTATCCCCAGTGGTCGGTGGAGGACCTCGTCCGCCAGGACCCGGAGGTGTATCTGGTCTCGTCCGAGTCGGGGGCCAGCCCGAAGGCCGTCGCCTCTCGGCCCGGCTTCGACACGATTGCGGCGATCGCCGCAGGACGCGTGGTCCCCATCGATGCGGACCTCGTGAGCAGGCCGGGCCCGAGGGTGGTCGAAGGGCTCCGACTCCTCGCTCGGGCGCTGCATCCCGAATCGTTCGGATGATCGCGCCACGCCGGTACGCCCGGGTCCTCGCCGTGCTCGTTGCGGTGCTCCTGGCGTCGTTTCTTCTCGCCGTGGCGGTGGGGACCGTATGGATCTCGCCGTGGACGAGCGTTCGGGTCATCGCGTGGAAGCTCGGGTTCACCGCCCGCCCGGCCGGCGTCCCCGTATCGACCGAGGTGATCTTGCTCCAGCTTCGCCTCCCCCGGGTGGTGCTCGCGGCGGTGGTCGGGGCAGCATTGGCCGCATCGGGCGCCGTGTTCCAGGGCCTGTTCCGAAACCCTTTGGCCGACCCCGCGATCATCGGGGTCTCCTCCGGCGCCGCGCTGGGGGCGATCGCGGTCATCGTGTTCGCCGGCTCGGGGGCGGTGGGCGCCTTCGGCGTTCCGCTGGCCGCCTTCGTCGGCGCGCTCCTCACCGCGTTCCTGGTGTACCGGTTGGCCCGGATCGGACCGACGGTGCAGGTGGCCACGTTGTTGTTGGCCGGGATTGCCGTGGCCGCCGTGATCTCGAGCGCGATGTCCCTCGTGATGTCGTTCTCCGGTGAGCAGGTCCGGGACATCTACGCATGGCTGTTGGGTGGCCTGGTTGGCCAGGGCTGGCAGGCGATCGGGGCGGTCGTCCCGCTCATCGCGCTGGGGTTGGCGGCCGCGGCCCTGACCGCTCACGATCTGAACCTGCTCTCGCTGGGGGAAGAGCGTGCGGCCCAGCTTGGTGTTGAGGTGATGCGCCTCAAGCGGCGGACGATCGGTGTCGGGGCCCTCCTCGCCGCGTGCGCAGTGTCGGTGGCCGGCGTGATTGGCTTCGTCGGCCTGATGACCCCCCACCTGCTTCGGCTGGTCGTGGGGGCCGACCATCGACGCCTGCTCCCGGCCGTGCTGCTGGCCGGACCGACGTTGCTGATCCTGGCCGACCTCGTGGCCCGGACGGCGCTGTCTCCGCAGGAGCTCCCCGTCGGCATCGTGACCGCGCTTCTGGGCGGTCCCTTCTTCCTGTACCTGCTTCGGCGAGAGGGCAGGAGGGCCGGTGCCCGCGCGTGATCCGGGGCTGGTGCTCGACGGGGTGACCGCCGGCTACGGCGGCCCCCCCGTCGTGGACCGGGTGACCATCACCGTCGAGCCGGGCGAGGTCGTGGGGCTGGTCGGCCCGAACGGCTCGGGCAAGACCACGCTGATCCGCGTGGCTTCCCGAGCCCTTCGCCCCGTCAGGGGCACGGTCTGGCTCTCGGGGCGGGACCCCTACCGGCTCCGGGCCAGGGAGGCGGCCAGGCTGGTGGCCGTGGTTCCCCAGGACGTCGTCCCCGCGTTCTCGTTCACGGCACTGGAGATGGTCCTGATGGGCCGGACCCCCCACCTTTCAGCCTGGGGGGGCGGAAGTCCGCGTGACTGGGCCAGGGTCCGGGCCGCCATGGTGGCCACCTCGGTCCAACACCTGGCGGACCGGCCGGTGGAGGAGCTGTCCGGAGGGGAGCAGCGCCGGGTCGTCCTGGCCCAGGCGCTGGCCCAGGAGGCCCCGGCGCTGCTCATGGACGAACCCACCACCCATCTCGACATCCGCCACGTCCTCGACCTGTTGTCGATCGTGCGCGGGCTGGCCGAACGGGACGGGACGGCTGTGCTGGCCATCTTCCACGACCTGAACGTCGCCGCGGCTACCTGCGACCGCATGATCGCGCTCCACCGAGGGCGGGTGGTGGCCGAAGGTGTACCCGAGCACGTGGTGACGGGCGGCCTCCTGCGCAGTGTGTACGGAGTGGAGGGCGAGGTGGTGGCGGACGAGCTCACGGGACGCCCGGCCGTCCGGGTGGGGCCTCCTCGTGCCGTCCCCACCCCGCTTGGTCGTCGGGCCCATGTGATCGGTGGCGCCGGCCGCGGCGCGCCGCTGCTTCGGCGGCTCGCCGCGGCCGGCTACGACGTGAGCGTGGGCGTCCTGCACGCCACCGACACCGACGCGGTGGTGGCCGAGCGGATGAACCTGCTGCGCGTGACGGTGCCGCCGTTCTCGGAGATCGACGAGGGGTCGGCCGACGAGTGCCGGGACATGATCCGCCGCGCCGACCTTCTCGTCGTATGCGACGCCCCGTATGGCCCGGGCAACCTGCCGAACCTTCGGATCGCCCTCGAGGCCGCGCGGGCGGGGACGCCAACCGTCCTGTTCGAGCAAATGCCCATGGCCGAGCGGGACTTCACCGGTGGCCGGGCCACCGAGCTGTGGGACGCGCTCCGGAAGGTCTGCGAGGTCGTGGACCGCTACGACCAGGTGACCATGGGCTGAGCGGCTACGACCAAGTGATCGTGGGGCGATCGTACCGATCCTCGGGGGGTCCGATGTCCTCGTTCGAGAGCTTGGGCGGCGTCAGGATCTTCTCGCCGCGGTGGGCCGGGAGGCAGAAGGAGACCCGGGTGCCGCCGGCAGGGACGGGATCGGCCCAGATGATGCCGCCGTGCTGAAGCACTAGGCGCCTCGCCATGTGCAAACCGATCCCGATCCCCGACCGCTCCTTTCGGAGGATGTCCTCGCCGGTGGTGAAGGCCTCGTTGAACGCCTGGGCCACGACCTCCCGGGCCATCCCAAGACCACGGTCGGTCACCGACAGCACCACGCCCTCGTCCACGGTCCGAGCCCGGATGCTGACCGGCCGGTCCTCGGGGGAGTACCGGCACGCGTTGTCCAGGAGCTGGCGGATCACCTCCGAGATCCGCACCGGGTCCGCCAGGGCAGGGAGTCGCTCGGGGATCAGCCGCTGGATCTCGATGATCGGGTAGTGGCGGTGCGCCTCGTCGGCCGCGTGGCGGATGAGCGGCGCCAGGTCGACCTCGGTGAGCTTCAGCGAGAGCGTCCCTTGCTCGAGCTCGGCGATCGTCAGCATCTCGTCGACGATCATCATCAGCTTCTCCAGCGAGTCGCTCAGCTTGTCCAGGAACTCCTCCCGCTCTTCTTCGGAGACCCAGCGATTTCGAAGCACGTAGGCGATGCCCTTGGCCACGGTGATGGGGGTGCGGAGCTCGTGCGAGACGTTCGCCAGGAAGTCGGCCTTGGCAGATGTCAGGCCGTCCTCGACCGGTTCCGGCTCCTCGACCGCCACGCTGTTCATCTCGGCATAGGCGCGCGCCGGATCGGCGAAGCCCTCGGCCAGCAGCTCGGCGACCCGTGGGCTGATGCTGACGTTCCCGTCCAGGACCGAGCGGATCGCCCGGACGACAACCTCGGGGCCGTCTGATTTCAGCAGGTATCCGGAGGTTCCGGCCGCGATCATCTCGGCGGCGGTGAAAGGGGAGTCCAGGGACGTCCAGCAGATGACCCTGGTCTCGGGAACCGTGGCGATGAGCCGGCGGACCAGCTCCGCCCCCGACAGGCCGGTCAGGCCCGCTTCGACCACGACCACGTCGGGTTGGATCCGCGCCGCGACGTCGACGGCCCTGAACCCATCGGTCACGGCCTCGCTTTCCACGTCGGAGCTCGACTTGACCAGGGCGTATTGCAGCTGGGCCAGCCCGTCCGCGGTGTCGCACAGGAGCAGCTTGATGGGCACACCCTTGGTATCGGTCGACCTCCAGGCCGATTGAGGAAGCGCACACCGCCCGGCCGCCGTGCGGCGCCCTTCGGCGAGGCTGGTGCTACTCGACCAGGCCGCTTCGGATGGCGATGGCCACGGCCTGGGCCCGGTCGTTGGCCCCCAGCTTCTCGAAGATCCGTTCGAGATGGGTCTTCACCGTGTGGGGGGAGATCCCGAGGTCGTGCGCGACCTCTTTGGTGGTGGCCCCGTAGGCCACCTTCTGGAGGATCTCCTTCTCTCGGGCAGAGAGTCCCGGGACGTCCGGGCGCTTGTCGGCGAACTGGACCTCCTCGATGAAGGCCTTGGTGAGCTGGGGGTGGATGACGGCCTTCCCCTCGACCGCCAGGCGGGCCGCGTTCACCAGCTCCTCGGCCGATGCGTCCTTCAACAGGTAGCCGGAGACGCCCGCCTGGATGGCCTCGGAGATGGAGGCCCGGGACTCGTCCACCGTGAACAAGATGACCTTGGTGTCCGGGGATGCCTGCTTGATGGCCCTGGTGGCCTCGATCCCGCCCATCCCGGGCATCCGGACGTCCATGAACACGACGTCGGGTCGCAGGTCTCCGGCCGAGGTCACCGCCTCCTCGCCGCTCGCCGCCTCCCCGATGACCTGGACGCCTTCCTCCAGGTCCAGGGCGGAATGAAGTCCTTCCCTGGTCACCGGGTGATCGTCGACGATCAGGATCTTGATGCCGGGCATGCCAGCCTTTGCCGGTCGGTTGTCGATGGTGGCCCTAGGATAGAGGGTGAATCGGCCGATAGGACGGAAGCGTGGAGCAGAACGAGCAGATGGAGCAGCCGGCGGGGTTGACCGAGGATCAGGTCCTCGAGGCCCTGCGCAACGTCTTCGACCCCGAGCTCGGGATCAACATCGTCGACCTCGGCCTGGTGTACTCGGTGAAGATCGAGGACGGCGTCGTACACATCGAGTACACGCTCACCACGATGGGCTGCCCGATTGGCCCGCTCATCGAGCAACAGATGCAACAGCTGCTGGCCACGGTCCCCGGCGTCGACGGCGTGGATGCCGAGATGGTGCTTCGGCCGCCCTGGAGCCCGGAGATGATGTCCGAGGAGGCAAAGGCAGCCCTGGGCGTCTTCTAGGCGGACGGCCCTCTGCGACGTCCATGGATCGCCTTGACATTGCACCTGCAACACGGGGAGAATCGCCGTCGAATCCGAGCATAGGAGTCGGAATTCCGTGATCCGAACGCGCTGCTACGGGCTGGTGGGGGCCATGATCCCCTCCCGGCTGTGCTGTAGCGGCGCCGGCGCCCGCCCGGGGGCGCACCTCCACTCTCCGCCGGCCTGATCCCGCGGGAACGCTCCGGGAACGATCTATCGATTGCTTCTGTCGACGGCTGTCACATGCAAGAGGAAGGAGGAGGCGATGGGCGCGTACGCCAATCCCGACGCGTTGGTCGAGACGGACTGGCTCGAGGAGCACCTGAACGACCCCGGCATCCGGCTGATCGAGGTCGACGAGGACACGCAAGCCTACGAGAAGGGGCACATCCCCGGCTCCGTGGCGTGGAACTGGACCTCCGACCTGCACGCGAAGGTGGGCCGGGAGTACGCCTCGCAGGCGGAGTTCTCCGACCTGCTGTCGCGCGCGGGCGTGAGCAAGGGGACGACGGTAGTTGTGTACGGAGGCAACAACAACTGGTTCGCCGCGTACGCCTACTGGCTCCTGAAGCTCCGGGGCTTCGATGACGTGAAGCTCCTGAACGGCGGGAGGAAGAAGTGGGAGCTCGAGAGCCGCGAGCTCACCCAGGACGCGCCGGCCACCAAGGCCACGGGGTTCACGATCGAGGGGAAAGAGCGCCCCGAGATCCGGGCCCTGCGCGACGAGGTCCTGGCCAAGGTTGGGCGGACGGCGTTCATCGACGTCCGCTCGCCGGAGGAATATCGGGGAGAGAAGCTGGCCCCCGATCACCTGCCGCAGGAGCAGTCGCAGGTGCCGGGCCACATCCCGGCGGCCGCGAACATCCCGTGGGTCAAGGCGGCGAACGAGGACGGCACGTTCAAGTCGGCCGACGAGCTCCAGGCGCTGTACGAGGGTGAGGGCGTGACCCCCGATCGGGAGGTCATCGCCTACTGCCGGATCGGCGAGCGCTCGAGCCACACATGGTTCGCGCTGACCGAGCTGCTCGGGTTCGGGGCCGTCAGGAACTACGACGGATCCTGGACCGAGTACGGCTCACTGGTCGGCGCACCGGTGGAGAAGGGTTAGCCCCCCTCTCTCCTGGGACGGGCCGGGGCCTCGCGGCCCCGGCCCGCCCTCATGCTCCACCCACCTGGAAGGGTCCGTCCAAGCACGAAATCCTACCTGCTAGGTGGACTTTCCTGGGCCGCCGAGGCTATCCTGTAGGTGCCGGCGGGAGCCCGGCGGGCCGAACTAACGAGGATCAGGGGAAGCGACGTGGCCATCACTCAGGAAGAGCACCTCAAGGAGCTTTCCAAGGGATACCGGTTCGACTGGAAGGATCCCGACCACTCCGTGTTCCAGCCCAAGCGAGGGCTGTCCGAGGTCGTGGTCGAGGAGATCTCCGCGCTGAAGTCCGAGCCGGACTGGATGCGCAAGTACCGGCTGAAGGCGCTGAAGCACTTCGAGCGGCGTCCGATGCCGTGGTGGGGCGCCGACTTGTCCGACATCGACTTCGAGAACATCTACTACTTCATCCGGTCGACCGAGAAGCAGGCCCAGAACTGGGAGGACCTTCCCGAGGACATCCGGGGGACCTGGGACAAGCTCGGGATCCCGGAGGCGGAGAAAAAGTATCTGGGTGGCGTCAGTGCCCAGTATGAATCCGAGGTCGTGTACCACAAGATCAAGAAGGAACTGGACGACATCGGTGTGCTCTTCACCGACATGGACTCTGCTCTCCGCGACCACCCAGACCTGGTCAAGGAGTACTTCGGGACGATCATCCCGCCGAACGACAACAAGTTCGCCGCGCTGAACACCGCCGTGTGGTCGGGTGGGTCGTTCATCTACGTGCCGCCCGGCGTGCACGTGGACATCCCGCTCCAGGCGTATTTCCGGATCAACGCGGAGAACATGGGCCAGTTCGAGCGGACGTTGATCATCGCCGACGAGGGCTCGTACGTGCACTACGTGGAGGGTTGCTCGGCGCCGATCTACACCAGCGACTCGCTGCACTCGGCCGTGGTCGAGATCATCGCCAAGAAGGGAGCCCGCGTCCGGTACACCACCATCCAGAACTGGTCGACGAACGTCTACAACCTGGTGACCAAGCGCGCCGCGGCCTACGAGGACTCCGTGATGGAGTGGATCGACGGCAACATCGGCTCCAAGGTCACGATGAAGTACCCGTCGATCTACCTCCTGGGCAAGGGCGCGCGGGGCGAGGTGCTTTCGGTGGCATTCGCCGGCAAGGGGATGCACACCGACGCCGGTGGGAAGGCCATCCACGTTGCGCCGTACACGACCAGCATCATCAACTCGAAGTCGGTGTCGAAGGACGGCGGGCGCACGGGCTATCGCGGCCTGGTCCAGGTGCAGCCCGGTGCCCACCACGCGAAGTCCATGGTGCGCTGCGACGCGCTGATCCTGGACGAGCAGTCACGGTCGGACACCTACCCGTACGTGGAGGTCGAGGAGCAGACGGCCCAGCTCGGGCACGAGGCCAGCGTGGCCCGGATCGGCGAGGACCAGCTGTTCTACCTGATGAGCCGAGGCCTGACCGAGGCCGAGGCCTCCGCGATGATCGTGAACGGGTTCATCGAGCCCATCACCCGCGAGCTCCCCATGGAGTACGCAGTCGAGCTGAACCGCCTGATCGAGCTCCAGATGGAGGGCGCGATCGGCTAGCGGCCCGAAAGCCGCAGGTTGACGAGGGCAGGCCGCGCGGTCTGCCCTCTTGCACGGATGGAGACGAACGACGCGATGGAGCAATTGACCAAGACAGGGTTCGACGAGGAGGCGCTGGCCGCGCTTCCCTCGACGGCGCCCTTCGCCGAGACCATCCGCAAGCAGGCCTTCCAGGAGTTCCTGGCCCAGCCCATCCCCTCCCAGGAGACCGAGGAGTGGCGGTACACGGATCTGTCGGAGCTCGAGTTCGACTTCCGGCCGTTCGCCGAGGGCGGCAAGGCCGTCAACCTGGACGATGTGCCCGAGCAGATCCTCCACGCCGCCGGCGTTGTCGGGGAGCGGGCAGGCCTTCAGATCCAGCGGAACTCCGAAGTCATGGTGACCCACCTCGATCCCGAGCTGGAAGGGAAGGGGGTCGTGTTCTGCGACCTGGACCTCGCCATCGCCGATCACCCCGACCTGGTCGAGCGGCACCTGAACGGCCTGGTCCCCACGGACCGGAGCAAGTTCACCGCACTTCACGCGGCGTTCCGCACCGGCGGCACCTTCCTGTACGTGCCACACGGGGTCGAGATCCCCGCGCCCATCCAGACCGTCACGTGGATCGATGCCGACGGCTCGGCCGTGTTCCCTCGCACGCTCCTCGTCACCGAGGAAGGCGCCGAGGTCACGTTCATCGACCGCTACGTCTCACCTGACCTCGGCCGGGCCCTCTCCGACGCTGTCGTCGAGATCTACGCGGGGCCAAACTCACGGGTGGGCTACGTCGTCCTGCAGGAATGGGGTGATGGGGTCACGCACCTCGCCGTCCAGCGGGCGCGTGTCGCACGCGACGCGCACCTGCGATGGCTCGGCGTCGCGCTCGGCGGCTCCCTGGCCAGGGCGGAGGTAGAGAGCCTGCTGGCCGAGGAGGGTGGCTCCAGCGAGATGCTGGGCTTGTACTTCGGCGATGGCGATCAGCACATCGACCACCGCTCCCTCCAAGACCACGTGGGGTCCCGGACCTCCAGCGACCTGCTGTACAAGGGGGCGATGAAGGGCCGATCGAACGCCATCAACACCGGGACGGTGATCATCGAGCAGGGCGCGCACCGCTGCGACGCCTACCAGACCAATCGGAACATCCTGCTGTCGGAGACTGCGAGGGCCCATTCGGTGCCGAACCTGGAGATCCTGACCAACGATCCCACGCGGTGCGGGCACGCCGCGAGCGTAGGGCCGGTGGACGAGGACCAGCTGTTCTACCTGATGAGCCGGGGGATCTCGCGGGAGGAGGCCGAGCGCTTGGTCGTGTTCGGGTTCTTCCGGGAGGTCTTGGACCGGGTGGAACTGGAGGAGATCCGTACCGGCCTGGAGCGGGCCATCGAGGCCGAGCTGGCGAAGGAGGACTGAGTGGGGTGGGTGCGCGTGTGCGGCACCTCGGACGTCCCGGCCGGCGAGGTTCGGCGTTTCGAGGTGGACCATCGCCCGATCGCGGTGGTGAACATGGGCGAGGAGGGGTTCCGGGCGATCGATGCGATCTGCTCGCACGCGCACTACTTCCTGGACGAGGGCGAGGTGGACGTGGACTTTGGGACGATCGAGTGCCCCAAGCACGGGTCCACGTTCGACCTCAACACTGGCAAGCCCATCACGCTCCCGGCCACGCAGCCGGTGGAGCGGTTCGACGTGAAGGTGGAGGGCGACGACGTGCTGATCGAGGTGACGGATGACTGACACTGCTGTTGCGACGGTGACGCTCGAGATCCGGGGGCTCCACGCCTCCGTGGAGGGCAAGGAGATCCTGAAGGGGATCGACCTGGTGGTGCGACAGGGGGAGACCCACGCCCTGATGGGCCCGAACGGGTCCGGGAAGTCGACTCTCGCGAACGTCCTGATGGGCCGGCCGGGCTATAAGGTCACGGCGGGCGAGGTCCTGTTCAAGGGGGAGAACATTCTCGCCCTGCGACCGGACCAGCGCGCCCAGCGGGGCCTGTTCCTGGCCATGCAATACCCGGTGGAGGTTCCCGGGGTCTCGGTGGTGAACTTCCTGCGGACCGCGTACAAGGCCGTGAAGGCGGAGGAGATCTCGGCCCTGGCGTTCCGCAAGCACATGAAGGAGAAGATGAACCTCCTCGGGGTGGAGGACGCCATGGTGAACCGCTACGTGAACCAGGGCTTCTCCGGCGGAGAGAAGAAGAAGAACGAGATCCTCCAGCTGGCGGTCCTCGAGCCCGATATCGCGGTGCTCGACGAGACCGATTCGGGCCTGGACATCGACTCGCTGAAAGCCGTGGCCATGGGGGTCGAGCAGCTCATCGGGCCGGACCTGGGCGTGCTCCTCATCACCCACTACCAGCGGATCCTGAACTACGTCACCCCGGATTTCGTCCACGTCATGATCGGCGGGCGTATCGTGAAGTCGGGCGGGCAGGAGCTGGCCCACGAGCTCGAGGAGAAGGGCTACGAGGGCATCCGCCAGGAGCTCGGGATCGAGCAGGAGAACGGCGAGAAGGAAGCGTAGAGGGGGCGAAGGCGCGATGTCGGTGACGAAGGAACGGGCGGAGGGCGCGCTGGACGTGGCGCGGATCCGGGCCGACTTCCCCATCCTCTCCCGAACGGTCGGTGACAAGCCCATGGTCTTCCTGGACAGCGCCGCGACCTCCCAGAAGCCCCGGCAGGTCATCGAGGTCGAGCGGGAGTTCTACGAGCGCCACAACGCAAACGTCCACCGGGGCATCTACATGCTGTCGGAGGAGGCCACCGAGCTCTACGAGGGGGCGCGGGAGAAGATCGCAAGGTTCATCGGCGCGAGCGATCCGGCCACGATCGTGTACACGCGCGGAACCACCGAGTCCATCAACCTCGTGGCTCACGCCTGGGGACGGAAGTTCCTGAAGGAGGGGGACGAGATCCTCCTCTCGGACCTGGAGCACCACTCCAACATCGTGCCGTGGCAGCTGTGCGTCCGGGACACGGGCGCCGTCCTCCGCTACATCCCGCTCACCGACGACGGCCTCCTGGACCTGTCCGACCTCGGATCGCTCCTGACGAAGCGGACCAAGATCCTGTCGGTGTCGGGCATGTCGAACTCGCTGGGGACCCTCCCACCCATTCGTGAGCTCGCCGACGCGGCCCACGCCGTGGGTGCGGTCGTCTGTGTCGACGGGGCGCAGCTCGTCCCGCACGTCCCTGTGGACGTGGCCGAGCTCGACTGCGACTTCCTGTCCATCTCGGGCCACAAGATGCTCGGCCCCACGGCCTCGGGGGGGCTGTATGCGCGTCGCGAGCTCCTGGAGGCCATGGACCCGTTCATGGGCGGAGGCCACATGATCGAGGAGGTCCATCACGACCATTCCACCTGGAACGAGGTGCCGTACAAGTTCGAGGCCGGCACCATGAACATCGCCCAGGAGGTCGGGCTGGGCGCGGCCGTCGACTACCTCCGGGCCCTGGGCATGGACGCGGTCCGGGCCCACGAGGAGGAGATCACGGGGTACGCGATCGACCGCCTGCTGGACGCGGGGGCGACGATCTTCGGTCCGAAGGACGTGAGCGTGCGGGGCGGGGCGGTGTCGTTCTGGTACAAGGACGTCCACCCACACGACCTGGCCACGGTCCTGAACGAGGAGGGCGTGGCGGTCCGGGCAGGCCACCACTGCACCCAGCTGGTGATGCGGCGGTTCGGGGTCCCGGCGACGACGAGGGCCTCGTTCTACGTCTACAACACGAACGATGAGGTGGACGCGCTGATTGCAGCCCTGGGCAGGGCGGAAGAGGTGTTCCGCTTCTAGCGTTGGAACGGTGAGCCGGCGCGTCAGTCCGGCCGGAGGGACGAACGGTGGCGCTCGACGAGATCTACAAGGAAACCATCCTCGACCACTACAAGAACCCGCGGAACAAGCGCGATCTCCCGGGGGCGGAACTCTCGTGCTCCCGGAACAACCCGCTCTGCGGTGACGAGATCACGGTCTTCGTCCACGAGGAGGACGGGAAGGTGGCGGCGGTCACGTTCCTGGGGCAAGGGTGCTCCATCTCCCAGAGCTCGGCCTCGATGATGACCGAGGCCGTGAACGGAAGGTCGGTCCAGGAAGCGGAGCGGCTGATCGGCGACTTCCGGGGGATGATGGCCGGCGACGCGGAGCCCGACGAGGACGAATTCGGCGAACTGGTCGCTCTGAAGGGAGTGGTGAAGTACCCGATCAGGGTGAAGTGCGCCGTGTTGGCCTGGGACGTGCTCCAGGAGGCGCTCTCGGGCGGTGACGGCAAGGCGGCGGGCACGGCGGCACACTAGAACCTCCCCGCCTCCCACTCGCGGTTGCCGGAGGCCTCTACGCTTCGCGGTGGTGGGCATCCGTTCTCTGGCGACGACACTTCGCGGTGCGACAGTTGCGCTGCTGGGGCTCATGGCCGTCCTCCTCGTCACATCGACCGCCGGTGCGCAATCCGCCGAGGCCATCTTCCGATACGACGTCGCGATCCAGATCCAGCGGGACGACTCGATCGTCGTGCGTGAGGCGATCGACTACGACTTCGGGACCGCGCAGCGCCACGGGATCTTCCGGGACGTCCCGACGACCCTTCGATACGACGATGCTCATGACCGGACGTACCCCCTGGACGTGGTGTCGGTCACGGGATCGCCGGGCACTCCGGTGCAGTACGAGACGGAGGATGCCGGAGCCGGCAAGACCCGGATCAGGATCGGCGATCCGGATCGAACCATCAGCGGCCGGCACACCTACGTGATCACCTACCGCATGGGTGGGGCCCTCAACGGGTTCGCCGATCACGACGAGCTGTACTGGAACGCGGTCGGCCCGGACTGGGCCGTCCCCGTCCAGCAGGCGAAGGTGACGGTCTCGGCCCCCGGTCCGATCGACGGGATCGCCTGCTACGCGGGACCGGCAGGCTCGAACCTGCCCTGTGCGAAGCGCGCACTGAAGCACGGGGTCGCCTCCTTCGCTCAACCCACGCTCGATCCCTACGGCGCGTTCACCGTGGTGGTCGGCCTTCCCAAGGGGATCGTCGCCGAACCAGCCCCCATCCTCAGGGAACGATGGACCCTTCGCCGAGCGTTCACCGCCACCCCGCTCACGGTGGGTGGCTCGCTCCTGTTGGCGGCGCTGGTCCTGGGGGGGTTCGGTCGCATCGCCTGGCGCACAGGACGAGACCGGCGCTACCAGGGTTCTCAAGTGGACGTGCTGATGGGCGCGCCGGCGGCGACCCCGGAGCAGGCCGTCCCTCTGTTCGAGGGCGACGCTTCGGGCCCGGTCGAGTTCGCGCCGCCGCTTGGCCTTCGGCCGGGCCAGATCGGGACCCTGGTCGACGAGGTGGCCAACCCACTCGACGTCACAGCGTCGGTCATCGACCTCGCCGTCAGGAAGTACCTGGTGATCGAGGAGATCCCCAAGAAGGGATGGTTCGGCAAGCCGGACTGGAAGCTCACGAAGCTGAAAGACCCCGACGGCGAGCTCCTCGAGTACGAACGGGAGCTGCTCGACGGCCTGTTCGAGGACGGGCAGGAGGTCAAGCTGTCGAGCCTTCGGACGAAGTTCGTTTCGCGCCTCCAAGGCGTGCAGGAGGCCTTGTACCGCGACGCGGTGGGGCGCGGGTGGTTCGCGGGGCGGCCCGACCGCATTCGGAGGCGGTGGGTCGCCGCGGGGATAGGCGTCCTCCTCGCAGGCGCGGTGCTCGAGTTCGCGGCTGTCAGGTGGACCCGCCTGGCCCTTCTCCCGCTGGCGGTGATTCTCGGCGGACTAGCGCTGTTGGTCGGTGCGAGGTGGATGCCACGACGGACCGCCAAGGGAACCGGGCTGGTCCGGAGGGTCCGAGGGTTCAGGACCGTCATCGCCACGGCGGAGACCAACATGGCCAGGTTCGCCGAGAAGGAGAACCTGTTCACTCGGTACCTCCCCTACGCGATCGTGTTCGGCCTGACCGAGAAGTGGGCTCGGGCGTTCGAGGTCCTCGGCGAACCCCCGCCGGACACGTCGTGGTACGTCTCGTCGAACGCCTTCGCCTACGGCGCGTTCTTCGACGCAATGGACGGGTTCACCGTGACCACCGCGGGCACGATCGCCTCGACGCCCTCGGGTTCGGGGGGAAGCGGTTTCGGCGGCGGCTCCGCGGGCGGAGGCGGGGGCGGCGGGGGCGGCGGATCCTGGTGACGCCGATGCGGCCCTCTCCTGGGGAGCCGCTAGAGTTGACCGCATGTTCCTGCGGGAGAACGAGGAGGGGAACCGCATCGTCCCGCATCTTCGGACGGGGCAGACCATGCTCGACCTCGGTGCGGGAACGGGGTTCATGGCCCGGTGGCTCCGCGACAAGGCTGGTGTCCGCCCCACGCTGTGCGACCTGGTCGACTACGGCAACCGCGATGCCACGCTGCCGTTCGTCCTCCAGTCCGATCCCGTCCGCGTGCCGTTCGAAGATGCCTCGTTCGACGTCGTCCTGCTGATGTTCGTGTTCCACCACATGGAGCGGTGGAGCGAACAGGAGCACCTGCTCGACGAGGCGCTGCGGATCGCCCGAGAGCGCGTGATCATCGCCGAAGACACGCCGAATTCAAAGCTGGATCGCGCGCTCAACACGGCTTGGGATTGGCTTCTGAACGTCCGCCACGACGTTCCCACGCCGTTCACGTTCCGAGACGTCGAGCAGTGGACGACGCTGTTCAAGGAGCGGGACGTCTCGATCGCCCACGTCGAGACGTATCGGCCGATGTGGCCGACCCTCGGGACCTACCCTCACTCTGTTTTCGTCCTGGACCGCTAGCGCCATGGAGATCGTGTTCTCCAAGGACGGGCGGGACTTCGTTCGCCGGGACTGGTCGAACCTGGTCACGGCGGACCCGGCGGGGACGTTCTTCCACACGCCGCAATTCCTCAAGCTGTACTGGGAAGAGTTCGTCGATGGGCAGGAGCAGTTGCTCCTGGCCTTCGCCGAGGAGGACGGGGCCCAGGTCGGTGCAGCGGCGTTCGAGCGCTCGGGCGCGAGTCTCCGGTTCCTCGGAGGGACCGAGGTCACCGACTACATGGGGCCGGTCGCCCTCCCCGACGCTGCCGGCGGTTTCGCCAAAGAGCTCCTGGCGGCGCTGGAGCGGCGTGACGACTGGTTGGAGGCGGACCTCCGGGGCCTGCCGGAGGATCGCCAGTGGCTCCAGCGGCTGGCCGAAGCCGCTGCGGCGCAAGGATTCCACGTCGAGGTGGTCGACGACACCAATGGGGTCGCTCCCTTCCTGCCACTCCCGGGCTCGTACGACGAGTACCTGAATGCGCTCCCCGCGAAGCTCCGACACGAGATCCGGCGCAAGGCCCGCAAGCTTGAGGCGGAGGCCGGGCCATACCGGATCTGCCTGGCCCACACGGACACATTGGCGGAATACCTCGATCGGTTCGTAGAACTGCACAAGCGGAGCGACGGGCCCAAGGGCGTGTTCCTCCAGTCGGGCATGGAGATCTTCTTCCGCAGGCTGGGGGAGGAGTTCCTCCCACGGGGGATCTTCAACCTGACCTTCATCGAGGTCGGGGCGGAGAAGGTGGCCGGGACGGTGGGCTTCCGGTTCGAGGGGATCTACTACCTGTACAACTCGGCCTTCGATCGCTCGTGGCGGCACCTCTCGCCGGGGATGGTGCTGGTGGCCGAGGATATCCGGATCGCCATCGAGGGCGGGTGCAGCGGGTTCGACATGCTGAAGGGGGAGTACGATTACAAGTACCGGTTCGGCGCCTATCCGCGCTCTATCAAGCGTCTGACGATCTCGCGCTAGTCGCCGGATACGGATCCAGTCGCGATGGTCGCTCCGGACTCGTCCCGGACCATCACGGTCTCGAACGGCCGGAGGTTCGAGGACGTGACGAGCCAGCTCGAAGCTTCGCCGCCGGAGCTGAACTCCATCGCATGCAACTGGATGGTTCGGCCGTCCCGGGTGGACAGCGTGACGGTGGCCTGGCCCTCCATGCCCGGAGCTCGAACCAGGACCAGCACCCAGGACTGCTCCACTTTCGAGTCGTAGACCACCGCGCTTCCCTCGAGCTGCTGGGATCCCTGCGGGTGGAGGTTGGCCACGCGAACGTTCTCGCCCCCGAGCGATTCCAGGAGCGTCGCATACTTGGTCGCCTGGCCCTCGTACCGGGCGGCGCGGTCGTTGGACCACAGCGCCCAGGTCGCGGAGCCGGCCACCAGCATCACGGCCGCGGCCCATGCCACCCACCGGATCGGGCGTCGACCGGACCCGCTCGGGGCCGTATCCTCCGCCCAGTCGCCCTGCAGCTCCGACAGGACCCGCTCCTTCAGCTCCTCTGGAGGAGCCAGCTCGTGGGCGGCCCTGGCGAAGGTGCTCATGCCCTCGGCGAGCGCGGCCATGTCCCTGCGGCAACCGGAGCAGCCGCGGAGATGCCGGCGCACCTGCATGTCGGCCGGCTCGTCCAGCGTCCCCAGCAGATGCTCGGCCAGCTGGTCGCGTGCCTCGTCACATGTCACGCCGTTCCTCCAGCGCCTCTCGCAGCTTCAACAGGGCGGTCCTGATCCTGGTCTTGGCCGTCCCGAGCGGGATGCCTTCGAGCTCGGCGACCTCGGCGCTGGTCTTGCCGCCAAAGTACGCGAGCTCGAGCGCCGCACGCTGCCCGGGCGAGAGCGTGGTCATGGCCCGGCGGGCCCTGGCCGCCAGGTCACCCGTCTCGGCCACTTCGTCGGGGCCGGGTTCCTGTGAGACGTCGACCCCAGTGTGGGCGGCCTCGGCCGTCCGCGCCTCGAGGACCCGCCGGCGGAGCGCGTCGATGGCCAGGCTCCTCGCGACCAGGAGCACCCACGTGTCGAGCCGCCCCCGGGCCTGGTCGAATCGGTCGGCGCTTCGCCACAGCTTCACGAACGTGTCCTGCACCAGGTCCTGCGCCGCCGGCTCGTTCCCCAGCATCACGATCCCCAGGCCGTAGATGCGCGCAGCGAACCGCTCGTACAGGACCTCGGCCGCCGCCGGGTCCCGTTGGCCGAACGATCGCATCAGCGAATCGTCCGGACGCTTCTCCTTCGATCGCACGCGCAGCACGGTACTCGGAAGGAGTACGCATGGGAACCGGGCCCGGCTCTGCTAGACGGTGGTGGGTCGTGCCCTATTCGACGTAGGCCCGGATGTGCTCGAGGACGAGGGTCGCGAGGTCCTCGTCCCCCCCGATCACGAGGTTCCCCTCGTCGAGGTAGTGCTCAGCGGGAACCCGCCGCCCGGCGACGAGGGCGAACGCGGGCGCCCGGCCATCGATGAAGGCGTCCGGCTTCTTGTCCTCCGGCGGCGACTCTCGTGCGGCCAGGCCCCAGTGCCAGCTCCCCTCGCCCACGCCTTCCAGGTCCACCTGGATGCTCTTCCCGGGGAAGGACAGGCCGGCCAGGGACAGGGCATACGGCAGCATCCGGATGCCCATGTCGTTGATGAGGTAGATAGGCCAGTGTTGGAGGTTTTCCTCCAGGCCCACGCCGAGGCGGATGTCCTCCCCGTGGAGCCACCATTCAATGATCCGGGACTGGATGAGATACCGGACTCCGATCTCGCCGGCCACCCACGGGACCCGGGTCCCCAGCCACTCGTCATCGGAGATGAGGCCCGCCCGAGACAGGAACGCGTCGGCTCCCCGACCCCAGTCGGTGAGGATCTGCCGGGTGGGGAGTTCGTTCCGCACCGCCACGGCCCACTCGTTGAACCCGTTCACCCAGAACTCGCCGTCGTTGGCCTCGCGAAACGCTTCGAACTCGACCGCCGGATCGCCCCCCACGACCTGGGCTGCGGCAGTCTCCTGGGCGGCCAGGTGAGCCATGATGTCGCGGTTGCGCCACCCAGCGCAGACGCTGTCCCGGTCCCAGGCGTCGGGCGCCGTGTACTGGACGGTACGGCCCAGCCGCTCTCGCTCGGCCTGCGCGATGCCCAGCAACTCAGTGCGGTTCAGGCTCACCCCGCTCTCCTGGTCGTGAATCGACGTCCGGCCCGCGCCGCGGCGGATTGTACCCTCGGGCCGATGCGGGTCCTGATCGCGCCGGACAAGTTTCGCGGGACACTCACGGCCGTCCAGGCCGCTCACGCGGTGGCGTCGGGGTGGCGCCGGGCCCGTCCGGGCGACACGGTCGTCGAGGTGCCCATGGCCGATGGCGGGGAGGGCACGCTGGACGTCATGGTCGAAGCACTGGGCGGGGCGCGCCACCGGGCGAGGGTCCACGGTCCACTGGACGATCCGGTCGATGCCGAGTACGGGATCGTCTCCGGACCGTCCGGTGTGACGGCCGTGGTGGAGATGGCAAGGGCCTCCGGGCTCGCGCTGATCGGGGAGGCCCGCCGCGACCCCAAACGGACCTCCACCGGCGGAACCGGCGAACTGATCCGCGCTGCCCTGGGCCACGGGCCGGCCGAGGTCATCGTGTGCATCGGAGGAAGCGCCACGAACGACGGGGGAGCCGGCCTGGCGCAGGCGCTCGGGGTTCGGCTGCTGAGCTCAGCCGGTGGTGAGATCGGTCCGGGCGGCGAGGCGCTGCTCGGTCTGGAGCGGATCGACGTCTCGGGACTGGACCCCGCCGTCAGGCGGACGCGTTTCCTCGTGGTCTGCGACGTGGACAACCCGCTCACGGGTCCCAGGGGGGCCTCCGTCGTCTTCGGGCCGCAGAAGGGCGCGACCTCCGACGACGTCCTGCTGCTGGACCGGGCCCTCGGCCACCTGGCCGCCGTGATCTTCCGGGACCTCGGGCTGGACGTGCGCGATCTCGCCGGAGGCGGTGCGGCGGGCGGGCTTGGGGCCGGCATGGTGGCATTCTTGGGCGCGCATCTGCGGCCGGGGGTCGAGTTGGTGATGGATGTAGTGGACCTGGTGGGCCGTCTGGCGGCGGCCGATCTGGTCGTTACCGGGGAGGGGTCGCTGGACCAGCAATCCCTCCACGGGAAGGTGCCCGACGGCGTGATCGGGGCCGCCCGGGCATCGGGGGTTCGGGCCATCGTCCTGTGCGGGCGAGCCGAGATCCGACCGACCGACGTCCCGGTGTTCGACCTCGTCGGCCGGTTCGGTGAGGAACGGGCGATGACCGACGCCCGGGCGGCGCTCGAGGATCTCGCCGAGGAGGTTGCCGCCGGGCTTCCCAGCCTATCGTCCAGCCAATGAGCGGAGCCATCGACCGGTTCCTGGAAGCCGCAAAGGTGCTCGGGCACGAGGTGGAGGTTCGCCGGTTCCCCGAAGGGACGAAGACGGCGGCCGATGCCGCCCGGGCCCTTCGATGCGACATCGGACAGATCGTGAAATCCCTCGTGTTCATGGCCGACGGCCGCGCCGTCCTCGCGCTCACGTCCGGAGCCAATCGCGTGGATACCGCGAAGTTGGCGGAGCTGGCGGGCGCGGCGGAGGCCAGGCGGGCGAACGCCGACGAGGTCCGGGCCGCCACTGGGTATGCCATCGGGGGCACGCCCCCGTTCGGGCACCCCAGGCAGCTGTCGGCGTTCATCGACCAGGACCTCTTCGGCTATGGGGAGATTTGGGCGGCCGCCGGCACCCCCGACTCGGTGTTCCGGACGACCCCGGAGGAGCTTCGGGCCGCGACGGGGGCCGGTCCCGCCGACTTCAGGGAGGAAAGCACGTAGGGCCGGAACGTCGCATCGAGCCGCTAGAATGGTTGGGCAACGCCCCCAAACACGGACCGGAGGACCGATGATCCAGCTGACACAGACCGCAGCCGGCAAGGTGAAGGAGCTCCTCGAGGAGGAGGGCCGAGCCGACATCTCGCTCCGCGTGGCCGTCCAGCCGGGCGGGTGCTCGGGCCTCCGGTACGCCATGTACCTGGACGACCAGCTGTCCGACAAGGATGTCACCGCCGACCAGTTCGGCGTCCGGCTGGTCGTGGACAAGATGAGTGCCCCCTACCTGACGCAGGCGAAGATCGACTTCGTGGACAGCCTGGAGGCGTCGGGGTTCACCATCGACAACCCGGCCGCGCAGGGCTCCTGCGCCTGCGGCCACTCCTTCCACTAGGACCGCCTGGCAACGTCGTAGGCTCGCCTCCGCTATCTACCCCCGTGAGTGAGGAGGCGGTTGTGGAGATGAGTACGTCGGTCGAGACGGGTCGGAGGTCGCGACGGCGACGGTCTGCCTTTCCATGGTCCGAACGCCACGATCATCGAAACCCGGCGGTGAAGGAGGTCCACGAGGATCGTACGTTCGGGGAGCGCGTCGCCGACGCCGTCGCCAAGTTCGGCGGGTCCTGGCCGTTCATCTTCGTCTTCCTCGGGCTGATCCTCGCTTGGATGGTGCTGAATGCGGTGTTCCTGGCCCGATTGCTGCACCACAAGCAGTTCGACCCCTACCCGTTCATCGCGCTCAACCTGGTGCTGTCGGCCCTCGCCGGCCTCCAGGCCCCGATCATCATGATGAGCCAGAACCGG
>DASPWN010000103.1:0-4509 GCA_035637835.1 Actinomycetota bacterium | reverse complement strand
AGGGACGAACCCTTGGTTGGAGTGTCGCTCATCTCGAACTTCCCGTTCGGGGTGCTGATCGAGAGCGGGGATGTCGGGGGTCCCTCGGCCGGTCTGATGTGGGCCCTTGGGCTGTACGACCTCCTCACCCCGGGCGACCTGACCGCGGGCCGGACCATCGCCGGGACGGGACAGATCGGATTGGACGGCACGGTCTACCCCATCGGCGGCATCGAGGAGAAGGTCGTTGCCGCCGAACATGCGGGAGCCTCGGTGTTCCTCGTTCCGGCAGGCAACGCCGCCGCGGCGAGGGCGGCGGGGGGCGACGGCATGGTCCTCGTCCCGGTCTCGTCGTTCCGAGGCGCCGTGGATTACCTGCGGAGCGGATCGTGATTCGCCTCAGCCCGACCGAAGCCCTGGTGATAGGCTGACGCGTTCCCGGAACCGAAAGGACGGGTGTGGCGCGCGTCGTCCAAGCCGGACGCGGCCGGCGGTGGCTGATCATCGCCGGGGTCGCGCTGGTGCTTCTCCTTGTCGCCTTCACTGCGCTGTCCGGGTTCTTCGTCGACCTGTTGTGGTTCCGAGAGGTCGGCTTCAGCCAGGTCTTCTGGACGATCCTTCGGACCAAGATCGCTCTCGGCCTCATCTTCGGGGCCGCGTTCTTCGCCATCCTGTACGCGAACCTGCTGATCGTCCGGCTCCTCACGCCGAGCTACCGGGCCATCGGCCCCGAGCAGGAAGTGATCGAGCGGTACCGGCTGGCGTTCGAACCGTACGCCTGGTGGCTCCTCCCGGTGATCGCGGGCGTCATCGCCCTGTTCGTCGGCCTGGGGGTGACCACGCAGTGGAGGACGTTCCTGTTGTGGCGCAACTCCTCGGGCATCACGTTCGGTTCGACGGACCCCCTGTTCCACCGGGATCCGGCGTTCTATGTCTTCGGCCTTCCCTGGCTGGAGTTCGTCCAGGGGTGGCTGTTCTCCTCGCTGGTGGGGATCACGTTCATCACGGCGGTCGCCCACTACCTCTGGGGTGGGATCCGGCCCCAGGCCCCCGCCTTCACCGAGAAGGTCACGCCGCAGGTCAAGGCGCACCTGTCGGTCCTGCTCGGGCTGATCGTGCTGACGAAGGCGTGGGGGTACTACCTCGGAACGTTCGACCTGCTGACGTCGCGTCGGGGGGTCGTGGAGGGCGCTTCGTTCACCGACGTGAAGGCGCAGCTTCCGGCGCTTCGCATCCTGACGTTCATCGCCGTCGCGTGCGCGATCCTGTTCCTGGTGAATATCCGGATGCGAGGTTGGGCCATCCCCGTCATCGCTCTCGGCCTGTTGGCACTGGTGTCGATCACCGCCGGCGCGGCCTATCCGGCGTTCGTCCAGCGGTTCCAGGTTGGGCCCCAGGAGTTGCAACGGGAGCGCCCGTACATCGACCGGAACATCGCGGCCACGCGCACGGCGTTCGGCCTTGACGTGATCCAGGCTCAACAACGCACGGTCGCCGCCAGTGTGACCCCGCAGGAGGTCGAGGCGAACGACGCCACCGTGTCCAACATCCGGCTGTGGCGGCCGGACATCCTCCGGGAGAACTACGAGTCCCTCCAGCGGATCAAGCAGTACTACGTGTTCCAGGACGTCGACGTCGACCGGTACGACCTGAACGGCGAGCGACGCGTGGTCATGCTGTCGGCCCGCGAGGTCAATCAGGACTCCATCCCCGGTGGAGGCGCGACGTGGCAGAACAAACACCTGGTGTACACCCACGGTTTCGGCGCGGTCGCGGCGCCCGTGAACACGGCCACCGCCGAGGGCGCGCCGCAGTTCACGCTGTCGGACATCCCGCCGGTCGGACAGCCGCCGCTCGACGCCCAGCCGCGCATCTACTACGGCGAGAACACGGCCGCCACCCCGTTCGTCGTGGTGGACACCGGGACCAAGGAGCTCGACTACGCCGCCACGGAAGGCAGCAGCCAGCAAGTGTCAAGCACCTACCAAGGGAAGGGCGGCATCCCCATCGGGGGATTCTTCAAGCGCGCCCTGTTCGCCTGGCGATTCCGCGACGTCAACCTGCTGATCTCCGGGCTCATCCAGGACAACTCGCGGATCCTGATCTACCGGGACATCGAGGATCGCGTCCGGAAGGCCGCGCCGTTCCTCACGTTCGACTCCGACCCGTACGCGGCCATCGTCGATGGCCGGGTGGTCTGGATCTGGGATGCCTACACAGCAACCGACGGTTACCCGTACTCGCAGGAGGTCGCCCTGGACCAGGCCACCCCGCTCGGCCCCGGCCTGAGCGGTCTGCATGGAACGGCGAACTACATCCGCAACTCGGTGAAGGTGGTCGTCGACGCGTACGACGGCACGATGACGTACTACGTCGCCGATACGACGGACCCCATCATCAAGGTGTGGGAGAAGGCTTTCCCCGACCTGCTCACACCGATCGACCAGGCGCCTTCAGAGCTGGCCGCGCACTTCCGCTATCCGGAGAACCTGTTTCAGGTGCAAGCGGAGCAGTTCGCCAACTATCACGTCACGGATTCGAGCGTCTTCTACCAGAAGCAGGACTTCTGGCAGGTCCCGTTCGACCCCACGATCCCCGCGAATACCGACAGCAATGTGAACGTCCCGATGCGGCCGTACTACCTGCTCTTGCGTCTCCCCGGTGACGCGGAGGAATCGTTCGTGCTGGTCCTGCCGTTCAACCCCCAAGGGCGCCAGAACGTGGTGGCCTGGATGGCGGCCAAGTCCGATGCAGGTCCCGACTACGGGAAGATCGTGGCGTACGAGTTCCCTCCCGGCCAGAACGTGGACGGGCCGTCGCAGGTGTTCGCCCGGATGCGCCAGGATCCCAGGTTCTCCGCCGACCAGACCCTGTTCGGCCAGAGCGGCTCTCAGATCAGGTTCGGCGATTTCCTGATCATCCCCGTGGGGGACGGCCTCCTCTACGTCGAGCCTGTGTACGTCCGGTCCGCGCAAGAGACCGCCATCCCCGAGTTGAAGCGGGTCCTGGTGACCAATGGAGGAGACGTGGGGCTGGGCAGCACGTTGACGGATGCGCTGAACGACTCATTCGGGGCGCAGGTCGTGCCGCCGGAAGGTGGGGGCGGGGGCCCGACGCCGGGAGGAAGCCTCCAACGGCAGATCGCGCAGCTCCTGCAACGGGCCTTGGACCATTTCGCCGCGGCCGACGCGGCGCTCAAGGCCGGCGATCTCGCGACCTACCAGGACGAGGTGAACGCTGCCCAAGCGGCCATCCGGCGGGCCGGGCAGCTGGCGGCGAGGACCGGCACTGGCTCGCCGTCGCCTTCGCCCACCGCGTCACCTTCGCCCACCGTGTCGCCCACGCCCACCGTGTCGCCCACGCCGAGCCCGTCCGGCTGAGCCTTTCGGATGGACGGGTGCTCTCTGCGCCCTAGGCGTGGGATGCGGCCGCCGCGTCCCGCCCCCACCAGATGGCCTGCGAGAGCGACCGAAGGAGGATCTCCGCCGACGCGAGGTTGGTGGCCACGGGCACCCCGTGCACGTCGCAGACCTTCACCAGCGCCTGGATGTCCGGCTCGTGGGGATGGGCGGTCAGGGGATCGCGGAGGAACACGACGGCGTCCACATCCCCCTGGACGATCCGAGCGCCGATCTGCATGTCGCCGCCTTCGGGCCCGCTCCGGAACCGCTCGACGGGAAGGCCAACCTCCTCCGAGAGGAGAGTTCCGGTATGGGACGTGGCTAGCAGGTGCAGCCGGGTCAGGCTGGAGCGATATCGTTTGGCCAGGCGGAGGAGGTCGTCCTTCTTCTCGTCGTGGGCCACGAGCGCCAGCACAGCCTTGCGGGGGGACTCGTCGTTCGGGTTGCTGGGGATGCCGATCGGTCGATCCATGTCTTCGAGAGTACCGGCGGGGAGCGGGGACGAAGCCTCCACCACGTTAACGATATGTGAAGGTTGAGATCTCGCAGTCGAGTCGAGGGGCTTGGCGCTCGGGGCGGGGGTTGCTAGCATCGGCGTGCGGGGTGGAGCAGTCCGGTAGCTCGCTGGGCTCATAACCCAGAGGTCACGGGTTCAAATCCCGTCCCCGCGACGAAGGAAACCGCAGGTCAGGCGCCATGTTTGGCGTCTGTCGGAGTGAGGGGTCGGCGGAAACTTTCTACCAACTTTCTACCAACGGAGGTCGAGCTGGCTTCTCGGAGTAGAAATCGAGTCGGTGATCGATCGTCCCGGTCGCGTGCCAGCCGCTCGAGTTCCGGTCGTGCGGTCGCGCTCACCGTCCATGCGAGCCCGGTCGGCGTCGAAAGTCCGAGACCGGACCGCGACGTGCGGCAGCGCGAGGCGTCTCGAGAGACCCTGGAAGCGCTTCGGCGGGAGTTCCGGGAACGCTTCGGCCGAGACCCTGGGCCCGACGACCCCGTGTTCTTCGATCCGACCGCGGAGGAGCCTCGGCCCCTGGGCGAGGACGGTGAGGCCCTGTTCATCGCGATGAGCGAGATGGCCATGCGTCGGGCAGGGATCGACCCGTCGCTGATCTACGCCTCGCGCAAG
>DASPWN010000102.1:0-43622 GCA_035637835.1 Actinomycetota bacterium | reverse complement strand
ACCCTCTCGGAGGACTACGTCGAGCGCTCGCCTATGCCCGGAGGCACGGCCGACAAGGCGGGCGCGATCGCGATGTTCAACATGATGCGGTCGCAGACCCCCGACATGCACATCGAGGTCGAGGAGGTCATCGCCTCCGGGAACAAGGTGGCGGTCCACAGCACGATGACCGGTACCGACACGATGGGGTTCATGCCGGGGATGTCGCCGACCGGGAAACCGTTCAGGTTGGACGCGATCGACGTGTTCACGTTCAACGACGCCGGACAGAACTCCGAGCACTATGGCGTCTACGACATGATGGGAACCATGGCGCAGCTCGGCCTGATGGAAATGCCCGCGCCACCGAGCGAGGCTTAAGCCAGGTTGTCTGGTCTTGCTCGGCAAGGAGGGAGCACGCGCATCACGCCGAGCACCACATCCGGTCGGGCTTAGGGGTCGACAACCCCCCGTCACGATGGGGGGAAGAGTTCGCACGCGGTGGCATGGCCCGCGGTTGGCTGTTCCTCTCGTCGCCGCTGATCGTGTGTACTCGCGGGCGGCGGCGATCTCCTTCCACTTGTTCGTGATCGGCTATGAGGAGCCGACGCTCCGTCGTCGGTTCTGAGAGACGTACGTCGAATACCGGAGATCGGTCCTACGTTGGTTCCCTGAGCGGAACGGGGGAGGCACCGGCGCTCCCGGTCGCCTGCTACAGCCTCTGCATCAATTCGCCGCGGAAGATCGTCTCTTCGGAGAACGCTACGGCGGCGGCGAGCACGATCGCGAGCACGAACGGGCCGGCACCAGGTGGGGCGAGCGCCTCCTCGTACCCGGAGGCCGGCGGAACGCGGAGCGCTTTCGACCGCGTACAAGCCGAGATAGAACGGGGGAACAGCCCTGCACCCTCCGCGACCTCGCGCCACGGGCGGCGGGCGAGCCCATCCGATGGCGAGGATCGACTCAGCTGGATCATGGCCACAGCGAGCGAGTCTAGGGCGGGCCAACTCATCACTGGGCTCCTTCCGATCAGGTCCCGATGATCGGCATGTGAAGGCTCGCTACGATACAGCTCGTGCCTACGACCTACTCCGCCGCGGAGGTCGCCGTGGAGGCCGCGTGCCCGAAGGAACGCGTGCAATGGATGGCGGGGATCGGGCTGATCACACCTGACGACCACGGCCGGTTCACGTACGGAGCCGTGCTCGCGGTCAAGATGACGTCAGCTCTACTCGAGACTGGTGTCCCGGATGAGTCGATCGAACGCGCGGCCACCGAGGGACTGCTGCGGTTCCAACGGACGGACGAGTACCTGCCCCACGAGCCAGGGTCCCTGTCCGCGAGGACCTTTGCGGAGTTCCAGGCAAGCGCGGGGCCAAGGGCCGAGCTTCTCCCGGCGGTCTACGAGGTACTCGGACTGCCCAAGCCCGACCCCTTAGCGCCGATCCACCTCGACGAGGAGGGGATGTTCGAACGCTTCCTCGATGCGTGGGCGATGACGCCGGACGGGGACTCATTGATCCGGTCGGCCAGGCTGATGGCGCAGGGAGCCCGGGCGGCGATGCTCGGGTGGATGGACCTCCAAGACGAGCAACTCGCCGAGCCAGCGCGCGAGCGACTGCTCCGCGGCGAGTTGGAGGAGTTCCCCGACGACGTGCGCGTCGCATTCATGAAGGTGACCCGACTGGCACCGGAGATGTTCACGTGGCTGAGCGCTCGATACCTGGAGCACCGCAGCGTGAGCGGGATCGTCGAGGGGTTCGAGCGGTTCCTCGCCTCTCGTGGGCTCGCGCCGATCCCGGAACCGCCGAGTCCGCCCGCGATCGTATTCGTCGACCTGTCAGGCTTCACGCGCCTCACGATTGAGCGCGGCGATGAGTCCGCGATGGCCGCGGCAACGTCGCTTCAGCGCCACGCTGATGCCACCGCGACCCGCCACGGCGGGCGTCTCGTGAAGCTCCTGGGTGATGGAGCGATGCTGCGCCTCACCGATGCGACGATTGCCGTGGATGCCGCGCTCGACCTCGTGGAGACGATGAGCGGCGAGGGTGCGCTCTCGCCGCACGCGGGGGTCCACACCGGACCCATGATCGAGCGGGACCTCGACGTCTTCGGGCAGACGGTGAACCTGGCCTCGCGTATCGCGGACGTCGCGGATCCCGGCGAGGTCCTCGCGAGCGAAGCCGTCGCCGAGTCGGCCGGCGCCGCGGCGTTCGCGTTTGAACGGATCGAGGATGCGGAGCTCAAGGGGCTGCCGGGACCGGTCACCCTCTTCCGGGTCACGCGGACCGGGCCAGTCTCCGAAGCAGCGCGAAGCTGATAGAGATCGCCTGATCGTGCGGTCGAGGACGACGCCCTCGGACGTCGCAGCGCGGTAGAGACGATGACGGAGAGGGAGCAGCACGCACCGTCTCGCATCCACCCCGAAGTCCTTCTCACCGACTGATCGCAAGCGGGCTCGCGAAGTTCGTACCCAGGGATCCCGTCGGGCTCGCGACAGCGTCGGCGCTCCCTCGGCTTACCCGTGAGCTAGCCCCCACCTCGATCTCGCCGGGTGCGACAGGCAATCGGCGCGCGGAACGGGGGGGTCGTCGTGGACGAAGGTGTGGAACTCGCCGTTCTCCCCGCACGGGTCCACGCCTTAAGGCAGGTCACCCAGGAAGCCTTCGTCGAATGCCCGCCCGGCAAACGTGCGATCCACGGCACGGGGATCCACGCAGACCACAATGGCCCGGAAGCCGTGAGTGCAACCCGCCGCCTTGCGGTCGGGTGCGTCTACAGGTCCGAGCTGGAATCGAACCGTTCCTCGGTCCGCACCTGACCGGTGGGCGTCTCCTGGACGCTCTCCTTCATCGCGCTCCGGCTCCTGCTGCCGATGACGAGCAAGACCAGACCTACTACGGCGGCCGCGATCCCGACCACAAGGAGGATGACCCCGGCCTCGTGGATGTTGAACCCCGTCGTGTGCACTTTGACGGCGAACCTCATGATCGCGCCGACGGTCCCGAGCACGATGCCAAGCACTAGAAGTCCCATGCCCGACGCTCTGGTCATCGTTCCTCCATCCCGAACCTTCTTGCGGCGGCCTCGGCGCGCGAGGTAGCTATCTCGGAGCGGAGAGGGTGGCGGCGGTGATCCAGAAAGACCGCCACTAGGGGCCTCGGTCGATCAGTGTACACCCGGGCTCAGTGGGATTCCGGCAGAGGTGCTCTACATCTGGACTCGTGTCGAGCCCAGCCTGGGTACGCTCCGGTTGTCGGAGAGAGGCACATGCTTGCGGCTGTCGGTGGACTCGCGATCGTGGGAATCATCGTGATTGTTCTGATCGGCCGCAGCGCCCTCGTCCCGCGCACGACGGTTACAGCGCGCCACTCCACGGGATCTTCCCCAGTTAGGAATGGTGCCCCCGGCAGGAATCGAACCCCCCTTCCCGCACCCTGGTTCAACTTGTTGTTTCCCTCCGACCTGGAGCACTAGTCTTCCGCGAGGGCGGCGAACCCGATCCATGCCGAGACGGTGGCGAACGTGCTGAAGCTGGTCCTGCTCGCGGCGGTCATCCTGTTCGCGGTGACCATCGTGCAGGTCATCGTGTGGGCCCTGAAAGACAGGCGGCCATGGCCACGGCAGCGGCATCTCGGACACTGGCGGAAGTGGGACGAAGACGACGAAGAATAACTGCGGCTGCGGGTGCGGGCTTGTCCAACAAGGAGATCGCGCAGGCCCTCTTCGTCACCGTGAAGGCGGTCGATTTCCACCTCACTAGCGTCTATCGCGGCACTGTTGCGTTGGCTGAAATCCGGACGCGGTGGACCAGTCCGCGCGGGCAGGTATCTCGTGACGAGGGCGAGCTCGGTGAAGGCGTCGGCAAGGCGGGCAGCAGAAGGAACGCCGGTGCCGAGATCGTAGAAGCCCCTGCGGAGGTTCTGGACGAGGGCATGACCGGCGACGATGACCCTGGCGGTGCGGTCTCGCTTCAGCCCGCGCATCGGGCGAAGTCGTGCCTTCAACCGCCCATGGTCGGTCTCGAGCGGGTTGTTGGCATGGACCTCCGTGCGGTGGAAGGCCGCTGGGAGCATCTCATCGAGGACTCGAGCTTGGTTGATAAGAACTCCTTGAACGCCTTAGACGGTGATCACGACCTTTCCTCGGGCGTGTCCCTCTTCCAGATGACGGATGGCCTCGGGGACCTCACTGAGCGGATACGTCGAGTCGATGACCGGCGTGACCTTGCCGCCCTCGATCAGGTCCTTGAGCACGACCAGGTCCTCGCCCTTCGCCTTCGCGATGAACGTGCCCAGCTTCTGGCTCACGAACGGTGACAACAGGAGCGCCTGGAGTTGGCGATCAATGCCTCCGAACCACCGTCCGCCCCCTTCGCCTCCGACGATGACGAGGGTCCCTCGGGGGGCGAGGGCCCGCCGGAGGTGTGACACGGAACGGTTCCCCGCGGTGTCGAAGATGAGATCGTAGCGGTGCGCCCCGTCGGCGAAGTCTTCGCGCGTGTAGTCGATGACATCGTCCGCGCCGATCGATCGGACCAACTCCACCTTCCTCGTGCTGCACACGCCGGTGACGTGGGCTCCGAACGCCTTGGCGATCTGCACGGCGAATGATCCGACGCCTCCCGCCGCCCCGATGATCAGCACCTTCTGCCCCGGGTGCACCTTCCCCTTATCGCGCAGACCCTGGAGCGCCGCGGAGCCGGAGGTGGGAACGGTCGCCGCCTGCTCGAAGGTGAGGTTCGTCGGCTTGGGCGCAACCTTGTCCGTTCGAGCGGTCGCGTACTCGGCGAATGAGCCGTCGCAGGTACCGAACACCTCATCGCCCGACCGGAACTGCGTCACATTCTTGCCGACCAACTCGACGAGACCGGCCACATCGATGCCCCGAATGCGGGCCTTGGGTGCGCGGAGCCCGGAGCCCGCGATGCGGAACAGGTACGGCAGGCCCGTCATGAAGTGCCAGTCCCCGATGTGTGCGCTCGCCGCGTGAACGCGGAGAAGCACGTCGTCGTCGCCGACCATCGGTGTGTCGATATCTGTGAGCTCGAGAACATCCGCCGAGCCGTACGTGTCTTGGACTATGGCCTTCATCGTTTCTCTCCTTGCTGTTGGATTCTCATGAACTCCGAGCTCGGAGCTCCTGGGGGTGGCAGCGGCCGGAAGGGAGTCATGCGATCAGAGCGATGCCCAGCCCGAGCAACCAGACGGACCACGCGATGTACAGGATGGGCGTCGCCGCCCCCGCCAGCGCCCATCCTCGCTCTTCGTTCGGCCCGAGGAACTCCGCCGAGCTCACCACCAGCCCGGCGCCGATCAGTATCCCGGGCCAGCCGAGCCAGCCCGGAAGCGTGCTCCCAGGCGCGATGGCGATCGCGATCCCGACGAGGATCGACCACACACCGGTCAACAGGTACCCCAGGTGCTCTCCCACCCCGACGCCTAGGTACTGATGGAAGGCCCGGAAGATCACCGCGGTGGCTTCGCGCTGCACCGGGCTCGACTGGGGGTCGGCGTAGGCCCGTGCGAGGTTCGGCACGAGATACACCCACCGAAGGAGCCCGAGCATCTGCACCAGGCCGGCGAGGACGCCGATCGTCGTCGCCACCGGCAGGACGCCTCTGAAGCCGAGCGCCTGTGACAGCACCACCGCGGCACCGATCATCAGGAGCCCGGAGAGCATGAATGCCCACCACAACAGGATCAGGGAGGGACCTCCCGCCCGGAACCGCTCCAGGATCTCTTCGGTGGGCCGTCGCAGGATGTCCGGGTAGTCGAATCGCCTTCCGAGCAGGGCGAACGTAAAATTGAACCACAGCGGGGCGGCGATCAGAATGATCGCCGCCCAGATCTCCGTGGTTATACGGCCACCGCCTTCGGGGTGGCCGGACTCCTCTTCTGAAGCGCCCACAGCAATGCGCCCGACAGCACAGCCACGGTGACGGCGCCTGAGACTCCGAACACGGCCCAGCGCCGGGTCGTCAGGTCGACGCCGATCCCTGTCGATATGGCCCAACCGATCGCCCACAGGCCTGCGATGGCAGGCATCCACAAGGCGCTCGCCCGCACGCGATCGTACAGGAGCGGCCACTGAGCGATCCCGATGCCGAGCCCACTCGCGGCGCCGACGGCGGCGACGTCAGCCGTCCCGGTTCCATAGCCGAAGACGGCCACGCCGACCGCCATTCCAACGCCGAACCCGCCCGCCGTCGCGACGATCCACCGGGTATCGATGCCGATCCCGCGGAGCACCAGCCATTGCGCAGCACCGATCACTGCGCCCGCAATGGCTCCCGCCGCGAAGGCCGTCATCAGCCCCTCGATGGACCCGATCGCTCGCGCCGCGATCCCAGCGAGCGGAAACGCGACGAATCCCGCCGCGATCCAAAGAAGCAGTCTGTTCCTGTTCAAAGCGACCTCCCATCCAATCTTCTTGAGCTGGACTCGGGCCAACCTGCTCCCCCGTTTACGAGGCTGTCGGCTCGAGACCGGGGCCTGTGCGAAATCGTGCTGGAGCCGCCGTGGTGCCCCACGCACGGTTCAGGTGCTCCTGCACGTAGATCCCGTTCGCGAATGAGAGCAGGAGCATCAGCACGACGGCGAGGGCCGGCTCAACAGTCTGGACGACCCCTCGTCGCGTCTCCAGATCCTGCACGTGCTTTGCCGTGTTGTACATGGCGATGAAGGGCGGAACGATGATCAGCCAGCCGAAGATCATGGCCACGAGCGAACGGGTCGGGCTGATGCTCTGGTCATTCTTGGCTCGCCGGAGCTCGTCGTTGATCTTGTAGTACCAGACGAAGAAGTACACGCCCAGCGTGAGGAACGAGAGCCCGAGGACGCCGAGCGGATTGCGCTTCTTGTACTGCTGTCCGTCGATGGTGACCATCTCGGCCATCTTGAGTTGACTCCCTTCTGAAGGTCCTACACCTTTCGAGGTCGCGCCGAGTCTGGAAGTAGAGCTCCAAGCAGAGGCTGTTCCCTTTGAGTGGCGTTGGACTCTGACTGGGCAGCGATCCTGCGTTCCGACTGGCACCTCGACATCCGATGGCGCCTCACGCGGCCGCTCCCTATGGCTCGATGCCTCCCGTCCAACCTCCTCCTGATGTCAAACCAACTTCTACCTACCAGCCGTGACCGTGACGTGACACCGGCGTGACGGGAGGATCACGTGGAGGACCCATGGGGGACTCGGCAAGTATGAGGAAGTAGGGTTGCAGTCTAGGATAGGTCGATCCTGGATAGCCGAAAGGAGTCCGCACCAGGGAGGGAAGGCCTTGAGCGAGGGTAGCTCGGGTGCTCGGATCTCGCTTCTGGGTGGGTTCCAGTTGAAGACGGAGGGTCCCGCCCTGATCCTCCCAGAAGGATCCCAGCGCCTCCTCGCCTTCCTCGCATTGAAGGGCAGGTTGATACAGCGACAGACGGTGGCCGGGACGCTGTGGCCTGTCGCCACCGAGGACCGCGCCTCCTCCAGCCTCCGATCGGCCCTCGCGCGGCTGCGAGGTGGAGCTCGAGCTTCAGTGGCAGCCACAGCTCGGGATCTCGGACTGTCCGAGGACGTCACCGTCGACCTCTGGGACGCACGGGCGCTCGTCCAGCGTCTGCTCACCCCGACAGGGGCTTCACGGTCGGCGGATCCGGGACCCGAAGCGATCCCGGCCCTCTCGGCGGAACTCCTGCCGGATTGGTACGACGAGTGGGCGCTCGTCGAGGCCGAGGACTGGCGGCAGCTTCGGCTTCACGCCCTGGAGGTGCTCGCCGACCGCCTCACGGCCCGGGAAAAGTACGGCGATGCTGCGGCAGCGGCCCTCGCGGCGGTACGGGCCGAGCCGCTGCGGGAAAGCCCCCGGGCTTCCTTGATCCGGGTGCACATCGCGGAGGGCAACCCCACCGAGGCGCTTCGGGAATTCGCCCGATACGGGGAGTTATTGATGCTCGAGCTCGGCGTCGAGCCGACCGAACGGCTCCGGGCGCTGGTGGCCGACCTCTGGGGCGTCACGCGGCCGTGACGGGCCGTCCTTCAGGATGTGGGCATGCTCCACTCGACGGGGACCGCACTGCTCACGATCCGGGCTTGGTGCGAGGAAGGCTCGCAGCATCCTCTTCGGGCGGAGATCCGGCTCGCGGATGATGTCGTATCCGGCTTCCGATCGACGCTGACATTCGTCCACCCGGACGCGGTGGTGGAGGCCGTTCGAGATTTCCTCGACAGCGTTCTCTGTTCCGCACCCCACGACCCGACCGCTTCGACTAGAGGCCGGAGGTCTATTCGATCACGGAACCGACGCCCGATGCGGCGCCTGGGCGCTATGACGGTCGGATCCCGGCCACGCGCCGAACGAACGACAGGATGGCGTGACGCGCGCGCTCCGCGTAACTGCTCACGTCGATCATGCCAAACCCCGCGGAACCCGCCGGGATGACTACGAGGTCCTTGGCCGGCGACGCGGTTAGGCGGTACAGGCGGCGAACCTCCCGAAGCGAAATGTATGGGTCGGTCCGGACCGTGAGGTACAGGGCCGGGACCCGCATCCGAGGCGCGGCCTGGAACGCGCCGACGGGCCCGAACGGACCCTGGACCCACTGGCCCCGGGCGGCGGCCGGAGAGATGCCGACCACGCCGTCGACGAGCGGATGGATCTCGGTGGCGGCGACCACCGCCGCAGCCACGCCAGCGTAGGACCCGAGCAGGATCACCCGGGCGGCCCCGTGCGACCTGAGTTCGTCGACCGCGCCGGCGACGTCCTGATCGAGGCGGCCGGGGGCATCGCTCGGGGCCGAGAGGCCGCGATCCCGGTAGTCGAACACCAGGACGCGGTAACCATGGGCTGCCAGAAAGCGGGCCGGGGTGAGCGTCTCGCACAGCGGGTGGGGAACGTCGTTCGCCACCACGACCCCGACCCGGCCCGACCCGAGGAGCGCGCCGTACAGTCGAGTTCCGTCGGCGGCCCGAAGCCAGATCGCGCGCGCGTTCGCGGCTCCGTCGCAATCGATCGCGGGTGCGGTGCCCGTGGCCAGCGGTGACGACTCGGTCACGCTCGGCGAACCCAACACGGAGCCGGTGGATGCACCGGCGGACCCTGGCGCCGAACTGGGGCTGCAGGCGGCGAGGATGAAGGCCGCGACGGATGTGAGCAACCATTGACGTGTACCGGTTCGAACGTTCGGTGCGAGGTCGTCGCTGATCGTCCCGTCGGCCGTGGACCGGCTTGAGGAGTTCATGACCCGTCCCTCAGCTTCGCGTCTCGATCCACTCCAGGATCAGTGCGCGAGTCCGGTCGCCGAAGGGTGGCAGTTCCACCAACGTCGTTCCGTGGGCTCCCCCGGGGTAGAGCACGATCTGCTTGTCGCGAGAACCCACGCTGTCGAAGATGGACTGCGCCTCCTTGAGAGGTGCGCGTGTGTCCTGCCGGGAGCCCACGTACAGGAACGGGGCGGACAAGCTCCGGACGCCCTTCGGGTCGTTGATTCCATACCCGGACCAGAGCCGTGTCCCCGACAAACTGATCAACCCCTCCACATTGATGTCGGCGCTGTTCTGGACCACGGCGGCACCACCCATCGACGCTCCCAGCAAGAACACGTGCTTCGCTCCGTCGGCTCGGACCCGGGCCACCGCCCCAGCAAGATCGCGACCGAGCGCAAGGCGTGCCGTCTCGGGGCGATCGGAGTTCCCGTAACCTCGAAAGTCGAACGCGAACGCGCGGATCCCTGCACGGTTCAGCGTCTTCATATAGGAGAGCCATCCGCACAGGTCAGCTCCCCCCTCGTGCGCAAGAACCACAGCCGTCCCTCCGGTGCCGGACTCGACCCCGTAGAGGCGAACGCCGTCCGAGGCCTTGAACCACATCGAACGACCCTTGACCCCGTCCGTCGAGAAGCATGCGTCCTTGAGACTCGGTGGAGGTTCCTGCGCGGTCGGTGCTGGGCGTGTCGATGGACTCTGTCCCGATGGCTGAGTTGTCTCACCGGTTCCCGACGCTGCGCATCCAGCGAGGAGAACCGCTGACGCGGCCACAGCAAAGACGTGAGCGGACATCCGTTTCGTCTCCGTGGCCCGCCTCGATGGTTGCGCGCACCGATCAGCTCGCTCCGAAATGCCTGATCTCGTAGCCACCCGCTCCATGTACCCTCACTCTTGACATATCAGGCTTGACATGTCAAGGCAGACATTTATCCTCAGAGACCGTGTCGTTACGCCATGCCCTGCTCGGCTTGCTCGCCGGGTCCCCGATGACCGGGTACGAGCTCAACCGCAGGTTCGAGCGTTCGCTGCTGAACGTGTGGCCGGCCGGCCACAGCCAGATCTATCCGGAGCTCGCTCGGCTCTCCGAGGCCGAGCTGATCCGGCAGTCCGGGTCCGGCGCGCGCGGGAAGAAGATCTACGAGATCACTCCCGCCGGCCTCGAAGAAGTACGGGCATGGCTGCGGACTGAGCCCGATCATGCCTCGCGCAACCCCGCGTTCCTGCGCATATTTTTCCTGTGGCTGATGGAGCCGGATGAGGCGATCGGCTTCCTCGAGAACGAGGCCTTGGTTCACGAGGCGAAGCTGCTCGAGTTCCAGGAGATCGCGAGTCAACGGCAGCGACAGGACGACGAGGCCTGGGCGTTCGGGCTGGCGCTGGAGTGGGGGATCCGGTACGAGCAGGGGATCCTCGAGTGGAACGGATGGGCCCGCAAGCAGATCGCTGACCGAGCGGCAGCCTCCCGCATCAGACGAGGGCGCCGGACTGGAAGGCACTGTCCCGATGAGCGTGTCTGACAGGTCGATTCGTCAGCGATGGGTGTACAGAATCGGTGGCGGCTCGGCCGTCGCGGGCGCGATCATCGGGTTGGTCGGCAACCTAGCGCATCCGGTGACGGCGGGACCAGATGATCCCGAAGCGACCGCCCGAGTGGTCGCCGAGAGCCAGATTTGGGTCCCGCTTCACCTCGCCCTTCTGGTCGCGTTCGTTCTGATGCTCGGCGGCCTCGTCGCGATCCACGACTCGATCGAAGGCGGACTGGCCGCGGCGCTGGCGCGGTTCGGGCTGGCCTCTGCGGTCGTGGGGACCACCGTTGGGGTGGTTCTCATCACATTGGACGGCTTCGCCGCCAAGCATCTCGCCGAGTCATGGCTTTCGGCGCCGCCCGACCTTCGGGCCAGCGCCATCGGGTCCTTCAGGGCAGAGGACTCGATCAACTTCGCTCTCCTCAGCCCGCTGAATCTGGTCTTCGCCGGCTTTACCTTCATCCTCTACGGACTGGCGGTGGCCTTCAGCGATACGTACCCGCGCTGGCTCGGGTGGACCGTGGCGGCAGGCGGCGCCGGCGGATCGGTATCGGGTGTCATCCAGTCCTATATTGGTGAGCCGGTGGGGATCACAACGGCGTTGGGGATTGCCGCGCCGACCGTCATCACCGTGTGGCTATTTTCGATGGGGATCCTCGTATTTCGGAAGGGACGAGGCCCGGGGATTCAGTAGGAGCAGTCGTCGGTCGGGCCAGGACCAGTCACTGCGAGCTTCACCAGGGGTCCGGGGCTCCCCCCTCGAACCGGATGTCCGGTCCCACGAACGGTCGCAAGATCCCGCCCCGCCTCCAGACCATGATCCAAGGGCAACGACGTCTGTGGACCCTTCTCCTGGGTTGGGGGTCCTGGAAGACGTGAAGAGCGATGTCGCCGAGGTGGGAGCGATCATCAGAGACGACTTCGAGGCTCGCATCACCGCGCTCTATGCTCTGCACGCCCGGAAGGCAGGACGCCTCGCCTACCTGCTGACTGGCGATCCGCATCTGGCTGAGGACCTCGCGCAGGAAGCGTTCGTGCGTCTCATTGGACGCCTGAGCTCGATCCGCGATGAGGGCGCGATCGCGTCATACCTTCGGCGCTCCATCGTCAATCTCGCCCACAAACACTGGAGGAAAGTCGGCAACGAACGACGCCACCTGAACGCAGAACATGTCTCGGTGGTCGTTCGTTCGGCCTCGCTTCCCGACGTCGAATCGCGCGACGCCGTTTGGCGAGCATTGGAAAGCCTCCCTTACCGACAGCGCGCCGCGATCGTGCTGCGATTCTACGAGGACCTCTCGGAGAAAGAGACCGCCCGCGTCCTGGGCTGGCGGATCGGAACGGTGAAGTCCTCCGTATCGCGAGGCTTGGAGCGGGTGAGGAAGGAGATGACCGGCGATGAAGACGAGCGAGAGTGAGATCAAGGACGCGCTTCGGCGCCAGGCGGACAGCTTCGACATGCCGGTGGAACCGCCCCATCACATCGTCGCGACGATCCACCGCCGGAGGTCGAGGAACGGGGTGGTCATCGGCCTCGGGTCGGCGACCCTCGTCGCGATCGTGGCGGCTTCCGTCTTCGTGTCACAGGTGACGGGATCCGGGACGTCCGCGGGCTCGGGGCGAGCGGGAACCACCAATGGAGTGGCGGCGATGAGCTACGTCCTTCTCGACTCGAAGGTGGCGACGGGCGAAGAGACGAGCGCCCCAAGGTGGCTGAGGGAGCACATCGCCTGCATGCGGAACCAGGGCTTCAACTTCCCCGATCCAACCCAGACCTCCGACGGGTGGTCGATCATCGTGGACGACCCGGCGGCGGCAGGCCTGGGCACGTCCGCGTGGCGGGAGGCGGCCTTCGTCACGTGCGCGATCGATCGGCCTCTGTCTGGCAACCTCATCCTCGGGATCTCGAAGGACAAGGTGGACGCGTTCGTGGGGTGCATGGCCGGACAGGGGTACCACCTACCCGCACCGACCGTGAACCAGGATGGCGAGTACGAGTTCGACTTGACCGCGTCCACCATCGACACGGGCCGGGCCGCGTGGGATCGAGCCGTGTTCGTGACCTGCTCTCCTGAAGCTGATGCCGGAGGCTAGCGGCTTGAGCGTGTGCGTTGGCGAACTCGCGGGTGCCCAGGCACCCTGCCGAGTGCGGCTTCTACCAGGTGCTCTGTGCCTTGAAGGCGCAGCTCAAACACGACGTGGTGCTTATCCTCGTCCGCGATAGGGTCTGGTCCATAAGCGTTTGAGGAGCACCGGACATGGCTAACACCCGAACCCGAACCCAAGCGGCTGCCGGACCTCTCGTGGTCTCGGCAACCAACCCCCGGTACTTCACCCGATCCGGCGACGGTGAAGCCGTCTACCTCAGCGGCTCGCACATCTGGAACAACTTCCACGACGGCATGGGCCCCGGCTCGGACTGCGCGCAGACGGCCGAGGCGCTGGACTTCGAGGCGTACCTCCGATTCCTCGCCGACCACGGTCACAACTTCATCCGGCTCTGGCGCTGGGAGCAGTTCAAGTCCCAAGCAGCCGGCGGTGGCTTCCACCTGTGTATGTCGCCGCAGCCCTGGCCGCGATCGGGGTCGGGAACGGCGACCGACGGCGGACCGAGGTTCGACCTCTCGACGTTCGATCCCGCCTACTTCGACCGGCTCCGCGACCGCGTCATCGCCGCTGGCGACCGGGGGATCTACGTCGCGGTGATGCTCTTCGACGGGTGGGCGCTCCACCTGAGTCCCTCACCCGACAACGTTGACGGTCATCCGTTCCACGCCTCGAACAACGTCAACGACATCGTGATCACCTCGATCATCGACTATCAGGTGCTGCCCCTCGACCCACGGGTCCAGGCACTCCAGGAGGCGTACGTGCGGAAGGTCGTGGACACCGTCCAGGACCTGCCCAACGTCCTCTACGAGGTGGCGAACGAATCCTCGGGAGGCGGCACGGTAGACGAGGCGTTTGCCGAGGCCCTGGGCGTGTCGGGCTCGCCCGAGTGGGGCGACTCCACCGAGTGGCAGTACTGGGTGATCGATCTCGTCAAGCAGTACGAGCGCGAGCAGGACTACGAATCGCACCCGATCGGGATGACGATGCAGTTCCCCGTGCCGCGCCAGCGCGAGGTCAACAGCCCTCTGTTCGCGAGCCGCGCCGACTGGATCTCTCCCGGCTTCGAGGAGGAGGACTTCCATCCCGGCGACCCGGCGGGACCGGCTTCGCGGTGGTTCGAGGACCCTCCGGTGGCCGACGGCACCAAGGTCCTGATCGCCGACACCGACCATTTCGCTCCCGGCGGGGGCAACGCGCTGTGGGCCTGGAAGTCGTTCCTGCGCGGCCACCACCCGATCCTCATGGACTTCGGCCTCATCGACGGGGTGGTGCCGACCGACCACCCGTCGCCCGGTGTGCCTCCGTACGGCGCCATGGAACCGGCCAGATACGCAATGGGCGACACGGTCCGATTCGCCCAGCGGATGAACCTCATCGCGATGGAGCCGATGGGGGACCTCAGCTCGACCGGCTACGCGCTGGCGGAGCCCGGGGAGGAATACCTCGTCTTGCAGACCGATGGAGGCCAGCCGTTCACGATGACGCTGGACCCGGGCACCTACGCGCTCGAATGGTTCGGCGTCGACGACCGCGAGACGGCCGGCGCCGACCAGACGACGGTCACCGAGGGTAGCGCCCGCTTCACGGCGCCGTTCTCCGAAGGTCCGACGGTGCTGTACCTGAAGAAGGTGCCGCTCACCTCGGCGTGACCCGGTGGGTCCTGAGCACTCCCGCGCTAGTCCTCCAGGACACTTTTCAACTCGGTCAGGGCGGTCGTCCAGGCGTTCTCGGAGACCGCCTTCGCTTCCTCCGAGGGCAGGTTGCGTTCCGTAACCGTCAGCTTCGTCATCGCTCCGCGCTCCTCGAGCGCCCAGGTGACCTCCTGGTAGTTCTCCGGCCGGTCCGGGAGCCCGGAGAGATCGCTCCAATGTGTGTGCACGAACAGCCGCGGCGGATCGATCTTCAGGATCTCCCCCCGGTCCTCGTAGGGTTTCCCCTGCCACTCACCCCTGTGGACGAGCGAGCTCCCGGCCTCCCATTCGCTCTCGGTGTCGACCCCGAAGAACCACGTCTTGATCAGCTCCGGAGTCGTCAGCGCCCTCCACACCTTCTCGATGGGCGCGTCGATCGTGATCGAGCTGCTGGCGCCGAGATCGCTCATACCGCGTCGCTCCCTTCTCGCGTTGAGAGGAGCCCTCAACCATGATCCACCGAACGCTCCTCAGGTGAGGTCGTGGCCGGTCGGCCCCGAGCGGGCATTGAGCGCCGCTTCGACGTCGTCGAGGTGCTCCCCCCGGTGGGATGCTCGCAGGGCGTAGAGCGGGCTGTCCGGGTCGCGCGGCCAGAGGCGTTCGGGCGGCAACGTCGCAACCCGGGCGTCGGTCTCCTCGGCGATGCGGAGTGCCAGCTGGGCGACCTCGCGCGGTGGGATCGCGTGGATCAGCGGGCGCGAGGCATCATTGATCCAGTCGACATCCTCCGGCTCGGCGTCGGAGGGGGAGAACGGTTCGCCTCGCTCCACCTTGTCGGCGAGCGAGAGCACCCTGGCGTCCCAGAACGCGATATGTCCGAACACGGCGGCGACCGTCCAGTAGTCGTTCACCGCCATGCGGAGCTCATCCTCGTCCAATCGTTCGACCAGGGCGCGAAGGCGCTCGCGCTCTCGCGTGTTCTGATCGACGTACGAGCGATCCTCCGACATCCCTCCATCACGATACCGCAGCCGCGGAACCCGTTTGATCTCAGCTCTTACAACCGGTCATGGGGCGTACGCCCCTCCAGGGGCTGCTCATGAAGCGGTCAGCGGAGGCAATGGCGAACCCTCGCCGTCGAGTACCGCCTCCAGTGCGGTGGCCAGATGCTCGAGGTCGGGGCGACTCAGGTGGTCCAGGAAATGCTCCCGCACCCCCCGCACATGGACTCCCGTGGCTTTGCGCAACACGGCCCGGCCCTCGGCGGTAAGGGTCGCGAGATACCCCCGCTTGTCCCCCTCGAAGACGCACCGCTCCACGAGGCCCTTGCGCTCGAGCTGATCGACCGCCCGGGTCACCCCGCTGGGCGACAGGACCACTCGTGATGCGAGATCCGACATGCGCAGGCCGCGCTTGCCGCCGCGGCGCAGCCGGGTCAGGACCTCGAACTGGTTGAGACTCAGGCCTTGAGCGCTGACCAGTTCTCTGTCGAGCGTGGGGACGACCTCGGAATAGGCGTAGAGGAACGACCGCCAGGCACGGAACTGGACCCAATCGAGCCGCCTGCCGCCTCGCTCCCTCGCCATCACGCTAGTCTAATCGGGAATAGTTGCTTGCGGCCGCAAGTTTCATGTTGACGGGCCCGAGGAAGAGCCGCGCGAGGAGGGACGAGATGAACACTGGCCTTCTGCTCTTGAGAGTCGTGCTCGGATCGATCATGGCGGCCCACGGCGCCCAGAAGCTGTTCGGGTGGTTCGGTGGCTATGGCCTCTCCGGCACCGGGAGCGGGCTCGAGTCGATGGGCCTGAAACCCGGTCGAGTGTACGCCGCAGTCACCGGGCTCGCCGAGTTCGGAGGCGGCGCGCTGCTCGTTCTCGGCCTGCTCACTCCCCTCGGGGCGGCCGCCGTTGCCGGCGTGATGTTCGTAGCGATCGCGACCGTCCACTGGAGGAACGGCTTCTTCAACACGCGTGGTGGCTACGAGTTCAATCTGTTGATCGTCGCTGCCGCCATCGGGCTTGCGATCACGGGTCCCGGTGAGATCTCGATCGACCACCTCGTTGGTTGGACCCTGGCAGGACCCACGTGGGGCCTCGCGGCCCTCGGGATCTCCGCGGCCGCCGCGGGGTTGGTCCTCGCTCTGCGGAAGCCTCAACCCAAGGAGGAACAGAAGTCTCGGGAGGAGGCCCCCGCAACCTAAGCACAACCCACATGTCCAGTTGGCTAGCGAGCTACATCCGCTAATCGGGTGCGACGCGGCTCCAGAAAGGAGCAGGAAGATGAGCGACGTGAGGCAACAGGTTGAAAGGACGCAACGGGACGCGATCCTCGTGGAGGATGCGTCACTGATCCGGATGATGGGGATGCCGGTACTAGAGGCGGTGCCCTCCCGCGGAGCCCCGTACGAACGGACGGACCCCTTCATCCTCGTGCACGAGGGCCGGTTCCGCCTCTCCGAGATGGCGGGCAAGGACACGAAGCATCCACACCGAGGCTTCGACAACCTCTGGTACGTGCTGCACGGCTCGGCCAGCACCGGCCACAGCACCGGGCCCGGCGGATCCATGGAGCGGGCACGGCTGGGCCAAGGCTCGCTCCTCGCGCTCAGGACGGGGCGCGGCGCGTGGCACGCCGAGGCGATCGGAGCCGACGAGGTCGAGGAGGGTCACGGCGACACGGAGTTCCGCAGCGTGCTGTTCTGGGTGAACCTGGCGAGGAAGGACAAGCAGGTCGAACCGAGCGCCCAGGTGCTGCAGGCGAAGCAGATCCCGGTCCGGCAAGAGGGCGATGCGACCGTTCGAGTCCTGGTCGGCGAGGGCTCTCCGGTGCATCTGGGGACTCCGGCGTTGATCCTCGACGTCGAGCTGCCCCAGGGCGGAAAGTTCACCACACCGGTGCCGTCCGGGTTCCAGGGCTTCGCCTACCTGCTGGAGGGCGAGGGCGCCTTCGGGGCCAACCGGCACCGAGCCAGGCCTCCCCAACTCGTCCTGTTCGGCCCCGGACAGAGGTTCACGGTAGCGGACGCGACTGCTGGGACTCGGTTCATGCTCATGGCGGGGCAGCCATACGGAGAGGTTCCCGTGTTCAACGGGCCGTACGTGGACTAGACGGCGCGTCGTCGCCGGGATGGCCGAGCCCTGAACATCACCGGGTCGAGAAGACCCATGGACTCGGGTCGGTGAACCGCAACTAGTTCACGTCCTGACGCTGGAGCGTGATGCCCGCGATCACGAGCAGCGCCACCACGTACGCGATGAGGACCACCACAGCCTGCGGGCCGCTCACGGCGGCCGTCACCCCCGGCGTGCCGCCTGGCTGGTCCAGGGTGGCTGCCCCGAGTGAGGCTACGAGCGATCCGGCGTTCGTCCCGGGTAGACCCTTCTGGAACGCATCGAGGAACCCCAGCAGACTCGCGAAACCCCGGATCAGGTTCTCGACCGCGAGCGCCCAGACGAGTCCGAGGCCAATCGCAAGCGACGTGCTGCGGAACAGGGTGCCAAGGAGAGCGCCGAAGAGACTCCACATCCCAAGGATCAGCCAGCCCGCCCCGATCCCCCGGCCCAGCTCGAGGACCGATGGCCAATCCGTCGGACGGCCCTCAGTCGTGGCGATCACCCAGCTCCACACGGCGTTTACCGCGAAGACGCCTATGACCAGGGCGAGGATCGTTGAAGTGATCGCGAGCACTTTGCCCCCCAGCATGGAGAGGCGCCGAGGCCGCTGGGTCAAGATGGTCTTGAGCGTGCCCCAGCCGTACTCACTGCCTGCCGCGAGCGCCCCGATGATCAGCGCGATCGCGCCCGCGAACATCGGAAACCCACCCAGCGTGTTGGGGACCAGCCTCCCGGGCAAGGTGTCGGCCAGGAGCTGTGCTGTGGTCTCTCCCGCGGCGAACCCGCCGCCGCCCCCGCTTCGATAGGCGATGTAGGGGATCAGGTATCCGAACACCTGCGCCAGTACGAGGAGGACAGCGGCGAGGATCCACATCGCGGGCCACCTCACCAGCTTCAACATCTCCGCCCGATAGCTACCGCTCATGGTCGGCGTCCTCCTTCCCCGTCAGCTCGAGGAACACGTCCTCGAGCGTTCGCTCCATCGGGCGGACCTCGCTCACCGCAAGGCCGGCCAGGACCAGCCCTTGGGTGATCTTCGGGACGTCCGCCGGATCCGAGTCCAGCCGAAGCGTCCCGTCGAGGACCTCGACGCGCCCGGTTCCCAGAAGCCGCTCGGCGCTCTCCCGTGCTGCGGCGAGCGGCTCGGCGCGAACGAGGACCGATCCCCGTCCCCGGAGCTCGTCGACCGTGCCCTCGGCGATCAACGTGCCGCGCGAGATCACGCCCACACGGTCGCAGACCTGCTGAACCTCGCCGAGCAGGTGGCTCGAGAGCAGGACGGTGCGATCGCCCGAGTCAAGCCTGCGGATCAGCGCGCGCATGTCGGCCATGCCTGCCGGGTCCAGCCCGTTCGTGGGCTCGTCGAGGATCAACAGGTCCGGGTCCTTGAGCAGCGCGGCGGCCACCCCCAGGCGCTGCCGCATACCCTGCGAATACGTCTTGAACCGATCGCCTCCCCGACCCAGCAGATCCACCACGTCAAGCGCGGCATCGACACCATCCTCGGGAAGGCTCGCGAAGCGGGCCATGACCCGAAGGTTGTCCCGGCCGGAGAGATACGGGTAGAAGGCAGGCTCCTCGACCATCGCGCCTACTCGAATCAGGCTTTGCGGATCGCCGGGAGCCCTGCCGAGTACAAGCGTCGTTCCGGAGGTGGCATGGACCAGCCCGAGCAGCATCCGAAGGGTGGTGGTCTTCCCCGCTCCGTTCGGCCCGAGGAACCCGTACACCTCGCCTCGTCTCACTAGGAGGTTCAGGCGATCCACGGCCCTGACGTGCTTCCCGTAGACCTTGGTGAGGTCTCTCGTCTCGATGACGTGTTCAGCGACGCTCATCGCCATTCATCCGTCCCTTCGCGTTCATGCCTTCCATTCCCCTCGTTCGGCTTCTTCCTCGATCTCCATCGTCCCGGAGCGAAGCCTTGGTGGCGTCCCCCGGGGGGAGGCTTCCCGCCTACGTCCCGGGAGGTAGCCGCAGGGGGCGAAGGATGAGCGAGACGACGATCAGGGGCCCTCGAGACGACCGGCACGACCGCAAGCTGCGGTGCTCCGCCCGGAGTAGAGGCACTCAGGCGTTGCTCCGTCGGGAGTATCGGAGAACGCATCCGAGGTCCGATGCCGCGCCGACGCCTGAGGACTACCGTGGCGGCGTGATGTCGACGGAGGATACCGAGCGAGTCTCAAGCCAGCGAACGCGCTGGTGGCGCGGCTGGCAGGTGGACCTAGCCATCACGCTCGCGGTGGGGGTCGTCCAGATCCTCGGCACACACGGCGCGGCCCAGGGACAACCCGAGCGAGAGCCCCTCGATGCCTTGGCGTACGTTCTGTTGGCCGCCGGTCCTGTCGTCTTGATGGCCAGGCACCGGTTTCCCGTGGCGGTGTACATCGTCGTGTTCTGCACCACGCTGGCCTATTCGCTGATCGGCTACGCACAAGGCCCCATCTGGCTCGCGTTGATCATCTCCTTCTTCAACGTGGTGCTCATGGGTCACAGGCTCGTCGCCCTCATTGGCCTGGCCTCGGGCTACTTCGGATTCCTGTGGCTCCCCTATCTGCTCGACCGGGAGCCCGCGCCAACCCTTGCGGCGGGCTTGGGCCTGGCGGCATGGCTGCTCGTGCTCCTTTTCGCGGCGGAGTTTGTTCGAGTGCGAAGGGAGCGCGCTCTTGAGGCCGCCCAGATCAGAGCCGAGGAGGCACGCCGCAGGGCGTCCGAGGAGCGGCTCCGGATCGCCCGCGAGCTCCACGACGCGCTCGGCCACCACATCTCGCTCATCAACGTGCAGGCGGGGGTGGCGCTCCACGTCAACGCGGAGCTCCCCGAACAGGCCCGATCCGCGCTCTCGGCGATCAAGGACGCCAGCAAGGAGGCGTTGACCGAACTCCGGTCCGTCCTGGACATCCTGCGACAGGGCGACGAGCAGGCACCGCGCTCCCCCACGCCTTCGCTCGTACGGCTGGACGGCCTCGTCTCGCAAGCCCGAGCCGCCGGCTTGACGATCCGAACGGAGACCGTCGGCCAGGCTCGACCGCTCCCCTTCGGCGTCGACGTCGCGGCGTTTCGAATCGTGCAGGAGGCGCTGACGAACGTCTCTCGGCACGCTGGCCAGGCCGCGGCGACGGTCCAGATCGCCTATGGGGAACGCGATTTGATCATTCAAATCGACGACGACAAACGTGGCACCGCTCCGGAAGCGAAGTCGGGAACCGCCAAGGGGATCCTTGGCATGCGGGAACGGGTGGCTGCCCTTGGCGGCGACCTCCAGGCTGGTCCACGGCCACAAGGCGGTTTCCGCGTACGAGCGCGGCTTCCCCTGGATGGTTCGGGATGATCCGGGTCCTCCTGGCCGACGACCAGGTGTTGGTGCGCGCTGGGTTCCGCGCCTTGCTCGATGCCCAAGAGGACATCGAGGTAATCGGGGAAGCGAGCGACGGCGAGGAGGCCATCCGCCTCGCCGCCCAGCTCCTTCCCGATGTCGTTCTCATGGATATCCGCATGCCCGGCACCGATGGACTGGCAGCAACGAGGAGGATCGTGCACGACGAGCGCCTCGACGGTGTCCGGATCGTCATCCTCACCACGTTCGATGTCGACGAGTACGTCTTCGAGGCACTGCGGGTGGGTGCGAGCGGGTTCCTGGTCAAGGACACCGATCCAACCGAGCTGGTCCAAGGCGTGCGGGCCGTAGCCCGAGGCGATGCGCTGTTGTCCCCAGGCGTGACGCGCAGGCTGATCTCGGCGTTCACCGATCCCGGGAGTGGACAAGCGCTCCCGGTTGGGTCGGATGCGGACCGAGTCCTTGCCACCGTGATGTTCAGCGACATCGTCTCCTCCACAGAGCGCGCGGCAACGATCGGGGACCGTCGGTGGCGAGACCTCTTGGACCGCCACGACGCGCTGATCCGCCGAGAGCTCGCTCGGCATGGTGGGCGAGAGGTCAAGACGACGGGCGACGGCTTCCTTGCCCTGTTCGACGGACCGGCCCGGGCGATCCGCTGCGCCGTGGCCATTCGCAGGGCACTCCGGGCCGAGGGCGTCGAGATCCGTATCGGGCTGCACTCGGGCGAGGTCGAGCTGCGAGGGGAGGACGTCGGCGGGATCGCCGTGAATCTCGGAGCCCGGGTGGCGGCGACGGCCGCTCCGGGAGAAGTGGTGGTGTCGAGCACGGTCAGAGACCTCGTGGCCGGATCGGGGATCGCGTTCGAGGATCGAGGAGAGCGCACCCTGAAAGGCGTGCCCGATCGGTGGCACCTGTTCGCCATCGCGGACAGCGTGTCGGCATGAACTCGACAGGAGCGGATAGGGGACGATGGCTGGCTCGGTGATCAAGGTCCTCCTGGCCGACGACCAGGCGCTGGTGCGGGCGGGGTTCCGGTCCTTGCTCGACGCTCAGGACGATATCGAGGCGGTCGGCGAGGCCGCCGACGGCGAGGAAGCATTGCGTCTGGCTACCGATCTTAAGCCCGACGTGGTGCTCATGGACATCCGGATGCCGGGAATGGACGGTCTCGCGGCCACTCGACGGATCGCCGCCGATCCTCGCCTCGCCGACGTCCGAGTCGTGATCCTGACGACGTTCGGCGTTGACGAGTACGTCTTCGAAGCAATCCGTTCCGGCGCGAGCGGATTCTTGGTCAAGGACACCGAGCCGGATGAGCTCCTCCAGGCCGTTCGGGTGGTTGCGAGGGGCGAGGCCTTGCTGTCGCCGAGCATCACCAGACGCCTGATCGAGGAGTTCGCGGCCCACGCGAAGGACCCCGGGCCGACCGAGGAGCTTGGGCAGCTCACCGAGCGGGAGCGTGAGGTGATGGCCCTCGTGGCGGAGGGCCTGTCGAACAACGAGATCGCTCAGAGGCTGTTCGTGAGCCCCGCGACGGCCAAGACGCACGTGAGCCGGGCCATGGTCAAGCTCGGGGCCCGTGACCGTGCCCAGCTCGTGGTGATCGCCTATGAATCGGGATTGGTCCGACCGGGATGGCTCGGCTGACCGCACATGATCTCAGTGACCGATGTCGAGGTCTCCGGCCTCGACGAGCCCGCTCTCGTAGGCGAAGACCACCACCTGAGCACGGTCGCGCAAGCCGAGCTTGGTGAGGATGCTCGACACATGCGATTTCACCGTGGCGGCCCCGATGAAGAGCTCCTCGGAGATCTCGCCGTTGCTGGACCCTCGGGCGATCGCAGCCATCACCTCCCGCTCTCGGTCGGTGAGACGTTCCAGGCGGCCCGACGCCGCGGTGTCGACGGCGAGGCGTTCGGCGAACTGGCCGATGAGCCGTCTCGTGATCGACGGGGCAAGCAATGCCCCTCCCTCGGCCACCGTGCGCACTGCGGTGACGAGTTCCTCCGGTGCGATGTCCTTGAGCACGAAGCCGCTGGCACCGGCGCGCAGTGCCTTGTAGACGTACTCGTCCGGGTCGAACGTCGTCAGGATGAGCACCCGCACCTCCCAGTCGGCTTCCTCGACGATCCTGGAGGTCGCCTCCAAGCCATCCATGTCCGGCATCCGGATGTCCATGAGGATCACGTCGGGACGATGGGTCCGTGCCGCCTCGATCGCTTCGAGCCCGGTCCCGGCCTCGGCCACAACCTCGATGTCGTCCTGGTGACCGAGGACCATGGCAAAGCCGCCTCGGACCAACGCCTGATCGTCGACGACGGCGACACGAATGCTCACGCCGGTTCGTCTCCGACGGGCAGACGGGCAACGACTTGAAAACCCCCATCCAGACGCGGCCCTGCGTCGAGGCTTCCACCCAACAGCAGTGCCCGCTCGCGCATACCGACGATCCCGTGGCCCGATCCAGGCAAGATGGTGGCTCTGTGACCGTTGTCGAGCACCTCGATCGCGATCGCATGGTTGTCGGCGCTCAGCCGTACTTCAGCCCGCGCGCTTGGTCCAGCATGCTTGAGCACGTTGGTCAGTGCCTCCTGGACGATGCGGTACACGGAGAGGTCCACACGTGCCGGGAGATCGGTCCGCGCACCATTCATCGCAAGAGAAACGTGCAAGCCGGCCTCTTCGAACTGGGCGACGAGCCGAGGAACATCCGCCAGACCGGGCTGGGGATCGAGCCCGTCGACTTCGGCTTCTGGCCGCAAGACGTCGAGCAGGTGGCGCAGCTCACTGAGTGCCTGGCGTCCTGCCACCTCGACCGCTTCCATCGCCCGGACGGCGCCCTCCAGGTCGTCGGCAGCGACGGTCTTCGCGGCGCCGGCTTGTACGGTCATCAAGCTCACCCGGTGGGCGACCACGTCGTGCAGCTCGCGAGCGATACGGGTTCGCTCCTCGGCAACCGCTCTGCGGGCTTCGGCCGCGTGTTCCCGTTCGAGGTGCCCAGCACGCTCCGCCCGGAACCGGAGACGGCGGCCGATGTACCACACCAGAAAGATCACGATGAACCCGAAGCCGATCTCCGCTGCCGTTACGTCATCGATGGGTGCGGTGAGCCCCACGACGGCGAAAGCGCCACATAGTGCCAGGTAGGTCCACCGATCGTTGGTGCCGTAGCGGCCTACGCCGTACAGCGCAACCAGCATCGCGATCCCGACCAATTCCAGATCTGCAGCCCCGACCAATTCGAAATAGACGAGTCCGGTCGACAGGGCGGTCGCGGCCCACGTAACCCCGAACACGATGAGGGGCTGGGACCTGCGCCAGTACAGGGCACCGCTGGCGACCGCGAGGACGAAGAAGGCGCCGATCGAGACGTCGCCGACCGAGCGGATGACGAGGTCATCGTTGGGTCCCTCGGACTTCACGAAGACGGCCACCAGGAACACGACGATGACGAGGACCGCGTCTGCTGCACGCGGCCAGCGAGTGAACGGGCCTCCGACCGGTCGCCGAGCGATCCTGTTTGGCGTCTGAGGGTCCGGAACCATGTGGCTCACCGTCGCGCGATCATGACACACCGGATTACCACTCCTTCGTGGGATTCACGAAGGTACGGTAGGCCATCCCATCAGGTCGGTCACCCTCCCACAGGCGGATCCCGATCTCCGCATCAAGGGGGAGGTCCCCGACTCACACCCTGCTCAAATCCCCCCTTCGGGGGGGGCCATCAATCCGTCGCCGGGGCGGCGACTGCAGTGGCGTTCGACCATACCTTCGATCCGCACTCGCCTGTCGGGCGTCGAGCGTACGGAGCACAACAAGGAGGGAGGACCCCATGAAGCTATCCACCGAATCGCTGGCTCGTTCGGGAGGCCGCCACCCGTGGCGGACCCTGGTCGTCTGGGTCGTCGCGCTGCTCGCCGCAGTCGTCCTGTCATCGCTGTTCCTCGGCGGTGCCCTGACGACCGACACCGACTTCACGAACGATCCCGAAGCCAAACGGGCCGCAGGCCTGCTGGAAGAGCGGCTTCGTGGCACCGGTGAAGACATCGAGTTCGTCGTCGTGACTGCCGAACGAGCGGTCACCAAACCCGAGTACCGGGCCTACGTCGAAGACCTGCAAGCCACGATCGCGGCCCTCGGGCCGGACGTCGTTCAACGCGTCGGGAGCTACCTGACGAACGAGGGTCCGGTCTCCGACACCGGCCGCTCGACGCTGCTGCCGGTGACACTGGCAGGAGTCGACCATACGTCCGTCGGTGAGCATGCCGAACTGCTCGTGGACACCGTGAAGAGCGTCGAGGCTTCAGAGGGCTTCGAGGCTCTCGTGGCGGGTCCCAGCACGCTGGAGAACGACTTCATCCGGCTCGCTGAGGAAGGGCTTCAGCAGGGTGAATCCGTCGGCCTGGCGGTCGCGCTCGTCGTGCTGGTGTTCGTGTTCGGAGCGGTTGTCGCCGGGCTGATCCCCATCATCCTCGCCGTGATGGCGATCGCCATCGCCCTCGGTGCCGCTGCGGTGTTCGGGCTGGTCTTCGATCTGCCGTTCTTCATCGCCAACATCATCACGATGATCGGTCTGGCGGTTGGGATCGACTACTCCCTGTTCACCGTCTCCCGCTATCGCGAGGAGCGCGCCAAGGGTCTCGACAAGCTCGATGCGATCACCCACGCCGGTGCAACGGCGAGCAGAGCGGTGTTCTTCTCCGGTCTCACGGTCATGGTGGCTCTCACGGGGATGCTGTTGCTGCCGAACACGATCTACCGCAGCATCGGCCTGGGGGCGATCCTCGTGGTGATCATCGCGGTCGCCGCCTCGCTGACCCTGCTGCCCGCAGTGCTGGCCCTGATGGGGGACAAGATCAACGCGCTGCGGATCCGCGGCAACAGGAGCGGTGCCCAGCAGCGAAAAGGTCGCTTCTGGGATCGCGTTACCGGTACGGTCATGCGCCGACCCGTGGTCAGCCTCCTAGTGGCCACCGGCATCCTGGTGCTGGCGGCGCTCCCCTACTTCAGCATCAACGAGGGCTTCTCGGGCGTGAGCACGCTGCCCGATGAAGCGGAATCCAAGCAGGCGTTCCTCATCCTCGAAAGGGAGTTCTCCGGAGGCCTCGGCTCACCGGTGGAGATCGTCATCGATGGAGGCATCACCCCGTCGGTGACCGCCTCCATCGAACACATGCAGGCCGCGTTGGCGGCGGACCCATCGTTCGGCCCGTCCACGGTCGAGGTGAACGAGGCGGGCGACCTGGCGTTGATCTCTGTACCGCTGTCCGGCGACATCGCCGGCAACGACGCCCTGGATGCGATCCGTGAACTACGCGCTGCGTTGGTTCACCAGGTCTTCGACGATGTTCCCGTCGAGGTGCTCGTCGGAGGCGACACCGCTTATAACCTCGACTACCTCGACCAGACGACGCTGTACACCCCCATCGTGTTCCTGTTGGTGCTCGGGTTGTCTTTCGTCCTGTTGACCGTGGCGTTCCGCTCGCTGGTCATCCCCGCGAAGGCGATCGCGATGAACCTGCTGTCGGTCGGAGCGGCCTTCGGACTGCTGGTTCTGTTCTTCCAGCGCGGCGTGGGACCCGAGATCTTCAAGGACATCGCTGGCTGGCTCGGCTTCGGCCAGGTCGAAGCGATCGAGGCCGGGCTGCCGCTGTTCATCTTCGCCATCCTGTTCGGGCTCTCGATGGACTATCACGTCTTTCTGCTCTCCCGGATCCGAGAGCGGTTCGATCACACCGGCGACAACACCGAGTCCGTCGCTTACGGACTCCGCACCACCGGTGCATTGATCACCGGGGCGGCGGCCATCATGGTGGCGGTCTTCGCCGGCTTCGCCGCTGGCCCGCTGGTCGGGTTGCAGCAGATGGGCTTCGGGTTGGCCGTCGCCGTGGCGCTCGACGCCACCATCGTCCGAACGGTTCTGGTTCCCGCCACGATGAAGCTCCTCGGCAATCGCAACTGGTATCTGCCGTCCTGGCTCGAATGGCTGCCGGAGGTTCACATCGAGGGCGTGGCAACGCCCGAGGGCGTTGCCGAGCCCGAGCTACAGCTCATCCCAACCGGCTGACGGAGATGTTCACCCGCATGGACCCTGCGGCGTCCCTTCTCTTCCACCGGCCCAGGATCCCCGGGGGACGTCAGCCGACCGTACGTCCCCTGAGGTCCTCGAGGTACTCGTCCAGCTGGTCGTAGCTCTCGGCGGCGCCGGACTCCATCCCGGACTCGAGCATCCCGTCGCGGTCCTCGACCGAGTCGAAGGCGGAGGTGGCGGTGAGCGTGGTCTTCCCGTCGTGCTCCTCCAGCGTCAAGGTATCGACCGAGATGTGGCCGGGCATCCCTTCCCATTCGAACGTCCACACGATGCGCTCCGGCCGAACGATCTCGCGGAACTCGCCGCGAAACCCTTGGTCCTCCTCGCCAGGGCCCCGGTGCACGATCCGCCACGTTCCACCCGGGCGGAAGTCGATCTCGCAGCTTGCGAACTCGTACTTCCTCGGTCCCCACCAGTTCGACATGTGCTCGCACGAGGTGTGCGCTTCGAACACCAGGTCGCGCGGGGCGTCGAAGACCCGGGTCATGACGATCTCCCTGTCCGACGGGGTGGTCACCGTGAGCTTGTTACCGCTTCCGCCCATCGCCCTTCTCCTTTCCTCGTCCCTGGAGCTCCTCCAGGTACTCGTCCAGCCGGTCGTAGCTCTCCTCCCAGAAGCGGCGGTACCGCTCGGTCCACTCTGCGACTTCCTTGAGCGGCCCCGCCTCGAGCCGGGCCGGCCGCCACTGCCGTTCTCGGCCCCGGGTGATCAGCCCGGCCCGCTCCAACACCTTCAGGTGCTTCGAGACCGCCGGCAGGCTCATCTCGAACGGCTCCGCCAGCTCGGTGACGGAGGCTTCCCCGGTGACGAGCCGTGCGAGGATCGCCCGCCGCGTGGGATCCGCGAGGGCGGCGAACGTGCGGTCCAGCCGATCGGCCACAGGTGGCATTCAACCCCTCCGTTATATAACCGACTGGTAAACTAACGCCTTCTCCGGCTCCCGTCAAGTGGAGGATCCTCGGTGCGTCGCATCGGTGATGGCCGTCGCCGTGTGCGCGGCTATTCGGGACGGCGCGCGTCGATGGCGCGGTCGCGCCCCTCATCGTCGCGGTGAACGCGGATCTCCCGGAGGCCGGCATCCGCCAGGGTCACCGTCATCTCGCCGGCCTGGTCGCCGCCGATCTCAAGGAGCACGGTCCCACCGGGGCGGAGCCAGCGCGCTGCGCCTTCCGCGGCCTGCACGAGCACCGTCGTTCCGCGTGGTCCGCCGTCGAGCGCGCGACGGGGCTCGTTGGCGAGCGCGTCCCTCGGCAGGAGGTGCAGCTCCTCGGTGGGGACATAGGGAACGACTGCCGTCATCACGTCGACGCGTCCCACAAATGACGGTGGGAGTGGCTGGTCGAGGTTACCCACCAGGGCATGGACCCCATTTCTGCGCGCGCACGCCACAGCCACCGCGTCGATGTCGGTGGCCACCGCAGTCGCCCTCGGACGGGCCGAGCCGAGGACGGCGGCCACTGCCCCGCTACCGGCGCAGAGATCGACGGCGATCCCCTCGGCCGGCAGGAGGGAGGCGGCCCGCCGGGCCAGCGCCTCCGTGTGCGGCCTGGGCACGAACACGCCGGGATCGACGCGAATCCGGATCCCGCAGAAGCGCACGGACCCGGTGATCCAGGCCAGCGGCTCCCCGCGCAGCCGGCGAGCGATCAGCTCCCCCATCGGTCCGACACCCTCGCTTGATGCCCGGAGCAGGGCGTCGGCCTCAGCGTCGGGAGCGACGAAGCCACCCTCTGCCATTGCGCGGACGACCCACGTGCGTTCCTCGACTCGCGAATCTGCGTCGTCCGCCGGGCTCGGTGAACCCGTCGGCCTCACAGTCCGCCGATGCACACTCGCTTAGTCCCCGTCCGCGGGATGGGGATCGTCGTGGTCCGTGGCGCCCGGCGCCCTGTCCCGTACCGTCAATGCCGCCTCCTCGGGCGAGGCGAACTCATCCCGCTCGACCACGGCGTCGCCGACGAGCTCTTCCTCGTCGTCCGATGTGCCTTCGTCGACCACGGAGAGGGCAGTGTCGATGCCGGGCCGCTCCGGCCGCTCCTCGGCGAGGTGCTGGTCGAGGGTCTCACCCGCCAACTCCTCCTCGACGGTCGTGCCGACCGACTCGGCTCCGAAGGCATGATCGGCCTGCATGATTTCCGCCTCGAGCTCGTCACCCTCGTCCGCATCCCGCGGCTCCTGATCCTCCATGTCAATCACCCCCACCGATCTCGGCCGCGCGCTGTAGGGCCTCGAGCAACGTCTCGAACTCGTACGAGTCGTCATGGCGTAATCCGTTGATGAAGAACGTGGGCGTCCCGTTCACGCCGCTCCGAACGCCGCTCATGAAATCCTCGTGCACCCGATCGGCGTGGACGTGCTCGGCGAGCTCCTTGTCGAACAGGTCGAGATCGAGGTCGAGCGCTTGAGCGTAGGAGCGAAGGTCATCGTCCTTGAGGTGTCGCTGGTTCTCGTACAGATGATCGTGCATCTCCCAGAATCTGCCTTGCGCTCCCGCGGCTTCGGCTGCCTCGGCCGCGTGCTCGGCGTGGGGATGCGAGGTGCTGATGGGGAAGTTGCGGAAGACGAATCGGAGCTGCTCTCCCAAGCGGGCCTGAATGTCCTTGACGATCGGATACGCCTCCCCACAGTAGGGGCACTCGTAGTCGCCGTACTGGACGAGGGTCACCCGTGCGTCGGCCGAGCCCTGGATGTGGTCTCGGCCCTCGGACACCGGCAGGGTCAGCCTGGACTCCCACTGCGTGGCTCTCATGACGCGACCCCCTTCATCGCGAGGTCCTCGAGCGCTCGCAGGATCCCGTCAGCCCCCGGGTTCACCTCGGTCGGCGAGACAAAGCTCCAACTCACAACCCCCGCAGGGTCGAGCACGAAGAGCGCTCGCTCGCTCGTACCATCCTGCGCTCGGTATACCCCGTAGGCTCGTGACGCCTCCCCTTTCGGCTCGAAATCGGCCAGCAGAGGGAATCGCAGATTCCGATCCTTGGCGAAGGCCATATGGGACCAGGGGCCGTCGACCGAGATGCCGAGGAGCTCAGCTCCATGCCTTTGGAACTCGGGCATGACCTCCTGGTACAGCCCCAGCTGGTCGGTGCACACCGGGCTCCAGTCGGCCGGATAGAACACCAGGATCAGGGGCCGGCCGCGGAACTCCGCTGGACCGACCGGCCTCTTCAGCGTGGAGGGGAGCGCGAAGTCGGGCGCAGGGGTGCCCGGCGGCAGCGCGGCGGTCATGTGCCGCTCACGGCTTGGGACCGTGCTTCTGAACGAAGCCGAGGGCCGTGTCGGCGACCTCGCGCCAGCCGCCGTCGATCGTGAGCGAGTGACCGCGGTTGGGGATCTTGACGATCTCGGTCACGCCCTCGTTGCGTGCCTGGCGCTTGTAGGACGCGTTCGCGATCGCCCACGGAACGGTGTGGTCCTTCTCCCCGTCCAGGATGAGGAGCGGGCCTCGCTGGGGATTCTTCGTATCGACCTTCGCCTCGGTCCACGGGTTGAGGTTGGCCGCCGCGGCCTGGAAGAGCGGCTCACCCGGGGTCGGGACCGCGAAGGTCTCGTAGAGCGCCTTGGCCTCGTCCTCGCCGACCGCATTCGCAAACGCGTACCGGAATTGGTCGTACGTGAGCGGCACCGCGCGGTGAACGTTCGCGGGATTGCGAAGCGCCGTGGATGCCACCCTTAGCGACGAGATCGGCAGGGGCAGCACGCCTCGGAACGGCGCTGGATCGATCGCGACCGACACCGCAGCCAGTCCGCGACCCGCGAGGATCTGTGCGAGCAGCCCGCCGAAGGAGTGACCGATGACGGCCGGCTTCTTGTCCAGCCCACCGATGACCTCCTCGAAATGATCCGCTACCTGACCCACCGACTTGTTGGCGAACACCTCGGGGTGTGCCTTGGCCTCCTCGACCGTCTCAGGGTCGTCCGGCCAGCCCGGCGTCAGCGCCGTGTACCCGTTCTTCTCGAAGAGCTCCGCCCACCGATCCCAGCTGGTGGGCAGCAGCCACAGGCCGTGGACGAACACGACCGGCACTCGTCCGGAAAGGTTCGCCCGCTCGACCTCCTTGGCCTCCTGTTCGGTGATCGTCGTCGGCGCGCTCCGCTTCGATGTCATGCCGTCCCTCCTTCGACCCGCGCTCAGGGGCATGGCTGCCGAGACCCAGTCGCCCGGAAGCGACCTCGTGATCCACCGTAGGCGGCCCCGGACGATACGACAACCCGATGGAAGCCTGATTCCTCGTTCAATGCGAGGACCTTCGCCAGCTCAGGGCTCGGCCGGGAGCTCGAACCAACGCATTCCTCGGAACGAGAGGAGGTAGGCTCCGTTCGCTCGCGTCACCACGAGAAGAACCTGCTCGCAGTGGCGGCAGCGCAGCACCATCCCCGGAGCCTGCAGGTACGCGTGTTCGGCTCCGAGCGGCTCCACCTTGCCGCATCCGTCGCAGGCCATCCTGGCTGAGGTCACCTCGCGGGCGAACACCTCACTCAGCATCCCCCCCATCGCGTTGCCGTCCACCCTCATCGTCGCTTCCTCCCCCTAGCCTCCCGTCGGCCCGAACCGCTCCGTCTTGACGCTCGTCGCCGGATACCCCAGGAGCACGAGCGCGCTCGCGACGGTCTCGACGAACGGCGTCGGTCCGCAGATGAACGCCGTCGGCGCGTGGGAGGGGGGCCACGCGACCTCAGCGAGCATCGCTCCGTCGACCCGGCGCGCATAGCCCGTCCATCCGGGTGGCTGGCTCCGGGTGAGCGTATGGGTGACCTGGGGACCGTCGGGGCCCGAGGCGAGCCGCTCCAGCTCCTCCCGGTAGATGATCTCCTCCCACGATCGAGACGAGTAGACGAGCCTGGCACCAACCGCAGCCCGGGATGCCTCTCGATGGCGCAGCATGGCCATCAGGGGAACGATCCCCGAGCCTCCGGCAACGAGCAGGAGGGGCCCGCCCATGCGCGCCTCCCAGACGAAGTACCCACCGATCGGACCGCGGAGCTCGAGCGAGTCACCGGGGCGCAGCTCACCGACCAGGTACGAGGACACTTCGCCATCAGGGAGTCGCTCCACCGTGAGGACGAGGCGACGGTCCTCGGGCGCCGACGCGATCGAGTAGCTGCGCTGGGCTTGGTATCCGTCCTCAGCCGTCAGGCGCACATCCACGTGCTGGCCCGCCCGGTGGCCGGGCCAGTGCGGGATGTCCAGGACAACGCTTCGAACTCGAGGGGTCTCATCGAGGAGCTCGACGACCTCGCCGAGCATCCAATTCAGTCGCCCGCGTACCGCTGCTCGCGCCATGGGTCTCCGTACATGTGGTAGCCGTAGGACTCCCAGAAGCCCGGCTCGTCGTGATCCCTCAGCTGAAGTCCCCGGACCCACTTCGCGCTCTTCCAGAAATAGAGGTGCGGGACCAGGAGGCGAGCCGGCCCGCCGTGTTCCGGCTCGAGCGGCCGACCATCGTAGGCGGTGGCCACCCACGCCTTGCCATCGACCAGGTCCTCGAGGGGCAGGTTGGTCGTGTAGTCGCCGTCGGAGAAGGCGAGCACGTGTGTCGCGTGGTGCTCGACGCCTTCGAGCAGCGTGTCGATCGAAACGCCTTCCCACGTCGTGTCGAGCTTCGACCACTTCGTGACGCAGTGGATGTCGGTCCGGACCTCCTCCTGAGGAAGGGCCCCGAACGCCTCCCAGCTCCACATCTTGGGTTCCGCCACCAGACCGACGATGGAGAACGACCATTCCTCGAGCGGGGTATGGGGGGTGGGGCCGGCCGACAGGACCGGAAACCCCTCGACGAGGTATTGGCCTGGAGGGAGCCGGTCGCCTTCCCGCTCCTTCGCGCGCTTGCCGCGGAATCCGCGCGAAACGTGAGCCATGATCCACCCCCTGCTCAAGCTGCGAAGGTCGACCGATCGTACGCCAGACCAGGTTTCGGCGCACTCCGGGCATCGAGGAGACCAGTGGACGCCCCCCGCCGCTTCCCTCATCATCAGCCGCGTGAGCACTCCTCAAGGCGGGATCTTCGCCCTGGGAACCGCATCGCACGCTTACTTGGAATTCAACGCCTCGGCCGCGGATGGCGGGCCCGCTCTCGTCGCGGCCATCGCAGCCCTCCGTGAGCCGAGGACGACGATGGGCGGAGTCAACCTGGTCGCGGGGTTCCGACCCGAGCTCTGGCGAGCGGTCGCGCCCGAGGATGCCCCGCCGGGGGTCGTGGGGTTCAACGAGGACCTCGTGGGCATCGACGGCTTCGTGATGCCGGCCACTCAGCGCGACGCCGTACTGTGGCTCTCAGGAAGCGCGTACGACGTAGTCTTCGATATGGCCCGCGAGGCGATCGGCGAGCTCGGCGGTCTGGCCTCGCTGGGCGACGAGACGTCGAGCTGGCCCTACCGGCACGACCGCGACCTCACCGGCTTCATCGACGGGACCGAGAACCCAAGCCTGATCGATGCCCCGGAAGTCGCCCTCATCCCCGACGGGACCGCCGGTGCCGGAGGAACCATCCTGCTCCTGCAGAAGTGGGTTCATGACGCGGCCGCGTGGGAGGGGCTCCCGGAGGCCGAGCAGGAGCGGGTGATTGGACGAGCGAAGCTCGATAGCGTCGAGGTGGAGGCCAAGGCGCCAGACTCGCACGTCGCGAGCACCGACCAGGATCGGTTCGGCAAGATCTTCAGGCGCAACATGCCCTACGGCACCGTCACGGATCACGGCACCATGTTCGTGGGCTTCAGTGCCGAGCAGCGTCCTCTCTCCGCGATGCTCGAGAGCATGGCCGGACTGTCTGGCGGCGTCCGCGACGCGCTCACGCGCTACACCCGGCCGACGAGCGGCGCCTACTACTTCGTGCCATCGACCGAGGATGTGCGCCGGATCATCTGAGTTAAGGGGCGCTCCCGGTCGCCCGGTTGCTCGGCGGATCCGGCGACGACCGAAGCCCGGAAGTGGCCGACGGGATTCCTTGTCTTGACAAAAATAGTTGTCGGTGGCACGATCGTCCCATGCTTGAACTTGCGGTGATCGAGGACCCCATGGCGGCGGAGGTCTCCCTGGATCCAATGCGGGTTCGGCTCCTCGCTGAACTGGCCGAGCCCGGCACCGCCACCATGCTCGCGACAAGGCTCGGCCTGCCCAGGCAGAACGTGAACTACCACCTCAAAGCGCTGGAGCGCCATGGGCTCGTGGACCTCGTGGAGGAGCGTCGGAAGGGCAACGTCACCGAGCGACTCCTCCAGGCCACGGCGTTGTCCTACGTCATCTCTCCGGCGGCGCTCGCCGCGGTCCAGCCCGACCCCTCCCGATCGCCGGACCGCTTGTCGGCGCGGTGGCTGATCGCGCTCGCCGCCCGACTCGTCCGCGAGGTCGGGCAACTGGTCGCCGGCGCGGCGAGGGCCCGTAAACGGCTCGCGACGTTCGCCATGGACGGCGAGGTTAGGTTCGCCTCGGCGGCCGACCGCGCGGCATTCGCCGAGGAGCTCGCGACCGCAGTCACCGGGCTGATCGGCAAATATCATGACGAGTCCGCGAACGGAGGACGCGAGCATCGCGTGATCGTCGCAGTCCATCCCAGCCTGAAGCCGAAGGTCGAGACCGACAGGAAGGAGCCCTGAGATGGCGCACCCATTCGAGCTCACCCACGAGATCCAGGTCGACGCGACGCCAGAGGACGTGTGGGAGGCCATCGCCACGGGCCCGGGGATGGATGCCTGGTTCATGGGCCGCAACGCCGTCGAGCCGCGCGAGGGTGGCACGACCCGCACCACGCTGCGCGGCTCCACGGAGGAGGCGAGGGTGACGACGTGGGAGCCGCCCACGCGCTTCGCCCACCGCACGGCGGAGGGTGCCGACGGCGCCTTCCACGCGTTCGAGTACCTCGTCGAGGGACGCGAGAAGGGAAGCACGGTCGTCCGCTGGGTGCACAGCGGCTTCCTTGGCGAGAACTGGGAGGCCGAGTACGAGGGTCTCTCGGAGGGCGACCCGATGTACTTCGACAAGCTCCGCGTGTACCTCACGTACTTCCGGGGCCGGACGGCCACGCCGGTGAGCGTCTTCGGGCCCGTCGTCCCCGATCGCGACAAGGCCTGGGAGATCTTCCACGCCGGTCTGGGACTCCCCGGGCCGGTGGAGGTCGGCGACCCCGTGCGTCTCACGCCCGAGGGGCTCCCGCAGCTCGAGGGCGAAGTGGACTGGCTTTCCCGGGACTTCCTGGGTGTCCGCACGGCCGACGGGATCTACCGGTTCATGCACATCAGCGTGTTCGGCGGTCCGACCGGCGTCGGCCATCACATCTTCGTCGACGGCTTCGACCAGGCCGAGACGGAGCGCGCCTGGGGGGCGTGGCTGAACGGTCTGTTCGCCTAGAGTCAACGCCACGACGGAGGAGGGCGACATGGAGACGGTCACATCGAAGGACGACACGACCATCGCGTTCGAACGGCTCGGCTCGGGATCGCCCGTGGTGCTGGTGTGCGGCGGGTCGGTGGATCGGACGGCCGACGCGGCGCTCGCCCAGGAGCTGGCATCGGACTTCACGGTGTTCAACTACGACCGCCGGGGGCGCGGGGACAGCGGCGACACGCTGCCTTATGAAATCGAGCGCGAGGTCGAGGACATCGAGGCCATGATCAGCGCCGCGGGCGGATCGGCACACCTGTGGGGCTCATCGTCGGGCGCCGTGCTCGCCTTGATCGCCGCAGAGAGCGGCGTTTCGGTCACCAAGCTCGCGCTGTGGGAACCCCCCTACATTCCCGAGGGACTTCCCCGTCCGCCCGAGGATCAGGCATCGCAGTACGAGACGATGATCGCCGAAGGTCGGCGAGGCGACGCTGTCGAGTACTTCATGTCGAAGGTCGTCGGCATGCCAGCCGAGGTCGTCGCGGGGGCCCGGAGCCAGCCCTGGTGGGGAGCCACGGAGGCGTTGGCGCACACCCTCGCCTACGACGCCCGGATCATGGGCGACTACACGATCCCGACAGACCGGGCCGCCTCGGTCAAGGTCCCGACCATGGTGATCGCGGGCGGGGCGGACTTTCCGTGGATGCGCCAAACGGCGCAGACGCTCGCGGACGCTCTCCCCGACGGAGAGGTCCGGATCCTCGAGGGTCAGGGCCACGATGTCGATCCCGGCTTCCTCGCTCCCGTGTTGCGTGAGTTCTTCAACGCGTGACGCCGCTAGACTGGCCGGCCGTGGCGGAGGTCGGTGAGGACGCGTCCGCTCCCGCGGATCGGGACCGAGAGCGGTTGCGGATCGCCGAGCTGCTGGCAGCCCACGCGCCGCCCGACTGGGAGGAGAGGTTCCGCAGGGACGAGCTGCTCGACCGGATCGTCGACGGCGAGCCCCTCCAGCTGTTCGTCATGGCCGCGGACATCCGCGAATCCACGATGCTGATGAAGGAGGCCGTTCGGTTCGAGCTCTTCGCCCGGACCATGGACAAGTTCGTGAGCGCGGTCCGGCGAGGGATCGGGACCCCGGGCGGGTGGTTCGACAAGTTCACCGGCGATGGCTTCCTGGCCTACTGGATCGTGCCGCCCGGTCCCCAGGAGGAGTACCAGCAGCGGTTCGTCGAGGCCGCCGGCAACATCGCGCACACGGCGCACGAGCTCATCGAGCTCTTCCATAGCAGGGTGCTCGAGGACTTCCGGCGGAACTCGCGGAACCTCTCGGACGGGGTGGGACTCTCGATCGGGCTCGATGCGGGCCCCGGCTTCCTGGTGCAGATCGCGGACGAGCTCACGGTGGTCGGTCCCCCGGTGGTGGGGGCCGTCCGGATGGTGACGGCCGCGGCGAGGCCACAGGAGATCGTGGCGAACGTCTACCTCGGCGAGCACCTCCACGACGAGCAAGACAGGATCTACGAGGCGCTGGGCATGACGGCCACCCGGGAGAGCCGTCCGACGAAGGAGTACCCCAGGGGGCAGGAGGTCTACGCGTTGAATTTCGAGCGAACGGAAGGGTCGGGTGCGGGCGTCGGGGATGGCCACATCGGCTCATCGTCCGCTCCGGAGTAGAGTCGGCGAGCACCGCGCCATCGTCATCCGAGATCGGGAGGGCGAGATGTCGTACTTCGTCGTGTGGGATGGCGCCATCCAGGAGGCGTTCGACACGCTCGAGGAGGCGACCGCGCTCGTCGCGCAGCACCCCGGGGCCCGGGTGATTGGGGACGAATGGCTGACCGTCGGAAAAGCCAAGGACCGCGTGGATCAAGCTCGCCGGGCCCTCGACGAGGTGGCCTCGATGATCGACCCATCGCAAGTCCAACGGATGCGGCAGACGTTGGACGAGCTGGGAGCGATGTTCGACGAGGCGTGGGGCCAATTCGGTTTGGTCGGCGGCTAGCGCGCGTCGTCCCCGGCGGTCGCGCTATCGCCGGATGATCACCGGGGTGCCCAGGGGCAGCGTTCGGAGCGTCTTCATGTCGGTGTTGTAGACGCGGATGCAACCGTGGGACACCTGCTGCCCACGGTCACTCGGATCGGAGGTGCCGTGGATGGCCATCCGTCCCCCGCCGGGCCAGTCCGAGAGGACCGGCGAGAACCCCGAGAGCCCGAGCGCGTAGATCCCGTACGGCCCGTACCACTGGTCGAAGTTCACCTTCTGCCACACGTAGAACGTCCCGATCGCCGTGGGGTACTGCGGCTGGCCCACACCGACCCTGAACCGGTCGAGCACCTTGTCCTCCCGGATGTGCGTGAGCGTCCGGTTCGACAGGTCGATCACGAGCTCGTCGTGCCGAGGAACGACCTGAACCTGGTCGTCCCGGACCCACGCATCCGCCCCGTTCGGACGGATGGGGAGCTCGACCTTCAGCCATCGACCGCCGCTGCCGTCACCGCGCGCTGCCGTAACCAGCATCCGGCCGAACCCGACACCGGCTAAAGAGGTGTCAAAGACGAACGCTGGCTTCGGGTCCGTGGGCTTGTTCCACATCTGGACGTAGCGCTTCAAAGGGACGATGGCCCAGGCTGCAGGCTCCGGCTTCGGGGGTGCCGGTGGGGGCTGGGACGTTGGCTGCTGCACCGGAGCCGAGGGGGAGGGCCGGGGTTCGGCACCGCTGCACGAGAGGAGCACGATTCCCGCCAGAACGACGATGGACGCCCGTCGTACCACGACGCCCATTATCCAGTGAAGATGGTCAAGCGACGTCGAGCTCGAACCACACGGTCGTCGGGCCTGACCTCTCGATTCCCCACCGATCGGCTCCAGACTCGAGGATCTGGAGGCCGTGGGGGCCGGGCCTCATGTCATGCCGATCGAAGCCGAGGCCGGTGTCCTGAACGTCCACGTGTAACGTGCCATCTCCCCGTTCGAGCGCGATCTGAACGCGCTCCCCCGGGACCGCGCCGCTGTGACGGACGCTGTTCGTCACCAGCTCGGAGACCAGGAGGAGCAGCAGGTCCAGCTGGCCGCGGGGCAGGTCGCTTCCCCGCTCCGAGACCCACCGGCGTGCCTGGCTCGGGGCACGTGGGGACATGAGCAATTCGACGCTCCCTTCCTGCGGGATCGTCCTCGGCATCCCCATCGTGCGCCCCTTCCCATCCGAGGCTGGAGGCCGCCATGCACGCACCACCTGGATATCCCTTACCCCGCTCACCGCGATGGAATCGCCGTTTTCTGAACTCCTTCGAGAGGTGGCACCGGCGTCGGTTACGAGCAGTCCTCGGCCACCGCCCACCAGTCCCCGCGGTACTGGCCGAACCCCACCACCTCCGCCCCGCTCGAGTGCAGTTGCACCCGCGCATCGTGACGCGTCTGGTGGGAGGCGAGGTCGCCCTCCTCGTGGAACGCATGAAAGCCCCCGAACCGGCAACCTGTGGCTGTCGAGTGGGTCACCTCGAGGTTGTAGACGTCGAGGGGATCGCCCCGGCCGCCGTCCCAGTACTTGGAAAGGAAATGCGCGACCCGGTCCATCTTCGCGGGACGATAGATCGTGTGCGCCCGAAGCGGCGAGGGGCTCGGGCGGGGGAGAGCGTGGGAGCGCGGACGAACCGAACCGGTGCAAGCAGTGAGGAGGACGAGCACAGCGGCGAGGCACCACGTCGCGCCGAGCCGTCGTTCGCGTCGCCCCGCCCCGCTCATGTTCGGGCTCCCTCCCGTGCTGAGCCGACCCGACTGTACCCCCGTCTATACTTCGGCTTCACCCCGGCGAGAGTGGCGGAACCTGGCAGACGCGCCGGACTTAGGATCCGGTGCCCGAAAGGGCGTGGGGGTTCAAATCCCCCCTCTCGCACCGGCCGCAGCCTGGCGCCCCTTGCTCCAGCTGCTTGTGGCAACCGGGCAACCACCGGCCCGAAAACCAACTACCTCTCAGCGTGGGCCAGATGGCTCATTGCGTTCCTCTAGGCGCCGGTCCCGGGCTCGAATGGCCCGACCTCGATCGTCGAGGGCAGCCCGGGCCCGTTGCACGGCGGCGGGGATACCGCCTCCAGCCCGTTCACGTCGACGGTTCCCCCACCGGGGATCTGGATCCGCCACAACGGGGCGGCCCGGCTATCGGGACACCAGTTCCCCCACCGGATGCGCACGGCGGCCGAGTCGAACGGGGCGAGCGCGACGACGGGCCACCCCGCCGGCTTCGGCAACCGGTCAACCCTCCAGCGCGGAGGCGAGGAGAGGAAGCTGATGCCCGAGGTGATGGGAGCCAGGTTCTGGTCCAGCAGCGTGATGGTGGGCGTGCCCTGAAGGGTGCACGTCGTGGACGAGAGGTTGGTCAGCACGGCGGCGCCCTCCCGTGACCCGGCCGCGCCCTCCATCGATCCGACCGCCCGGAGCTGCCCCGAAGTGCACGCCGCGGGCGTCGATGTCGAGGGCGTCGGTTCGACCGACGGACGTGGCCCTGGCGCAATGGGCTCCGAAGGCCTCATACCGTCCAGGGCCCGTACGCCGGTGAAAACCCCGACCGTCAGCACGATCGCCGTCGCCCCCACGGCCAGCGCGTTCGCTGCGATCCGGCGCCGGACGCGTCGCACCAGGGACCTGGGGACCTCCACATGCGGCGGCACGTCCTGGGCCTTCTGCCGCAGAAGCTCGCGGACGTCGTCGTCCATGTCGTTCACCTGACCTCACCTCGCATCTCGATCCTCAACCGCTCCAGCCCCCTCGAGACCAGGGACTTCACCGTTCCGGCACGGCACCTCAGGATCTCGGCAACCTGGGCCTCGGACAGGTCCTCGTAGAACCGCAGGACGATGGCGGCCCGCTGTCGCTCGGAGAGCTTCCCCAGCGCGTTCCACAGCACCTCCCGATCCTCCACCGACCGGCCGGGCCTTCGAGCGTCGCCCGGCTCGACCATGGCCCGAGCTCGCTGCAGGTACATGCGCTCCACCCGCTTCCGGCGGAAGTACGAGTGGCTGAGGTTCACGATCGTCCTCCGCAAATAGGCGTCGAAGGAGCCGGCATCCCGCAGATGCGCGAGTCGCCCGGCGAGCCGGACGAACGCGTCCTGCACCAGGTCCTCCGCGACCGCGCGGTCGCCGGTGAGGAGGTAGGCCAGCCGCACGGCAGCGACCGCATGCTGGAGGTACAGCTCGCCGATCCGACCTCTGTCCGACACCGGCAGTCGATCGACCTTCACAGTCACCATTCGCCAATCACGGACCCCAGGACGCATAGGTCCCGGGTTCGGTTCCCTCCCCGCGTCAGGGCGTGTCTTTCTCGGACGTTGTGCCTGGGTGGGCAGCCACCCTAGGATGCGGAGCCCGAACCTGGGGGTGGCTCCCCCTTTGCACGAACGATCGGGATGGAGACGCGTGAATCTCTCGCAAGCTCGGGCCCTCCGCACACTCGAGGAAGAACACGAGTCGGTCCGCGAGCTCGCGGAACGGCTCCGGGACGAGGACTTCGCGCGCCGGGCAACGATCGGCGGGGGCGATTGGTCGGCCAAGGACCTCCTTGGCCATCTCACCTCGTGGGAGGAACATGCCCTCGAGGCCTTGAAGGCGTGGCGGAGAAGCGAGTCGGCTCCAATCCAGCGGGCGCTCCGCGTTCACGGCCTCAACGCCGTGAACGCGGAGAGCGTGGCGGCGGATCGGGATCGATCAACTGCCACCATCCGACGCCGGTTCGACGACGTCCATCGCCGCCTGGTGGCCGAGATCCGCTCGATGCCCGACCCCACCTGGGACGCCCCGCCCACCACACGGTCGCGTCGCTCGCTCGGTCACGTGCTGGGCGGGATCGTCGGCGGGCCGGGCGGGCCCTTCGCTCATGGCTCGTCCCACCTTCCGCACCTTCGGGCCTACGTGGAGTCGGTCGGTCACTGGTCCTGAGCCACGAGGTCCCTGAGCGCCCGGAACGCGCGGCCCCGGTGGCTGATGCGGTCCTTCTCCTCCGGCGGGAGCTCGGCCATGGTCTGCTCCCACCCGGCAGGGACGAAGATGGGGTCGTACCCGAAGCCGCCGGCCCCCCGGGGCTTCGACACCAGCGACCCCTCGCACGTCCCTTCGGCCCACACCTCGCGGCCCTCGGGCCCGGCCAGGACGGCGAGGCATCGGTACCGGGCCGTCCGTCCGGCCGCGGGGACGCCGGCCACAGCACGGATGAGCATCCGGAGGTTCTGTTCGTCGGTGGCCTTCTCCCCGGCGTACCTGGCCGAGCGAGGGCCGGGCGCCCCGCCGAGCGCGTCGACCTCGATCCCCGAGTCGTCGGCCATCGCGGGGACGCCGACGCTGTCGGCCACCGCGCGCGCCTTCAGCAGGGCGTTCTCGAGATACGATGCTCCGGTCTCCTCGACGTTCGGCCACGGGCCCTCGTGCGCATCCGCGGTGATCCATTCCACCGGCCAGTCGGCGCAGATGGACCGGATCTCGCGGATCTTGCCGGGGTTCCGGGAGGCGATGGCGATCCGGACGGGGAAGCTCACCCGCCAAGCACGTGCCGTTGCATCTCGGTCAGCTGCTGGATGCCCGTCTCGGCCAGGTCCACCAATGCTGTGAGCTCCCGGCGCGAGAACGGTGTGCCTTCCGCCGTGCCCTGAATCTCCACCAACCGGCCCGAGCCGGTCATCACCACGTTGAAGTCCACGTCGGCCGCCGCGTCCTCCTCGTAGGACAGGTCGAGCACGGGCCGGCCTCCCACCATCCCAGCAGAAACGGCCGCGACGCTGTCGGTGAGGACCTCCTTGGTGACGGCCCCGCGCTCCTCGAGCGCGCGCAACGCGAGGGCGAGCGCCAGGTAGCCGCCGGTGATCGACGCCGTGCGCGTCCCGGCATCGGCCTGGAGCACGTCGCAGTCGATCCAGACCGTGCCTTCACCCAGTTTCGCCAGGTCGGTCACCGCCCTGAGCGACCGGCCGATCAATCGCTGGATCTCCTGGGTTCGGCCGGACGGCCGGCCCTTGCCTACCTCGCGGGAGGTTCGTTCCGCCGTGGCCCGGGGAAGCATGGAGTACTCCGCCGTCACCCACCCCTTCCCGGTCCCCTGGAGGAACCGCGGTGATCGCTCGTCGAACGATGCGGCGACCAGCACCTTGGTCCGCCCCATCTCGAGCAACACGGACCCCTCGGCCCACTCCTGATAGCCCAGCTCCACCTTGACCGGCCGAAGGTCCGCGGGCCCTCGGCCGTCGGGACGCTCGTTCACTTCCCCACCTCGTGCCGCTGGCCCTCGGTGGCGAGCTCGATCGGCCCGTTGAACTCCTCTGCCGCCTGTGCCCGGGAGACCTCCTTGTCGGAGGTGGGCCAGATGTGCGTGAGGATGAGCAGCCCCGCTCCGGCCTCGCGGGCGTGCACCGCGGCCTGGCGGGCCGAGAGGTGGAACGGGAGGAGCTCATCCGAGTCCTGCCAGGTGGCCTCGGACAGAAGCACGTCGGCGTCGCGACCGAGGTCGTGGACCTTCGACGTGGGCCCGGTGTCGCCGGTGTACGCCAACGCGGTGCCATCGGTCTCGAGCCGGAACCCCAGCGCGACCAGCCCGAGGTGCGACATCGGCTCGGTTTGCACGCTGAAGGGGCCGACCTCGAACCGCTCGCCCGGCGACACCTCGTGCCAGTCGAACGCGTCGCGCATCACCGTCCGGCTCTCCTCGGAGACCAGCTCTTCTGCCCTGGCTGGGAATCCCGAGGGGGCGTACACGGGGAGGTGCGGGTCACCGAGCCGGCCGTAGTGGCGGGCGTAGAAGCATGGGTACAGATCGACGATGTGATCGGGATGCTCGTGCGAGATGAGGATGGCGTCGACCTCGGCGAGCTCGATGTGCCGTTGCAGGTTGGCCAGGGTCCCGGTCCCCGCGTCGACCCAGACGTTGAACCGGTCATGGCGTACCAGGTACCCGCTGGTGGCCGTCCCGCGCTCGGGCCACGTACCGCTCGCGCCGAGGACGATCAGCTCCACGACCCACCTCCCACCGGCTGCACGGCAACGGCATCGATCCTGCCCACGCCGGGGCCGAGGAAATGGTGGGCCACCGACTGGAATTGACCAGGGTCGCCGGTGCACAGGAACTCGTGCGGGGGGTCGGCCCGCCTTCCGGTCAGCAGATCGAGCGAGCGGAGGGTGGCGTAGACATCCTTGGCGGTCTCCTCCGCCGAGGAGACCAGCACGACGTCCTCCCCCATCACCATCTGGATGAGCCCGGACAGCATCGGGTAGTGGGTGCACCCCAGGATCA
>DASPWN010000101.1:0-4539 GCA_035637835.1 Actinomycetota bacterium | reverse complement strand
TGCCGAGAACCCTACGGTCGACCCCGTGTGCCCGATGTGCCTGCGCCCGTCCACGGTGGTGGTCTTCAGCCCGTACCCGTAGAGCTCGCCCGGAGCGTCGGGATCCTCCATGGTGGCCTGGACCAGCAGGGAGAAGCTCTGGTCGGAGAGGAGAGGGGTGCCGCCCGACAAGAGCATGCGAATGTAGGTACACATGTCCTCGGCCGTGGAGCAGATCGTCCCGTCGGCGGTCGCGCTCTCGATCCACGGGGCGGGGACCAGACCATGGCTGGGGTGCCGAGGCCGGTCGTCGAACGGTGGGACGTGCCCGGAGACGCTGCGACTCCTGCCCTCCGGTGTGGTGATCGGTTCGGTCTCTCCCATCCCGAGCGGATCGAGCACCCGGGCCTGGACGAGCTGCCACCACGGTTGCCCCGCAATGGCTTCCAGGACCAGTCCGAGCGCTTTGTAGCCGGCCTTCGAGTAATGGAACCGGGTTCCGGGGGCGAAGCCCACGTCCGACTCACGGAGGGCCCACAGCTCGCGCAGGCCCTCGCCGGTGAAATCCCGGCCGGTCGGCAGTCCCGCGGTGTGCGTCAGAAGGTGGTGGAGGGTGACAGGCCCAGACGGGGATCGGACCTCGAACCACGGCAGGTACTCGGTGACCGGCGCGTGCAGATCGAGCCGACTCGCCTCGTGCTCCTGGAGAACGGCGATGGCCGTGAACGACTTGCTGATGGATCCGATCTGGAAGCGGTGCTCGGGCCGGACGGGCTCGCGGGCGGGGAGGTTCGCATGACCAACGGTAACCACCCCGAGGGGGCCCTCACGGCTCGTGAGGCCGATGGCCACTCCCGGTGCCTGGATGGTCGGGAGATGGCGTTCGGCGAACCGGCGGACCCGGGCGACGGGATCCGCCGTCTTCCCCATGGCGGCCTATCCGAAGAAGAGCTTCAGCTCGCGCTCGGCCGACTCGGTCGAGTCGCTTCCGTGGACCAGGTTCTCGGTGATGATCAGGCCGTAGTCGCCGCGGATCGTCCCCGGGGGGGCGAGCGCGGGATCGGTCGGGCCCATCAGCGAGCGGAGGACCGGGACAGCTCGCTCACCCTCCACCCGAGCCACGACCACCGGTCCAGAGCCGATGAACCCGACGAGCTCGTCGAAGAAGGGCTTCTCCCTGTGCTCCGCGTAGTGCTCATCGGCCGTCGCACGATCGATGCTCGTCATCCGCATCTCGGCCACACGCAGCCCTTTGGCCTCGACCCGCCGGAGGACCTCACCGATGAGACCGCGCCGCACGGCGTCCGGCTTCACGATGAGCAGCGTCGACTCCACGGCCATGTTCAGGGAGCCTTTCCGAGCGCGCGGCGAGCGTCCGCGACAGTATAGAGAGAGCCTGTCACCAGGATGAGGTCGTCGGCCCCGGCGCTGTCCCTGGCCGTCTGGAGCGCCTCGGCCACCGAGCCGAAGGTCTCAACGGGGACCCCGGCTCTGGCGAGAGCTTGGGCCACGCGCTCCTCGCCGGCCGATCGAGCGCTGGCGTTGCGCGCGGCGTACGCCCGGTCGGCGAGAGGAGCGAGGGCGGTGACGATTCCGTCAACGTCCTTGTTCGCCGAGATAGCGATGACAAGGTGCAGCCGGCTCCACCCGAACGCTTCGGTGAGGGCCGACGCGAGCACCTCCGCCCCGGCGGGATTGTGCGCGCCGTCGACGACGATCGTCGGCCGGTGGGCCACCACCTCCAACCTCCCGGGAGAGCTAGCGGCCGACAGCGCCGATCGGACCGCGTCCGGTGTCAGCGCTTTCTCCAGGAACGACTCCACGGCGACGATCGCCGCAGCAGCGTTCCTGGCAGCATGCTCACCGAAGAGCCCGAGGGGGACCTCCTCATAACGGTCGAAGAGCCCTCGAACCGCGATGACCTGCCCCCCAACGGAACGCCGGCGGTCCGAAACGGCGAAATCGCGTCCCTCGTACCGCAGTCGGGCCTCCAACGCCTCGCACCGGTCGTGGATCACCTGGAACGCCTCGGGGGGCTGCTCCCGACACACCACCACCTTACCCCGCTTCACGATGCCGGCCTTCTCCGCGGCGATCTGTTCCACCGTGGAGCCGAGCTCGGGGTGATCGACGGCGATGGGGCAGATCACTCCAACATCGCCGGCCACGAGATTCGTGGCGTCCCACGTGCCGCCCATCCCCACCTCGACGACGCCGAGCGACACCGGCTTGTCCGAGAACCACACAAACGCGACCGTCGTGAGCGCCTCGAAGTACGTGACCCGCTCGTCCTTCGCGTCCACGAGCAGGAAGTACGGCAGCAGCCGTTCGTACTCATCGGCGAACTCGGTCTCGGACATGGTCTCGCCGCACACGGAAATCCGTTCGGTCACCGAGTGCAGGTGCGGCGAGGTGTAGAGGCCCGCCGTGAGGCCGTGCTCGCAGGCCAGGTCCGCGATAAGGCGGGCCGTGGTGGTCTTGCCGTTCGTCCCGGTGACATGGATCGTCGGGTACGTGAGCTGCGGGCCATCGAGCAGATCGGCAAGCGCGGAGATCCGGGCGAGGTCCGGGATCATGCGGTCGGGTTGCCGGCCGTCGAGTTCCGCCAGCGCCTCGTCGAATCGCACGGCCGTGTCAGGCAGGCGCGAGTGTCGTCTCGACGACGAACGCGTCGCCCTCGATCGTCTCAAGGCGCTCGATGTTGCCGGCCTCGCGGAGGTCGGCCGCCGACGCCTCGAGCATGGCCAGACGCTCCGGCCTGTCGCGGACCACCACGCGCTCGGCCCTGGCCCGCAGCGACTGCTTGTTCAGGGCCTTGAACTTGCGAACCTGTCCCAGAACGGCGGCCGTTACGTCCAGGACCGCCGGATCCGCTCCCCCGGCTGCCTGGACGAGCTCCGCCTCGGTGGGCCACGATGCGAGGTGCACCGAGCCCTCCCGCCACCACGACCAGACCTCCTCGGTCACGTGGGGCAGGAACGGCCCGAACATCCGAAGGAGCACGGACAGGGCGGCGCGCAGCGCCGACACGGCCGATGCGGCCGAGTCCGCGCCGCGCGCCCCGTACGCCCGTCCCTTGACCAGCTCCAGATAGTCGTCGCAGAAGCTCCAGAAGAAGCGCTCGGTCACCTCGAGGGCCCGAGCATGGTCGTACGCGGTGAACGCGCGGGTGGCCTCCTCGATGGTCTCGGCGAGCTGCCGCAACATCGATCGATCGAGCGTCTCGGTCACGGCCCCGTCGGCGGCCTCGATCGAGAGCGCGAACCGAGACGCGTTCAGGACCTTGATGGTCAGCCGGCGTCCCACCTTGATCTGGCTCTCGTCGAACGCGGTGTCAGCGCCAAGGCGCGCGCTCGCCGCCCAGTACCGGACGGCGTCCGCCCCGTATCGCTCCAGGAGCGGCATGGGCGTCACCACGTTCCCCTTCGACTTCGACATCTTCTTGCGCTCGGGGTCAAGGACCCATCCCGAGATCGCCGCGTTGGTCCAGGGGAGCGAATCGTGCTCCAGGTGCGACTTCAGCACTGTGTAGAACAGCCAGGTCCGGATGATGTCGTGGCCCTGGGGCCGGAGGTCCATGGGGAAGACGCGGGCGAACAAGTCGTCGTCCTCGCACCACCGTCCGGCGATCTGGGGCGTGAGCGACGAGGTGGCCCAGGTGTCCATGACGTCCGGATCACCGGCAAAGCCGCCGGGGGCGCCGCGCTGTTCCGCCGTGAAGCCCTCGGGGACATCGCTGGAGGGATCCACCGGCAGCCGGTTCTCCGGAGCGAGCAGTGGGTGCTCGTGGTCAGGCTCACCCCGGTCGTCGAGCGCGTACCACACCGGGAACGGGACGCCGAAGAACCGCTGGCGGCTGACGCACCAGTCGGAGTTCAGCCCCTCCACCCAGGATTCGTATCGCGCACGCATGTGCTCGGGGTGCCAGTGGAGCTCGCGCCCCCGCTTGACCAGATCCTCCCGGAACTCGAGGGTCTTCACGAACCACTGCCGGCTGGAGATGATCTCGAGGGGCCGTTCCCCTCGCTCGTAGAACTTCACCGCGTGCCGAACGGGCGAGGGTTCGCCGACGAGGTGGCCCGACGCCGCCAGGAGCTCGGCGATCCGCTTGCGAGCCCGGGTGGTGGTGAGCCCGGCCAACTCCGAGTGCGCCGCGTTCGCGGCCTCCACGTCGCTCGACTCCCACCCCGGCTGGCCCCACCGCGGCGGCGCGATCGTGCCGTCGCGCTGCACCACCACTCGGGTGGGAAGCGAGAGCTCCCGCCACCAGATCACGTCGGTCATGTCGCCGAACGTGCAAATCATCGCGATGCCGGTCCCTTTGTCCGGGTCCGCGAGCCGATGGGCCACGATCGGCACGGGCGCCTCGAAGAGCGGGGCCACCGCATGCTCGCCCACCAGGTCACGGAACCGCCCGTCCTCGGGGTTCACCACGAGAGCCACGCACGCCGGGATCAGCTCGGGGCGGGACGTCTCGATCTCGACCGAGCCGCCGCCCTCGAGCTCGAAGGTGACGCGGTGATAGGTCCCGTTCACCTCGCGGTCCTCGATCTCCGCCTG
>DASPWN010000100.1:0-1539 GCA_035637835.1 Actinomycetota bacterium | reverse complement strand
GTCTCGTAGCTCGACGTCCTGCGACTGGCGCCCGAGGTTTGTCGGGTTGACCTGGAACTCCATGTAGAGGGCGTACGACTCGCCCGCGGGCAAGGGCCCGAGCTCGAGCGACAGCCGCCCGTTTTCGCTCGTCTCGTCAGTGGGCGCCGGTTCGATCGTGTTGATCGTGATGTTCTCGGCCCAACCCGAATCGAGGACGAGTGTGGCCTTCTTCAGATCCTGCTTCGCCGTGACCCGGAAGCGGGCCATGTAGAGGAGCCCGCCGCGCAGATGCGTAGGGGCGTAGAGCTCGAACTTCGCCGCGGGTGTGTCCGCCGTGGTCGACGAAGGATGCTGGCCGAAGACGTTCAGGAGGCCAAGCACGATGACCACTGCGAGCACCGCATAGCCCACGCGACGCGCCACGAGCCCCGTCGTGTAGAGGCCCTCGAGCTCGCGGTGCCGCTTGAGCGCCAGCAGGTCGGGCGCGGAGGCCACGCGCATTGCTTCGGCGCGGACGGGCGGCCTCCTCGCGCCGGTCGATCTCCAGCACGGGATGCGCCCGGCAAGATTCGAACTTGCGACCTCTGCCTCCGCAGGGCAGCGCTCTATCCCCTGAGCTACGGGCGCCCGGGGGCTCCAGTGTAGCCGCGCCCCCGAGCGCCTACGGGTCGGTTGGCCTTACGAATAGACCCAGAGGTCCGTTGCAGCTCCGTAGGTGTGGACGAAGCTGTCGATCTGCCTGAGGTCTGACGGCGTGGGGCGCCGCGCCACCTTGATGCAGCCGTACGAGTAGTAGTCGTGGTCGCCCTCCCAGCAGAAGGGTGAGTCGCTGCCGTCCGCGTAACAGCTCTGTCCCTGCTGTGAGTTCTCCTCCGAATGGACGAACAGCTCGGTGCGGCGGACGCCGTTCGAGCACTGGTAGTCGGACAGGCGCCAGACACGTCCCTGAATGACGCTGCCGGCGTACCAGTCGTCGTGCCAGTACACGCTGTAGTAACCGCGCGGGATCCAGTTGTAGTGCTGGCACGCATCGGTGCCGATGCCGGACCCGGCGCGCACCCCCGTCCAGTCACCGTAGTTGTCTACCGCCTCGAAGTAGGAATAGATGAGCGAGGTCCGGTCGTAGTAGAAGACCGACGCCGGTGCCGGCAGCGTCCATGCGAGCGCGGCCGCGATGACGACGAGAACGCTGAGTGCTTTCATCTGGGAGCGTCTCCTTTCTAGCGGCTCGGGTTCACGACCCAGCGCGCCCACTTCCGTGCACGGTTCGGTTGGTCGAACGAACAGGAGCCGACGGCGAGATCGCATTCGACGAGAGCGTTGTCGTACGACGACTCGCCGACGTCGCTCGGTGTCGTCTGGGCGCTTCCGACGTCGGCCCAGCCTTGGATTCGCGTGTCATCGACGAGCACCGGCTCGTTGATGCCGTGCGGAAAGCTCGGCGTTGCGAAGACGGACTCGATGTGGAGCCCGCCGCGGGTATTCACAACGACCAACCCGCGGTCGGAGTTCGCGACGATTCGCTCCCCCTCCCAGCTCCCGCCGTACATGAGCGCA
>DASPWN010000099.1:0-13090 GCA_035637835.1 Actinomycetota bacterium | reverse complement strand
CGGGTTGGTCGTCGCCGGGGGTATCCGCGCGTCGCACGCGAAGTCTTCGGCAACGTGGAGAGCATGGTCGCCGCGCGAGCTCTCTACGCTCGCGTCCCCGTCCCCGTTACCCTCATCTACGGGGATCATGACTGGTCGCGTACGCCGGAGCGTGAGGCCAATCGCGAGGTGTTCGCGGGCGCGGAGTGGATCACCCTCCCGGACACCGGCCACTTCGCCGCCCTGGAACAGCCGGCTCGTGTCGCTGAGATCCTTCTCGACACCCGCTGAGGTCGGTCTTGGGCTCGGCTCCTGATCGACCCGCCGGCCCGCGTCCATGTTTGGCGTCGAACGACGCGAAGATGCCTGGCCTCCGACGTTCTTGACGGCGTTCACGACGCCGATGGTTCGAACCTTTCCGAGCGGTCACGATCCCGCCCGAGCTTCGGCGTTTCGCCTAGCTGACGGAAATGCGCTAGGGCCGCGCTTGTCGCACCTCGATGCGGTGCTCGCGGTAGTGGATGACGTCCCAGGCGATCAGTGCGCAGCAGACTCCCGTCACGAGCGCGAGGGAGGCGAGCGCCGGCAGTGCGAGGGCGGCCGGGATGAGTGCCAGCATGGCGATGCCGGTCACGAGCCGGCCCGGGCCGATCCATCCTGGTCTCTCCGTCGTCGTGCGGCGGATGAAGTGGACCAGGCGTACGCGGAGGGCGACGTGCGTGAGGAAGTAGAGCGAGAGCCCGCCGCAGAGTGCCACCGCGGGGATCGTGGCGAGCGGCTCGTCGACCTGCTCGATCGTCTCCTTCAGGCCGAGCGCGAACAGGACGATCCCGGCGATCATCGGCAGGTGCAGGTAGCTGTAGTAGTCGCGCGCGAGCCGGGCCAGGGTCGCGCCGCTCGTCTCCGAAAGCTGACGTTGCGCGAGGACGGCCATGACGTCGAAGTACGCCCACCAGAGCGCGGCGATGGCGACGATCCCGAGGACCGCAGCCGAGAGGATTCCGGGGGTGAGTGAGACGCCTGCGGCTCCGACGCCGATCGCGATGATCGACTCCCCGAGCGCGATGATTACGATGAGCCCGTGGCGCTCGGCGAAGTGTGCCGGCGAGACGCGCCAGCCCGCCCCGCGGCCGATCAGGGCGCCCAGGTAGTCGACCGCGAGCGCGACGGCCCAGAGCGCCGCCTGCGCACGGCCGTCGACGAATCCGGCGGCGAGGATGATCGCCGGTGCGAGCGTGGCCGACGGCGTGAAGCGCAAGACCGCCCCGAGCAGGTCGGGGTCGCGCTTGCCGGCGATCGCATAGAGCAGAATGTGGAGCAGACGCACGATCAGGTACGCGACCCCGAACAGCACCGCATCTGATTCGAACGCTTCGGGGACGGCGAGGGCGACGACGAGCATCGCAGTCATCGCTCCGAACATGCCCGCCCGGACCTGGCTCTCCTCGGGCTCGAGCGTGTTCGTGAGCCAGGCATAGCCCGTCCACGCCCACCACAGCGCGGCGAGCACGAGCATCCCGCGGGCCACTCCGCGCCAGGTGGGGTCGTGCGACATGAGCTGGGTCACCTGCGTGATGGCGTAGACGAAGACGAGGTCGAAGAAGAGCTCGAGCGGGGTCACCCGCTGCTCACGCTGGGCCATCCGTTGCTCCTACGTTCAATGCCGGCGTCAGCACCGGCTCCCTGGTCGAGTGGTTCATCCTTCCATGCATGCGCGAGGCATTCGAACGCTTCAGGCGCAGCCGGAGCAGTTGCCGAAGCCGCACGAGGGAGGTCCGGTCCGACTCCACCCCGTACCGAGGGGGCCCATCCGATGATCCCAAATGGTCGATGTTGACTTCGGAGAGCGCTCGTTGTTGCATAAGCTGTCAACTGGGGAAGGGAGTTTCTGCGACCATCTGAGGACTCAGGATGCCCCTCCCACAGCGCCGCGACAGAGGGAGTTTCGGATGCCCGATCCCGAAGAGCAAGCGCGTCCCATCCGCGACCCGGGGGGTGTCGCCGGGAAGGAACGGCGGTCTTGGGGATGGCCGGGCGGACTGATTGCGTTCGCCGCTGGCGTCTTCTCGGTGACGCTCCTTTACTTAGTCGTGCGCAGGCCCGAAGCCTCGACGGCAACCGATCTGGCCGTCGCAGGAACGCAATCCGCCGTCGACGCGATCCTCGCGAAGACGTCGACAGCGACCCTGGACGCGCTGGCGAGCGGCGTTTGGATTTATCTATTCCTCATCGCCGCATACCTGCCGACGGTCGCTTGGGCGATCTTGTGGGGGCGGCCGGTGCTGAAATCGCCCACCATGAAGTCGGCGAGCAATGTGGCGCTGGGAGCAATCGGCCTGGGAGCGATCCTCGATGTCGTCAAAAGCGTCGCCCTACTGCAGATCCTCAACGGCCAACGAGGAGCCTGGCCCCTGATTGCCACGTCGACCGCATGGCCGCGCTGGTTCCTAGTCATGCCTTCGGCCGCGTTCGCGATCGTCGTCTTCCTGGCGCGAGCCAACGCGCTGGCTCAAGATTACGCCCGAAGGCACGGGCGCACGGCGCAACAGCCCTCGCCTGACCGCCTCGACCCGGACGAGCGGGGAAGACGTCCGAGCATCGTCCCCCAGAACATCCCCGTCTCCAAGCCCGACCCGTTGCGGCCGAGCGTTCCGCGCGCCGACGGACTCGCCCCGCCGTTCCAAGAGGAATGGGTGCCTACAGAGAGCAAACGACGCATCGGCATATGCTGCTCGGGAGGGGGAATCCGTTCCGCGGCATACAACTTGGGCGCGTTGCAGGCGCTCCATGTCCGAAAGGTGTTCCAGCAGGCGGACTACCTCGCCGCAGTCTCCGGAGGTGCGTACATCGCGGCTGCCCATGCAATCGTAAGACATGACAGTCCGGAAGGGGTCGCGTTCGACGGCCAGGCCTTCGAGTTCGCTCCGAGATCTCCCGAGGAGAGATTCCTGCGATCCCACACGATGTACCTAGCCGATAGCTTGAGCAACAAGATGAAGCTCGCCGTCCGGGTCTTGATGGGCGCGTTCGTGAACTTCCTCTTCTTCTACCTGCTGCTGCTGGCGGTCTCTCGCCCGATCGGCTGGTTTCTGACGTCGAAGTACATGCATCCCGAGCTTGCGGGCCGTAGCTTCGCCCTTCAGCCGCATCTCTGGTTCGTAACACTCTGGCCGGCGATCGTCGGCGTCGGTATCGCACTGTTCGCTCTTCTGCACCGTTTCAGCTCGGAGCGGAAATACAAAGTGACCGTCTGGGTCGCATCCGGGTTCGTCGTGCTGTCGGGGTGGATGACGCTCGTCATCATCGTGCTGCCATGGACGGCCGTGGAGCTGCCGTTGTTATTCACGCGATTCCTTCGATGGCTTCCGGGCGTTCATGTACAGCAGTCGGACGCGAGGAACTATATGTGGCTGCTCCAGGTCCTGGGTGGAACGGCGCTCGTCGGCGGGGTCGTGCGGTTGCTGCTGCAGAGGAAGGCAAGGATCGCGTTGTTGGCCGCAGGGCTTCTTGTACCTCTTGCCGCGTTGGTAGCGTTCGTATTGCTGGTGGGCGACGCCGCCGCGCACGGACGCGATGGGCAGGTGACGATCTTCGGCAACGACCTAGGCCCGCAATGGGTGTGGTTCCTCGGCATCTCGATCGCCCTTCTGGTCTTCTCCGGGCTCTCGGACGAGACCCTGTGGTCGATGCATCCGTTCTACAAGCGTCGACTGGCGTCCGCGTACGCACTGGAGAGGAAAAGTTGGTCGAAGGCAGAGGCGCTCGACTTCGACACCGTTCGCCTCCTAAGTGCTTACGAGAGTCCGGCTGGGGAGAATCAGGAGTGGCCCGAACTCATTATTTGCGCTGCAGCCAACATCTCCGATGTGGGGGCAACGCCCACCGGCCGTCGCGCCGTCTCGTTCACGTTCGGTCCGAATGAGATCGGCGGACCGGACACAGGATACATCGCGACCGACCAGATGGAGGCTGCGCTCGACTGGCGTCGCCGGCGTGACATCACGCTGCAGGCTGCCGTCGCCATCTCCGGAGCGGCGCTGTCCCCGGCCATGGGGAAGATGACGCGCCCGAGCGTGACCGCGCTGTTGGCTCTCGCGAACGCGCGTCTCGGCGTTTGGCTACCGAACCCTCGATGGGTATTAGCGATGCGCAAGCAGGAACCCAATGCGGTGTGGAGCCAGCGGCCACGGATCCGCTATCTGTTCAATGAGATGCTCGGCAAGCATCCGAGGGACGGCCTCTTCCTGTACGTCACCGATGGGGGACACTGGGAGAACCTCGGCCTTGTTGAACTCTTGCGGCGCGGGTGTACCGAGATTTACTGTTTTGATGCGGCTGGAGACAAGGTCGACACGTTCTTCACCTTGGGCGAAGCGGTCGCGCTCGCTCGGACGGCGCTGGGCGTGGAGATCGGGATCAACCCAGAGGCCCTTGAGCCCCACGACCTCCCCGCGGGCGACGGCCAGCATACACCCCGTACCGGGGCGGGGGGAGCGGCGGATGAAGATGCCGACGGCGGCCACGTGTCCAAGAGGACCGCGGACGAACACCGAGATCCTCGACGCAGCGACACCGATCACGTGGTCGCCCAGTTTGTATACCCGAACCGCGTCAAGGGGCGGTTGGTCTACTGCAAAGCCGCCGTGACGCACGGCGATCCTTGGGACGTCAAGGCCTATGCGGAGAAGGACCACGACTTCCCGGCACACGGGACCGTTCACCAGCTCTACCACGAGGAGCGATTCGAGGCCTATCGCGAGCTGGGGTTCCACACAGCTACCCAGGCCGTTCGAACGATGGATGCAACACGGAGCCAGCCCAAGAAGACCGGTTCGGGGCGGGCTTCGCCCAAGCTCGCGCCCGGGCTGCGAGACGCTCTAGATGAGCGCACGATGGATGGGCTCGCGATGCGTCTGGTGCGCCGCTACTTCGGAAACCTCTAGCGCAAAGCGCCCGCTCCCTCTGTACCAAATGAATGGGGTCCACCGTTCGCCGAATCTCAGCCTCGCTCCGAATAGTGCACTGTCGTGGTCGGCGGATAAAGCTCTCAATTCGTAAACATTGGCCGGTCCGTTGGGGACCCGCCATGGCCGTCGGTTAAGGCACGTACATCGGGAACGCAATCTCCCAAGTCTGGCCGATCACGATGGCCCCCTCGATTCCCTCCTCAGGCAGAGAGATGCTTGGCTTGAGGAGCGAACTTGAGTGGGACCAGGCAGGACCACGGCAGCAGACGATGTCATGATCCTAGGCTGGCGATCGTATCCGCATAGCTAGCGAGGCGCTACGAGCCTCAGAATACGTGCTCTCAGAGCCAAGTCGGGCGAGGAAATAGACAGGTGATCTGACGCACCAAGCTGCCGGCCCTCGAAGGCGTTCGCCTTGACTCTTCTGTCAAGCAGCCGATAAGAGGATGTGTCGATCCAGCGCTGTCAGAGAGCTGGTGAACATTTCCGATTGGGGGTGAGAACGTGGGGATTCCTCTGCAATGGGACTTCTTCGAGTACCTTCCCGTCGTCCTGCAGGACGCCACCACGAAGGACGTCCTGATGCTGCATTCATCTCCGACAGCGGTCATCTCTCGGCAAGACGGCGTTTCTCAATCAATCGAAGCGTGCGTTCGTGCCTGCCGTGGCGAGAGTGCGCCAGACGAAGGGGTGGAAGGCGAGCCAAAGCCATGGTCGATCAGATGTCTTCGAGGGCTACTGGTCGATTTGTTGGTATATGGGGCGCCGAGCGAGGACTTCGAGGCAGCCGAAACAGCATGCATACGCAGGATACGTCATGATGTTATCCCCATCGCACGAAAGCGTTCGTAGCGCTCCTCGAGGAGCCCCTGGTCAGGCCAGGCGGCTCGTTGCTTTGGGAGTACCAGCTTCTCCCCATGCACCCCTTGGAGGGCATGGAGGAGAGTTGGGCCGTCCTGTTCCTCGCGCACATCCTTCCGCACCTCGATCTGGTAGTCAGGGCGCACGGTGAGCACGTTTGCGTCAAAAGAGCGGTGATGGATCGCGCACATGGCCACGCCATTCGGCACCACCGGCTCGCCTCCCTCCGAGTCCTCCTTGATATGCGCCGCGTCCAACAGCTCCGAGTGACGGAGCCTGCAAAGGGCACACTGTGATGAGTAGGCGATCAAGACCCGCTGGCGGAACACCGGCTGGTGCAGCCGACGACGCACCACGCTCTGTGCGTACTGTCGACGCAGAGCCAAATCGACCGGGTGGAACAGGCGCGCGTTCTCCCATTGCTGGCGCATCTCCTCATCGAGGGCCACCACGAACTCGTGGTCGGCAGGCTCCTCACCAACTAGCCACACCGGGTAGATTGCCGTATACATCGCTGGACCCACGCCCACGAACCATGTGAGGGGTTTCGCGAGCTCCAATGCCCGGCGAAGCGCCACGTTGTCCGACTGGCCAGGGTCGGTCCCGCGCCACTTGTACCGGCCGTACCAATCATCGCCGACTTCGTCATCATAAGGGCGGTTCTGCGGCCGGGCACGAAATGTTGTCATGATGGACAGCGCTGCTTCCACCCCACGAACCTTTCGGATGCCGGTCTGGCCAATCAGGGGCACCCGTCGCCCCTCGAACTCGAACGCCTCGAGGTCGCGGTATGAAAGGCTGTCGCCGCCTCGCGCCCTCAGCCGGTCCAGGTAAGCGAACGCCGCCGCCCGCAGCCGATCGTCCCGACTGTCCGGTTCCACACACGGAGTATGAACCTGGGCGCCAGGCTCCTGCTGCGTGGCCTAAGCGGCCGGCAAGAGCCTGGCCGAGCACCATCAGGGGCCATCTAGCTGCTCGATCGTCGCCTTCGAAGGCGGGCGCTCCACACGTAGGTGTGTCCCCGTGCGCTCGGCCTCCCGCATGACACGGAGCACGTTCTGGCCGGCGATCCTCGTCACGTCCTCGTCGCCGTATCCGCGGCTGGCCAACTCCTCGAACAGCGCCGGATAGCGCGACACGTCCTCGAGCCCCTCAGGCATCGTCGGCGCGCCGTCGAAGTCGCTGCCGATGCCGAGGTGGTCGATGCCGGCCACCTCGCGGACATGGTCGATGTGATCGGCCACATCGGACACGGAGGCCGGCGGGCCCGGGTTCCCCTCGAACCACACGTCGATGGCCGTCCGTACGGCCTCCGAGTCGTCGGGATGCTCGGCCCGAAGGCGCCGAGCCTCGGCCCAGAACACCCGGTTGAACTCGGCCCCCTCCGCGGCGACGAACGACGGCACGAACGTCACCATGACCACGCCGCCGGTCCGGCCGACCAGCTCCAGGACGTCGTCGGGCACGTTCCTCGGCACGTCGCAGAGGGCTCGGGCCGAGGAGTGGGAGAAGATCGCCGGCGCCTCGCTCACCTCGATGGCCTGGCGCATCGTGTCGTCCGAGGTGTGGCTGAGGTCCACGAGCCAGCCGCACCGATTCACCTCGCGGACGACCTCCTCCCCGAACCCGGTCAGCCCGCCGTGCGAGTGCTCGCCGGTGGCCGAGTCGGCCCACGGCGTGTCGTCGTTGTGCGTGAGCGTCAGGTAGCCCGTGCCGAGCCCGGTCAGGATTCGGAGCGTCCCGAGCGAGCCGCCGATGGCGTGCCCGCCCTCGACCCCGATCATCGATGCGACGCGTCCCGTCGCGGCGATCCGCTCGACGTCGTCGGCCGACCGGGCGAGCTCCAGCCGATCCGGGTTGCGGCGGACCATGTCCAGGAGCGCGTCGATCTGCTCGAACGTCATGGTCACGGCACGGTCCGCCGGCAGGTCCGAGGGCACGTAGACCGACCAGAACTGGCCGCCCACGCCACCGGCCGCCATGCGCGGCAGGTCGGTCATCAGGGTCGGGTCGGCCGGATCTCGGCCCTGCCGAAGCTCCCACAGCAGGTCGTTGTGCCCGTCGATGAGTGGAGCGGCGCGAAGGAGGTCGAGCACGGCGGTCGGATGCTACCGGGCCAGCCCCATCGACAGGCAACCTGACCCGGAGCGATCATGGCTGAGGGATTCCCATCCGAGGACCCGTAAGGATTCCGCGCTGTTCCGTTCCTATGTGAGGAGAGGGCCGGACGTGCGTGTGGACACGAGGCCGCGTGGCGAGTTGGAACGCCTGTACCGGACCCAGCGGGGCCGGATGTGGCAGGCCGTGTTCGCGTTCGCCGGCGATCCGGAGGTGGCGAGCGATGCCGTGGCCGAGGCGTTCACGCAGGCGCTCCGGCGGGGAGATGTCATCCGCTCACCCGAGCGCTGGCTCTGGGCCGTGTGGCAGTCTTTCCCCTCGGTTTCTGCTGCGCGGCCGCTCGTCCTAGACATGCGTCTTCGCTGGGAAGCGATATCTTCGAGACGTCAGCCGACGCTGCACAACTCGTGAACGGGACTGGCCATCGGCCCCCCCGGTTCAGTACGAAGCCCAAACCTTCCAACCGTCCATCCGATGGATCAGGTACAAGTTGAAGTCCGCGCTGGCGCTTGTCGTTCCGTCATCGAGCACGACGGCAACGGTCTTCTGGGCGACCCTCCGGCCGCATCCGTAGGCCACCGGGGTTCCGCCGCTGGTGCCCGGGCCAAGGATCTTCACCCGAGCGAGCTTGCCCGCGATCGCCCAATGGTCCTTTCGTAGCGGCAGAGCGGATGGATCGAGGAGCCCGCGAACCGTCCGCCAGTCGCCGAGGAGGAATGCCTTGGCGAACCGCAGGGCGGCACGCTCGGCCTGGTGCACGGAGCCGGGTCCCAGCGCAAGCGTCCCAGCGGCGATGGGACACTGCTCGAAGGCTCCCTTGGGATACAGGCTCGTCGAGACGAAGAGGTTCACCGGGCTCCCCGGCGGCGCGGAGGCGCCCGGTGGCGGGAACTGGGCCACAATCGTTCCACGCTCACCACCCGTCCGGGTCTCGACCTTTCCGATCGCAAGCTCCGCGCTCAAGACCTGCTGGACGGCGCCGCTCAGCGACAGATGGAGGACCTTCGGGACGAGAACGGTCGTGGGCGAGGCGCTCGGTGTTGCCAGTGGGCCAGGCGCGGCACGACGACCGAGGAGGTACCCAAGACCCAACGTGGCTGCGCCGACCAAGACAAGCACAACAATGCCACCGATCGCGCGCCGCATCTGCCCCAACCTCCGAGCCCTAACGAGGTTACGACGCCGTTTCGCCTCCGGTCGGTTCCGGGTCTAGACGGCCGACCCGTCGAGTGTCGTGTCCGTCACGAAACGACACTTCAGACACCAGTTCCACCCAACCAAGCCGGGATCGAACGAGCGATTCGGTCATCCTCGGATCGAGGATTCCCATGTGTACCTAACTGGTCCGAGGCGTCTTTCCCAATCCACCCGCGCTTTGCCGCGGTGAGGTCAAGACTTCGACCAGCGACAGGGCCGACCCCATTGCGGCGATCTCTTCCTGCCGACGCTGGGTGTCGCGGACCGACGGCGCGGCCAGCGACAGACCGACCGATCCGAACGCTATCCCCACAACGTAGATCCAGAGACTACCCGTAACGAAGACGCCAACAAGCCCTGCCAAGACCGCGGCCTCCGCGAGCCCAATCCGAATGAACACATTCGCTCGGTAGGATCGAGCGAGCCGCTCGGGCGAGGTCAGATCGAGCGGGCGCCGTCTCACCCATAAGACGAATGCCACCGCGTACGCTCCAACCGCAGTCACTACCCAGGGCACCCAGGACTCGGCGCCTCCCTCCCAGGGCACAATGAAGGCCAGGGCGAACAGATACAGGAACGGGATGACGAGGATTGAAATGAACATGATCCGAAGAGCGGTCAAGCCATCTAGTGGACTGGCTCCGCCGCGCAGCATCTTGACAGGTCCGATGGAAATGCCGCCGAACCCCAGCCGCCGCACAGCTGGAGCCCAGCCCGGATCGACGCGTAACGGCGGGGGCGAACTCGGAAGAGCCTCCGTCCGCGGACCCGACGAGCCGGGCCCTGCATAGGAGATAAGCCGTTGGCGCCGCTCCCGGATGCCGAGCGCCGCCAGGTGGGCGACGTGCACACCGATGAACCCGATACCGAGGACAGCCTCGATCGTGCCATTCCGGAGCGGCACACCGAACGCCTGCAGGGCGGCGAGGAAGTAGAAGACCGCGACTGTCGTAAGCAGCGACAGCCACACCAGGCCCGATGGTCTGGAAGGCAGCAGGCTGCCCCGCGTCCAATAGCGACGGATGACCGCTCTGCTTCCCAAGACGCATCCGATCACGATCAGCAACTCCAGACTGCCGTTGAGTAGATCGAAGGCGCTCAACGCTGCATCTCCTCAGCGCATCCGCAAACCACAAGTGAGAATGTCACGTGTTTACAGGATTGATGACGGGCACCGATCAGCGGGAAGATAGCGAGCTCGATCGCAGAGGCGGCGGCATCGGCGAGGGCGTCGAGCCTGTCCCTGGTCAGGAGATTCGCGTCTAGTCCCGAGGCGGGAGCCACTCACGCAATCTCCGCAACGTCTGTTCCCGCTTCGCCCTTCCGCCAAAAGCGAAACCCCAATTGAATGCAGTAACGTCGAGAGTAATGACCTCACCGTTTCGAAGCAGCACGTGCATCACCTGTCCAAACAGCATCCCCATCATCGGCCGGCCCAACCTGAAGTCCTCTACCTCGGCCCATCGAAACCGCCATGTCCGGGAGAAGTTGCGGACCAACAATCCGAACTCGTCCGCAACCAACTTCATTGACTCCATCCGGCTAATGAGGGCACCGCCGAGGGCAATCATGAGTAGCGGGATGGCAGCGTCCGACAGCGAGGAGGTGATGATGGCCGCGACCAAGATACCAACCCAGAGAAGGCCGAAGCACACTGCATACACCGTCATGCCCGCCGGTTGCCGTATCTGAAGGGATTCCCTCATAGCGGCATCATCGGCACCCCCCCACTTCCACTGTACTGAGCGACGGTGGCGGGCTGCCCGGTCTGAAGGGATGAGTAGATTGCGCCGGCACGAGATGAAACGTCTCTTTGCCCGGGTGCTTGAGCCCTGCGCCGCAGCCGATCGGCTGCGCGCGCAAGCATGTCGCTTTCGGCGGGAAGCGCAACTCGCGCATCTGGAACGTCACTGTCGGAGGAGTAGTCAAGACTCACTACGGTCCGATTGTGGAATCACGCGAAGGCCCCGATAAGAGCCATGATTCCGATCGCGATGAGAGCGGCGCCGAACAGACGCGTCGCTCGCTCTGACGCACCGCCGGGGAGCTGGAAAGGGCCCTTCCCTTCATTGAATCTCGCATAGAAGGCGAAGAGGCGATCGGTCTTCCAAAGGTGTAGCGCCCCGAACGCGACCATCCCTGTCCCGACGAAGGCAAGAGGGAACCGTGCGATGTCAACGGCTAGAACTCCCATCGGCTGCCCCCATTCGGATTAGCGGCGCCTTCCCTTATCGGCCCCGCCTCAGGAAGACTTGCGTTCCCGTTTCGGAATGTCGTTTCCGGCGGAAAGCGACATCGTGTCGCTTCGCTTGACCGCCGACAACGGCCGCTTCGACCCCAGAGGCCTGCCGCGCGAGGCGTCTACCCGCGGTTCTCGCGCTTCGTCGATAATATACCCAAAAAGGCATATCCTGACTTGACGATATATCCAAACGGGTATATCATGCTCCCATGAATAGCATCGTTTTTGGCCAGGAACTGGCAAGGAGACGTCGGGAAGCTGGGCTTACCCAGCAGCAAGTAGCCGACCGCATGGGTACCACCCAGGAGGCTATTTCGCGCATGGAAGCGGGGCGCAGGCTCCCGAACGTCTCTTTCGTTGACCGCTATGCCAAGGCGATCGGAAGGTCGATTCCACTGGTCTTTGGCGAGTCCCGTTCTGCTTCGTCTCAGGAGCGCCGTAGGCGCGTCGAGCGCGCTCTCGGCAAGGACGCCTTCAACCCTTGGGACCGGAACCCGGCGCCCCCCGAGGTAGAGAGTCTTCTAGCAGACGGTCTGACACGTGAGCGTTTCGATAGCCAAAGAACTGCTGGCGCAAGCCAGCGATGAACCTGACCGCTTCCGCCGCCACATGCTGGTGGCGGCAGCCATGAGGGAAGCGCTTTCGCACGAGCCTGTAGTTGTGGGAGGAACCGCCCAGGACTTCTACACCGGGGCTGTTTACGTGGAAACCGACCTAGATCTCGTCGGGTGGGTAGCTCCCGATGAGGAGGGCCTTCTTCGCGATCTCGGCTTTACGAAGACAGGCCGCCACTGGTTTCATTCAGCCTCCAAGATTGCCGTTGAATTTCTAGAAGGAACGATTGCTGGTGACAAGACGAGAATCTTGCACATGCCCGTAGGGAGCGGAAGCGCAGCAATAGTTGGTGTTGAGGATCTCTATCTAGACAGAATCAGACAAACAACGATGTATCCGCCGGGCTCCGAACCTACCGAGTTCAAAGGGGCAGTGGCAGTTGCCGTTGCCGCATATGAGGACTTTGATTGGAAGTATGTAGACAAAGAGATCAAGACGACAGAGGAGAACGACCCTTCCCTCGGGAAGGATATGCGAGAAGTCCACAACAGGGCGCGTCGTAGACTTCTCTTCGAGCTGAAGCGTTGATCATCTGTCTTTGAAACTCTTGCCTCCTCTCTTCTGCTCTAGGAGGCGAATTGAACGAAGCGATGTCCACTCGATGGGGGCCGCGACTAGATCCGATTCAGAACAACGGACTGAGCCATGACGATTGCGTGACCTGGGGTTAGGGACTGCCGAAACTGAGGAGCGATGCGATGAACCGGGGACGCCGGGCAACCTTGGTGCCGACGGCAGCATCACTCCTGCTCATGGTGGCGTGTTCGGGTACCGGCCGGTCCACACCGCCGCTCCCCAGCCCGCCGGCCGCCACCTCGAGCGTCAGCCCCGGGTCGGTCCGCGGCGGAGGTTGGGTGACCTATCACGGCGATCGGACCCGGAGCGGGGTGGCGCGCGGCCCATCCATCCAGGACGTGCAACGGGCGTGGACGTCACCGGCGCTGGACGGCGACATCTACGCCGAGCCCCTGGCGATCGGCTCCCGCGTCATCACGGCGACGGAGAACGACTCGGTCTACGCGCTCGACGCCTCGACCGGCCAAGTCGTCTGGCGGACCAACCTCGGGACCCCGGTCCAGAGCTCGACCCTTCCCTGTGGCAACATCTCGCC
>DASPWN010000098.1:0-19377 GCA_035637835.1 Actinomycetota bacterium | reverse complement strand
CCCGGAGGCGATGACCTCCTCGACCTCGATGTGCATGTCGGGGGTCTGCGACCGCATCATGTTGAACATCGCGATCGCGCCCGCCTTGTCGGCCGTGCCTCCGGGCATAGGCGAGCGCTCGACGTAGTCCTCCGAGAGGGTTTTCTCGGCGAACCCGATGTCACCTTCGTTCATGACTAGCTGGATCAACTCGCGGACCGTCGCGGTGTTCTCTTCCGGTGTCGTCATGGCTCCCTCCCGTGAGTGTGTGTTTCACGCTACGCCCGAAGGGAAGGTCCTCGCAAGGTGGCGCAGCCGAGAACGACGCTGGGCCTGTCCGAGATCTGGGCATCGATCGCGGTCGTGCGCTGTGGAGGGCTGGTCGACTCGGTGGCTCGGCCCGAGCAGCCCGGACCTTCGAGCCCTATCTCGTTCGAAGCTCAGCCGTCTGAGTGGTGGGCCCCCCGGGACTCGAACCCGGAACCTGCGGATTAAGAGTCCGGTCCGAAGGTGCAGGTCAGAGCGCCCGTTGAGCCGCTGAGCAGCCGGTTTGTGTCTCTGCAGTACCCACCCATCGTTTGCAAATGGCATTAGGTGGCCGATATCAAGCTCTCGTCGCTGATCATCGGCAACGTCGCCCTGAATGCGCCGTCCGGCACGTGGTGGGCGATGTGCCGTACGTCCTCAGGGTCATGGGTGCTAGGCTGTCCACGCCGAAGAATCGGACCTGGCAAGCGGAAGCGTGGTCGACGGAGGCCATGACGGAGAGGACCGACCTTGCCCGCCGCGTCGTCGCAGCAGTTGGCCAAGCTGGCGCTGCCGAACTGCTCGATGTCCTTATCCGGTCCGAGGCTGACTGCGCGGCGCTGATCGGCCGGCTGTCGCAAGGAGCCGACGCCGAGTGGATCGCCGAGATCCTGATCGACCTCCAGGAGGACGAGCCGGCGGCTGCAGTTGGTCGATGGCCTTGCGGACAGCTCGATAAGCTCGCCGCGTGGGGCGGCGCGATCCGCTCCGGCGCGCGACGAGGTGACCTTCGATCTGGCACGTTCGTCGTGGCGAGCTCGGCCAATACGCCAGACGTCTACATCATGTGCCGTGGCGTGGGACGTCAGGCTCGGGTCAGCCTTCACCAGTCGGGTAGCTGGCGGTTCAGCATCGAGCCGATCAGTGCAGAGACTGGCGAGGTCATGCCCCCCATAGGAGGCGAGACGTGGACCCGCCCGCCCCCGTTCGTCGTTGGATTGGCCAAGGTCTTCGGGGTGATCGTGCCTTCTGCAGGCGTGACGAGACCCATCGACGATGATGACAATCGAGTGAGCCTGGTGCAGGTCCCCCGTGAGTGTTGGGGGATTCAGTTCACGCTCATCCTTTCCGATCCGGGGACGCCGGCGCGATCGTGGCCCGGAGCCGATGGAATGGAACGACGCTCATCGGTCGTACCGAGCTCGCCACAGGGGAGACACTCTGGGTCGTCGCCCACGAGATCGTTACGGCTCCTGCGCTGGACGAGACGCCCAAAACCGGCAGGATCCTTCCGGGTCAGGACCCGGACGCCGCGAAGGAAGCTCTCGAATCCGGGACGCTTCGGGGGCTTGCCTTCGTGGTGACCGATGACGGAATGCGTGCCCTGATGGAGAGCGCCGTCGTCCCACGGGAGCAGATCGACGACCCAGGATGACAGACCCCCGACCTCGTCGCGGATGGAATTGCAGCAGGAGTAGCAACTAACGCAGCCCGTGATCGGGATCGGCTGGTGTCACCGCCTGGCCAGATGGTGGGCCCCCCGGGACTCGAACCCGGAACCTGCGGATTAAGAGTCCGTTGCTCTATCCGATTGAGCTAGAGGCCCCGCGAGCGCGAATATATCAAGCTCATGCGGTTGGATCGTTGGGGTGACCGAGGGGACTCGAACCCCCAACCCCCAGGACCACAACCTGGTGCTCTAACCGATTGAGCTACGGCCACCACGCTCGTGGCCGATTGTATCAACGGCCTTCTCCGCCCTTGACTCGCGGGTATCATGGGGATGACCTTGAACGGCCGTTCAAACAGGTTTTACGGGTTCAGAAAGAGGAGGCTCGGAGCTAGATGTCCGTGAGGGAGACCGTCGAGCTGGACCTCGGGCGGTTGGATCACCTGATCGCCCAGGAGGAGGGAAAGCTCGAGCCCAAGCACCGGGCCTCGATCGCTTACCGAGATGTCGTGGAGCGGACCCTCGCCGGCGGTGTCGCCTCGAGCTGGCAGGACTCGCCTCCCCACGCGATCTACATCGAGCGGGGCCAGGGCTCGCGGATCTGGGATATCGACGGCAACGAGTACATCGACTTCCACCTTGGCTACGGGGCCATGGTCGTCGGCCATGCCCACCCGAGGATCGTCGAGGCGGTCGAGCGGCAGATTCGCCGCGGATCGCACTTCGCCCAACCCACCAAGGACCTCGACGTCGTTGGGGAGAACCTCGTAGACCGGTTCGGCCTTCCCCTGTGGCGGTTCTGCAACTCCGGCACCGAGGCCACCCTTGAGGCCGTCCGACTGATGCGGGCGGTCACCGGCCGGGACCTCCTGATCAAGATCGAAGGGAGCTATCACGGGCACCACGACTCCCTGATGTTCTCCGTGATCCCCGAGCCGGAGCTGATCGGGCCCAGGGAGCATCCCGTGACGCTCCCGCAGGTTCCCGGCATCCCTCAGGCGTTCGCCGAGCTGGTACGGGTGGTTCCGTTCAACGACCTGTCAGAGGTGGAGCGGGCCCTGGCCGAGAACGACGGGAAGGTCGCCGGGATGATCGTGGAGCCGGCCATGATGAACTGCGGAGTCATCCTCCCCGACCCCGGCTACCTGAAGGGCCTGAAGGATCTCCTCCACACGCACGGCGCGTTCCTGGCCTTCGACGAGGTCAAGACCGGTGCCACCATCGCCTACGGTGGAGCCGTCGAGGCCTTCGGGGTCACCCCGGACATCGTCTGCCTGGCCAAGGCCCTCGGCGGGGGGCTGCCGTGCGGGGGGATCGGCGCGACGAGGGAGCTGTTCGAGCCGGTCTTGAGCGGCGAGATGGACATGGCGGGCACATTCAACGGGAACCCGCTGACGCTCGCGGCCTCCAAGGCGGCGCTGACCGAGGTCCTCACCCGAGACGCATACGACCATCTGAACGACCTCCATCGCGCGCTGGCGGAGGGATGCGGCGAAGTCATCGAGAAGTACCGGCTGCCTGCGTACGTCGCGGGCCTCGGAGCCAAGGGTTCGGTGATCTACAGCGCCACGCCGGTCAAGGAGTACCGCGACGCGGTCGGGATCGACGAGCGGATCACCCACCTCGCCTGGCTATTCCAGCAGAACCGCGGGGTGTTCAAGTCGCCCTGGTCCAAGCAGGAGACCTGGACGACCTCGGTCGTCCACACGGTCGACGACACCGGGCGCTACGTCGAGAACTTCGAGGAGTTCGCCGCCGCCATCACGGCGTAGCTAGACTCGCGGGCCGTGGACGTGGAACGGCTCCGGCTCTCACTCGACGACGGGAGAGCCCTGGACGTCGCCGTGGCGGGCGATACGGAGGCCACGCCCTTCGTGTTCCACCACGGAACGCCGGGGTCGGCGATCGTATTCGAACCCTTCCTCCAGGAGGTGCTGGCACTCGGGCTCCGGTACGTCGCCTGCTCTCGTCCCGGCTACCGCGACTCCACCCGGCGGCCTGGGCGGACGGTGGCCGATTGCGTGGGGGACACGTTGGCCGTGATCGAGCAGTTGGGGCACGACCGCTTCTACACCGCCGGCTGGTCGGGCGGCGCCCCGCACGCCCTCGCCTGCGCGGCGTTGATGCCCGATCGCGTCATCGCCGCCGCCTCGATCGCGGGGCCCGCGCCCGTGAGCGCCGAGGGGCTCGACTGGCTGGACGGCATGGGGGAGGAGAACGTCGAGGAGTTCGGGGCGGCGATGGCCGGCCCGGACGAGCTCCGGTCGTACCTGGAGAAGGTCGGGCCGGAGTTCGGGTCCGTCACCGGTGCCCAGATCGTGTCGGCCCTGGGTGACCTCGTCGGCGAGGTCGACAAGGCCGCGCTGACCGGCGAGCTGGGCGCGTTCCTGGCCGGGAACATCCGCGAGGGCCTTCGGAACGGGATATGGGGCTGGTTCGATGACGACCTCGCGTTCGTCCGGGATTGGGGCTTCGACCTGAACGCGCTGGCGATCCCTGCGACCGTGTGGCAGGGCGCCAAGGATCGAATGGTTCCCTTCTCCCACGGCGAATGGTTGGCGGCTCACGCTCCCGTCCGAGCCCGACTGCTGCCGGAGCACGGGCACCTGTCGCTGGCCGTAGCGTCGTTCCCGACGATCCTCGACGACCTGGTGGCGTCGGGCCCGGCCTGAGTCAGGTTCCCGAGCTGAGGGTCAACCACCGGTGTTCAGGGGGTTCTTGACACGATGGGTTACGATATATCGCGACAGGTTGGCGAGACATCGTTGGCATGAGAGGAGAGGGACATGCACGAGACACGTCGCAGGCACGGGCACCATCACGAGCGCTCGGACATGCCGTTCCGGGGCAGGCACGGCCCGTTCGGGGCGGGATGGTTCGGACCTCCGCCGTGGGCAGGGCGAAGGGCCCGGCGGGGCGACGTCCGGGCCGCGCTGCTCGCGCTGTTGGCAGAGAAGCCCATGCACGGCTACGACGTCATCCAGGAGCTCGAATCCCGGAGTGGCGGGGCCTGGCGCCCCAGCCCGGGCTCGATCTACCCGACCCTTCAGATGCTGGAGGACGGGGGACTGGTGACGAGCGAGGACCGTGACGGCAAGCGGGTCTACTCGCTGACCGAGGTGGGCAAGGCCGAGGTGGAGGAGCGGAAGGAGCGAACCGGCGGCGCGCCGCCATGGGAGTTCGGCTCCGGAGGCGGCGAGGTCCAGATGCAGCTTCGCGATGCCTTCTTCCAGCTCGCCGCGGCGCTGATGCAGGTGGCCCGAACGGGTACGACGCAGCAGATGAAGCAGGCGGGTGAGCTCGTGGCGGAGGCCCGCAAGAAGGTCTACGCCATCCTGGCTCAGGACTAGGGCTCTCGTCGCACGGTGACCTTCGGTCACGGGCCTCGTGCGGCCCGTGACCGAATCGCTGTCTACACTCGCCTGACCGAGCGGATCAACGCGAGAGGGCGGTGCCGACATGCCGAGGGGGATCCTGGAGCGTCTGGTGGAAGGGCCGGTGCTCGGCGACGGCGGGTACCTGTTGGAGCTGGAGAAGCGGGGCTACGTCAGGGCCGGACCGTTCACACCCGAGGTGGCCATCGAGCACCCGGAGGCGCTGGCCGAGCTCCATCGGGAGTTCATGCGCGCTGGCGCGGAGTTCCTGACCACGATGACGTTCTACGCGAGCGACGACAAGCTGGCCACCGTCGGCCTGAAGGACAAGGTCGACGAGATCAACCGCAACGCGGTGCAGGTGGCGAGGAGGGTCGCGGCCGAGGGCGACGCGCTCGTCGCGGGCGACCTCTCCCTCACCTGGGCCTACGATCACCAGGACCCCGCGTCCGCCGACCACGTCCGCGCCCTGTTCGACCGCCAGCTCCAGGACATGCTGGATGCCGGGCCGCCGGACTTCTGGGTGGGCGAGACCTTCAGCCACCTGGGCGAGGCGCTGCTGTTCGTGGAGCGGGCGAAAGCCACCAGTCTCCCGGTGATGGTCACGATGTCCTTCGAGCAGCCGGAACCACGGTCCTACGAGGGCGACACGCCCGGCGACTGCGCTCGCAAGCTGGCCGACGCCGGCGCCGATATTGTCGGCGTCAACTGCCTGAACGGCCCGGACCAGCAGCTTCCGATCGCGCTCGAGATGCGCGAGGCCGTCTCCGGTTACGTGGCCAGCCAGCCCGTCGCCTACCGAACCTCGGCCGATCGGCCCGACTTCACCTCGACGCCCGACTTCCCGTACGCGCTCTCCCCGCTCCAGCTCTCCCGGGGCGAGATGTCGTCGTTCGCTCGCAGGGCGAACGACGCCGGCATCAACGTGATCGGGTCGTGCTGCGGCTCGGTCGCAGAGCACGTCCGGGGCATGGCCAGGGCCCTCGGCAAGCTCCCCGAAGACGAGCGGGAGTGGCGGACGGAGAGCGGCAAGGCCATGTCCGCCTACGAGTATTACGGCCACACCGAGACCGAGTCCTGAGAGCGGGACCCGAGGTCCGCCCGCAGGGAGCCGAGGCCTAATGGGGGAGCGCCGCGAGTTCGAGGTCGCGGTCATCGGCCTGGGCGGCATCGGGAGCAGCGCCGTGTATCGGGGGGCGAAGCGGGTTGGCTCGGGCGCCCTCGGCTTGGAGCGGTTCGAGCTGGGGCACGATCGGGGGGCCTCGCACGACCACTCCCGGATCATCCGGCTCTCCTATCACACCCCCGCCTACGTTCGGTTCGCTCAGGACGCGTACCGGGCATGGGCCGAGGTGGAGGAAGCGTCCGGAGAGCGGCTCGTGACCCGGACCGGCGGTCTGGACCTGTACCCCGAGGCCGCGTACGGCTGGGTGGAGGACTACCGGCGGTCCCTCGACGAGGTCGGAGTACCGAACGAGTGGATGGACGCCGGGCAGGCGATGCGGCGGTGGCCGCAGTGGCGCCTCAGTGACAACGTGCGCGTGATGTTCCAAGAGGCGTCGGGATTCGTGGCGGCGGAGCAGGCGAACGCGGCGCATCGCCGCCTGGCCGAGGGGCTGGGGGCCACCCTGCTCGATCAGGCCCGCGTCACCGAGCTCAGGGAGGCCGGGGGACTGTACGAGCTGGAGACCGAACGGGGGACCTTCCGGGCGGAGCGGCTCATCCTCACCACCGACGCGTGGACGAACGAGCTCCTGGCTCAGCTGTGGCGGCCGATCAACCTGGCCGTCACGCAGGAGCAGGTCGCGTACTACCAGCCGACAGACGGGGAAGCGTTCCTGCCGGAACGCTTCCCCGTCTGGATCTGGATGGGGATCCCCTCGTTCTACGGGGTGCCAACCTTCGGGGAGGCCGGGCCCAAGACCGGCATGGATGCCGGTGGCGCCGAGGTGAGCCCAGACACGCGAAGCTTCGAGCCCGACTCCGGGTACAGCGAGCAGCTCGACACGTTCATGCGCGAGCACCTCCCGGGCGGCTTCGGGCCCCACATCGCCGTGCGGACCTGCCTGTACACGATGACCCCGGATCGCGACTTCGTCATCGACCTGATTCCCGGGCACGAGCACGCCGCGGTGGGCCAGGGGGCCGCCCACGCGTTCAAGTTCGCCGCCGTGTTCGGGAAGTCCCTGGTCGAGCTGGTCTTCGACGGCAAGGCCGAGTCCGACGTCTCCGCCTGGCCCCTCGACCGCGAGGTCCTGACGATGCAGGACCCGCCGAGGACGTTCCACCTCTGAACCGCTCGGCCCGAGGGGTCTTGGGGCGCAACGCCCTCGGGCGGCCGGCCCGTCGGCTGGCGACCGGCGCCCGGCTGGACAGGAGGCGGCCCCCAGGCGCAGAATCCCAGCGGTTCGCCGTTTGAGGCTTCGGGGCGAGGGAGCGCTCGTGGTCGGTGCGCCCTCGCCGCCGCCGTCAGAGGGGGTGGATATGGCGACGCAAACCGAGGAGCAGATGCTCTCGGAGAAGATCGCTCCGGTCCTGGTCGCGAGGACGCTCGGCCCGTTCGACCTGGTCGTGATCTTCGTCGCGATCGTGCTGTTCATCATCAACTCCGCCGGCCTGCAGTTCGCCGGTCCGTCGGTGTTCATCATCTGGATCGTCGCCTTCGCGACCTTCCTGATCACCGGCGGGTTCGTCACCGCTCAGCTCGGCAGGATGTTCCCCGAGGAGGGGTCCTTGTACGTGTGGACCCACAAGGTCCTCGGGCCCTTCTGGGGGTTCTTCGCCGGGTTCGTGGCATGGTGGCCGGGCCCGATGGTGATGGTGGCGTCGGGGGTGCTGGTGGCCAACTTCATCCAGCAGATCGGCGCGTTCTTCGACAAGGCGATCCTCACGAAGAACTGGGAGATCGGCATCGTGGTCCTGGCCGTCCTGGCGTTCAGCGCGACGCTGTCGCTCCTGCGGATGCGACTCACGCAGAACTACGTGAACGCCCAGTTCTTCGCCTACGCGGTCGCGATCTTCCTGATCGGCCTGGCCGGGGTGGTGTGGCTCCTGAAGGGGAACCCCTCGGCGACGGACTTCGGATCGGGTTGGAACCCGTTCAAGGGAGACAAGCTCGCGCTGGGCCTTCCCGCGAACCTGACGTTCTTCTCCTTCGCCATCCTCGCGCTCCTCGGCATCGAGACCCCCCTGAACATGGGCGTCGAGGTGCGTGGCGGTGAGAAGGCCATCAGAACCTACCTGCTGTGGGGCTGCGTCATCGTGATGGCCGCGTACCTCTGGACCACCTGGGGCAACATGGTCGCCATCCAGGCCGGAGGGGCGAACGGCGTGACCGGTGGGGCGCAGGCCGTCGAAGTCGCGATGGGCAAGTGGGCCGGGGTCCTGGTCGCGGCGATCCTGGCGTGGGTCTTCCTCACTGCCACCGTCGTCTACAACTACGCGTTCGCCCGGCTGCTCTTCGTGTCCGGCTTGGAGAAGCGCCTGCCTCACCAGTTCGGGAAGGTGAACAGGAATAAGGTCCCGGCGAACGCCGTGATCCTTCAGTCGGTGATCGCGGCGATCATCACGATCCTCGTGTACGTCGTCCTTGGTGCGGGTGAAGGAGACTCGAACAGGTATTTCTTCGCGCTGTACGCCGGCCTCACCATCGTGTGGTGCATCTCCACCGCCCTGCTGTTCCTCGACATCTTCTTCGCCAAGCGAGCCGCGCCCGCCAAGTTCGAGGAGGCGCGACGGATCTCCCTGGGATGGCTGTACGTGTGCGGAGTGGTGGGGACGGTCGTCAATATCCTCGCCGTGTTGTTCATCTTCGTGGGCTCGTGGTACCCGAAGTCCGACTCGAACCCAACCGGGTGGGAGCTTCGCGCTTGGAACTGGTGGATGTTCGGCATCGCCGCGATCTCGGTGATCGCCGGCATCGCGATCTACGCGATCTCTCAGCGGACGAGGCGGGGCAAGACCGACGAGCAATTGCTCACCGAGATGGCGCCGGCCGTCGGCGGAGGGGGAGGGGAGTAGCGCCTGCGGGGTTACGCTAGGCGGATAGCAGCCGCTCGAAGAACGAGCGGTAGCGCTGGAGCGCGATACGCAGATCCTCCGTGGAGACGTCGTCCCCGCGCTCCCACTGGCTGTCCAGCCTGGTCCTCTCCTCGGAGAACATCCGGGCGAGCCGTTCCGTCATCTCGACGACCAGACCGTCGGCCTTCTGCACCGAGCCCCTGGGCTCATCGACGAAACGCACCTGGATCTCGTTCCATCGCGACCTGAACCCCCCGGCGTCCTCCTCCGCTAGGAGCGGCCCGGCGCCTCCCTCGTCGCCACTCGGGGTGGCCTCGGCTTTCGCGACCTCGCCCTCCGACTCGACCTCGGGGCGAACCTCGTCGCCGCTGTCATCGTCCTCGGGAACGCCCTCGTTGTCCTCGGGACCTCGGACCACGTCCTCGCTGGGAACCTCTTCCGGTCGTTCCGTCATCAGCGGGCCTCCAGCCGCTCTGCCTCTGGGGTCTCGCGCTCCAAGAGCTCCTCGAACAGGGATCGGTAGTGGACCATCGCTCGGCGGAGGTCCTCCGTGCCGGCCTTGCCCTGCTCGTTCGAGACCCACACCGTATGGGCGCCGCGGTAATTGTCGACCACATTCGGATGATCAACGGAAACGTCTGCGACCCGCTGTTCGAAGTCCTCAGTCGGGTAACCGCGTTCCTGCATCAAACGCGTGACGAGCCGGTCGGCGTCCTTCACGGCCTCGTTGGGTTGGTCGACGAAACGGGCTTGCACGTCCCGCCACTCGAGCGTGTACCGCTCCGCTGTTTCGGGCGATACCGATTGAATCTCCAGCTCCTGGCGATGTTTCATGCGTGCGGTGAGCTCGGACTCGGCCTCCTTGCGAGACTTGGCCTGCTCCATCGTCCGCTCGTATTCGGGGCCGAACCGGTCTTGGAGCCGCTCCGTGCGGCGCTTCGTACCCAGGGTCCATGCCACAAATCCGATTACCGCAATGGCCGCGGCAATGATGACGATCCATACCCAAGCATCCATGGGGCATTCCTCCTCTCGGTATGACTTCTCTTAGGTACCCCAGCCGGATGTGCCGAAACACGGACGCGAGAAATCGCCACCCCTCGCCTCGAGTCGACGCCGAACCGTGAGCAACCCTATGGTGGTGACGGTGCCTACCTGAAGCGGAAGCTCATGCCTTCCGACCTGTCAATCGAGCTCTCACGGGCATGTGCTTGATGCCGTTCACGAAGTTGGAGCGCATCCGTTCCACGGGGCCCGTGAGCTCGATCGAGTCCAGCCTGGGCAGCAGCTCCTCGAACAGGATCCGGGTCTCCAATCGCGCGAGGTGCGCCCCAAGGCAGAAGTGCGGTCCGCCCGGGCCGAATGTGACGTGCTCGTTCGGCCGGCGCGTGATGTCGAACCGCTCGGGGTCGGGGAACGCCTCGCCGTCCCTATTCGCGCTGATGTACCAGGTCACCACCTTGTCGCCCTTCCGGATCTTGACCCCGCGGAGCTCGGTGTCTCGGGTGGCCGTCCGGCGGAAGTGCAGGACCGGCGTGGCCCACCGGAGGATCTCCTCGACTGCGCTGGGCATCAGCGAGGGGTCCTCCTTCAGCAGGCCCAGTTGGTCAGGGTTCTCCATCAGCGCCAGCATCCCGTGGCTGATGGTGTGCCGTGTCGTCTCGTTGCCAGCGATCAGCAGCAGCGCGAAGTAGTTCTGGAATTCGCGCTCTGACAGGATCCCCTCCGACTGCGCCACGGACAAGGCCGTGATGACGTCATCCCGCGGCTCGTCCAGGGACAGCTCACGCTGCTCGGCCGCGTAGTCGAACACCTTCTGCGCGATGGGACTGCGGAACTGGAGGTACTTGAACTCCTCGGTGTCCACCTGGTCCACGACGGCCGCGGAGTATTCGGGATCCTGGTTTCCGATTAGCGCGTCGCCCCACTCGATCAGCTGCGGCGCGTCCTCCTGGGGCACCTCGAAGATCGCGCACAGGAACCGGATGGGGAGCTCGCGAGAGATCTCCGGGACGAAGTCGAACTCCTCCCGCTCCAATGCCCGGTCCAGGACCCGGCGGGCCACGTCCCGGATGAAGTCCTCGTATTTGCCTACGGCCCGGGCCGAGAACCGCTTGTTGCAGATGTTGCGGAGCTCCCGATGCCGCGGTGGGTCCGTCTCGAGCAACGTCTTCCTGATCCGCAGCTGCTCCTCGTCAAGCTCCTCCAGAGCCACCGCGCCGATCTCAGAGGAGTACGTCTCCCAGTCCATGTGCACCGTCACCAGGTCGTCGTATCGGGTGACGGCCCAGAAGCCGTGGTTGGGCGGGGCCTCGTCGTGCCAGGAGACCGGATGCTCGCGCCGCAGGAAGTCGAACCATTCGGACGGCACGCGCTCGACGTAGCTGTCCGGGTCCACCAGGTCGATCTGCTCAAGTGCCACGGCGTCCCCACCCATCAGAAGAACGGCATGTAGTACTGGAGCTCCCAGTCGACCGGCTCGGTCGTCTCGGGGTTCGGCGTGGCCTTGACGTACCGGTCCCACTCTGCCTGCTTCAGCATCGTGAACGCCGTGACGAGCTCCGACCCAAGGGCTTCGCAGAGCTCCTTGTCTGCCTGGAACAGCTCCAGGGCTTTTTCCAGCGTGGGCGGCACTTTGACGTCGGTGTTCACCTCCGCCCCAGGCTGCTGCGGCGCCGGAGGCTCGAGCTCGTTGTCCACTCCCAGCCGTGCGGCGTGCAGGATGGCGGCGGCGGCGAGGTATGGGTTGGCCGCGCCGTCCGCCGTCCGCTGTTCCAGGCGGGTGGTGGCGCCCCGTCCGGGCGGCACCCGGATCCCAACGGTGCGATCGTCGTAGCCCCAGTTGGCCCAGTACCCGTTCAGCATGTCGGGCTGGAGCCGCTTATAGGCGTTCGTGTGCGGAGCCAGGATGGCCGCCATCCCCTCGTGGTGGGCGAGCATCCCCGCCAGGCACTGCCGGGCGAGCAACGACAGGCCGTCGGCCGCGCTCGGGTCCTCGAACGCGTTCGAGCCGTCCTCGGTCCGAAAGCTGAGGTTCACGTGCAGCCCGCTCCCGCCTCGGTCGGCGATCGGGCGCCCGATGAACGTGGCCAGGTTCCCGCGCCGCGTCGCGATCTCCTTGATCAGGAGACGGACGAGGAACGCGTCGTCGGCGGCCGCCAGGGCGTCACGGTACTTGATGTTCACCTCGAACTGGGACATGTCGTACTCGCTTCCCCAGCTCTCCACATCGAACTCGCAGTCAGTCGCGGTCCGGACCATCTCATCGGCGACCCCGTCGGGATCGATGGCGGGGCCGGTCCCGTATACACGGTGGGAGGGCATCGGGACGGGGCGCCAGCCACCCTCGCCGCCTGGCTCCATGAGGTAGAACTCGAACTCGTAGGCGATCTGCGGCATGAGGCCGCGCTCAACCCATGGTTCGATCGCTTGGCGGAGCGCGAACCGCGGGTCCACCGGGCACGGCTCTCCCCCCGACTCGGCGTCCCCAACGCCCACTACCGTGTCCGGCTCCCACCCGGGCCTCATCGAATCGACGTCCAGGTGGACCTCGATGTCGGGCAGCCCGATATCGAACTGGAGGCCCGGGATGTGGAGGATCTCCCTGTCGAGGGTGAGCGGATAGACGCCGATGCAGAACGCCGTCCGACCGGTCCAGTCGCCCAGGAGATATTTGCCTCGTTCCAGCCCCAGGATGTCCGGGTACATCAGCCTGAGCTGCCTGGCCTTGGGTTCCATCCACGCTCCTTCGGTGCCGAACGACCCAGCCCGCCCAGCCCGAGGATAGCCGAGCCGCGTTAAAGAGGCGGGAAACGCCACGGCGCCGGCTCACTCCCACCTCGGCGAACGGTTGCGTGGGATAGCCTTCGGCGGTGAGGCGCGGGCCAGAGTTCCGGCTGGAGACCGAACGGTTGCGCCTGCGGCCGTACACGTTGGACGACCTCGACGATCTGTTCGAGATCCTCGGGGATCAGGAGACCATGACCTACTACCCGGAGCCGTACAGCCGGGACAGGACCATGAGCTGGATCGAGGACAACGTGAAGCGGTACGAGATGGATGGGTTCGGCCTGTGGGCCATGGAAATGAAGGAGACGGGGGACTTCGTTGGGGACTGCGGTCCGGCGGTTCGGGAGGTCGACCGGCAGCGAGAGATCGAGATCGGCTGGCACGTGCATCGAGCCCTGTGGAATCGAGGCCTCGCGACCGAAGCGGCTGCGGCGTGTCGGGATCATTGCTTCGGTGTTCTCGGGCTGAAGCGGGTGATCTCCCTCATCCGGCCCGAGAACCTGCCGTCCCGTCGCGTGGCCGAGAAGATCGGGATGGTCATCGAGCGCGAGGTCGACTGGCACGGCTATTGCCACCTCGTGTACGCGGCATGGCGGCCCACCGGCTGAACGTTCAGTCTCTCCGTGGTGGGCGGACGCCGCGGAGCTCCCAATCGCCGCCGAGCGCCGTCGAGACAACCTCCTCGGACGCGCTCGGCTGTGCGCCGACGTCCTCGCGGACCGGCACCTGGCCCTCCACGATCCGGTTCCGCAAGGTTCCCAGGCCCTCGACCTCGACCTCCACGACGTCGCGTGGCTCGACCGGTCGTGAGTTGGCCGGCGTCCCCGACAGGATCACGTCGCCCGGGACGAGCGTGATCGTCCGAGCGATATCGGCCACCAGGTAATGCATGTCCCACATCATCTCGTCGGTGTTCCCGTCCTGCCTCACCTCGTCGTTCACCAGCGTGCGGATCCGCTTGCCCTGGAAGTCCCAGTCGGTGACCAGGCCGGGTCCGAGGGGACAGAGCGTGTCGGAGCCCTTCACTCGGAGCATGGAACCGGCATCGGTATCGCGGAAGTCGTGAAGCCCGAAGTCGTTCCCGATCGTGTATCCGGCGATGTACTCGCCGGCCTCATCGGGCCCGATATGGCGGCATTCCCGGCCGATGACGATGGCGATCTCGCCCTCGAAGTTCAGGAACCGGCAGCGGGGCGGGCGGACGACGTCCCCGCCGTGGGCGTTGAGCGCCGAGACCGGCTTGTGGAAGTACGTGGGCGCGAGGGGCAGGGTCGCCAGGAACTCCTTCACCCGGCTCTCGTAGTTCAGGTGGATGCAGATGATCTTCGAGGGCCGCACCGGTGCGAGGTGGGTGGCGTCGTCGATCGGGACGTGACGCCCGTCGGAGGTGACCAGCACGTCGCCCCGGCGCGTGACCTCGACGGGCTCGCCGTCGAGGAGGATCCGGCGGGTCTCCATGGCCCGTTAGTATGGCGCGCGTGGCAGAGCTGAAGGGGTTCATGCCGCCGCGTTCACCCGAAGGCAGAGCCTCCGTGGTCCCTGCCCCCCCATGGCACTACTCGGGTGACCTGCTCACGATCGAGTACCGGACCGACCCCACGGCTGTGAGCGCGTGGCTCCCCGACCCCATCGAGCCCGCCGATGACGACCCCGGCGCCGTGGCGGTGATCTTCGCGGACTGGCAGTCCTGCTCGGACTCGTTCGAGGAGTTGGTCGACCCGGCGCGCTCCCAATACAAGGAGTGCTTCGTCGTGGTGCGCTGCAAGTACCTGGGCGAGCACTACTCGCGGTGCATCGCGATCTGGGTGGACAAGGACTTCGCGCTCGCCCGCGGATGGCACCAGGGCTACCCGAAGAAGCTCGGCTCGATCTGGATGACCCGGCCGGTGCGATTCGGGAAGGCCGGTCCGCGCCTCGCGCCTGGAGGACGGTTCGGGGCCAGCGTGTCGGTTCACGACCGTCGGATCATCGACGCGCGCTTCGCGATCACCGGTCCCTCGGACACAGCCGGCTTCGTCAACGCGCTCCCGATGCTTCACACCCGGTACGTCCCCTCGATCGAGCCCGGCGAGAAGCCGTCGATGGACGAGCTGGTCACGATGAAGAGCCTCGATTGGGAGGGCTCGGAGGTCTGGCAGGGCCAGGCCGAGCTCATCTTCGGCGAGTCCCCAGTGGAGGAGCTCACGTCGATCAAGCCGCGGGAGATGATCGGCGCCTACTACCGGAGTGTGGGCGTCTCCTGGGCCGGCGGCAGCCGCCTGGAATAGCCGCAGCCGGTCCGCCACTGGGACCACTCAGGCACAGACGACTTCAAGAAACGGCATCTTGACTTTTCCTTTGATTTGAGGAAAATGAAACTTGATCTAAATAAACTGATCAAGAATGCCGATGACGAGTCTGAAAGGAGAAGGGTGCAGGACCCTGAACGGCGATGGGTGGAGCGGCTCTCAGACGAGGATCTGGCGTTCCTGAAGCGTTTCCTGCTCACGTCAGGAACGCTGAAGGACCTGGCCCAGCAGTACGGGATCTCGTACCCGACGGTTCGGCTTCGGTTGGATCGGCTGATCGAGAAGGTGAAGCTGCTCGACGAGCAGCAGACGCGGGGACCGTTCGAGCTCAAGCTCCGGAGCCTCTACGCCGACGGGCGGTTGGACGACAGCACGTTCCGGGACGTGCTGCGGGCGTATCGAGAGGAGGACGAGCGGAATGAGGCGCGCCTGCCGTAGCCTGGCCCTGGCCGGGGCCGTGCTGGCGGCCTTCGCCCCCTCCGCGTGGGCGTCGGAGCCCTCGGTGACGGTGGATTGGAACCAAACCGCTCCTCTGTCCGGCCGCGTGGTCGATGGCATGGTCGAGGTGACGTCGTCGGGAGCCGGCGGCACGTTCCCCTTGGTGGCCATCGCAGACCCGGCGATCCGCGGGAACGGGTACGCCCTGACCGGCCGCATCCGGTACCGCGGCGTCGCGGGTGTCGGGTTCTTGGAGATGTGGAGTGTGTTCCCGGACGGGGCCCGCTACTTCTCGCGCACGCTGGCGGGCGATGGACCGCAGGCGCGGATCTCGGGCGATTCGGAGTGGAGAGACTTCGAGCTCCCCTTTAACCTGAACGGGTCCGAGCGACCGGTCCGTCTGGAGCTCGGCCTGGTGCTCCCGGGCGCCGCACGTGTGTGGATCGGGCCGCTCGAGCTCACGGCACCCGGAGCGACCAGCTCGGCGTGGTGGTCCGACCGCACGGGGGGATTGATCGGCGGCATCGCCGGGAGCCTCATCGGGATCACCGGGGCCATCGTGGGCGTCCTGATCGCGCGGGGGCGCGGACGGCGACCCGTGCTCACGACCATGGTGGCGCTTGCGGTCGCGGGAAGCGCCCTGCTCGTGGCCGGCGCGGTGGCCCTGGCTATGTCGCAGCCGTACGCCGTGTACTTCCCCCTGATCCTCGGCGGGATCATCCTCGTGGCGGTGTTCGGGCCTGGATTCCGCCGCGCCCGACGCGCGTACGAGGACGTGGAGCTTCGGAGGATGCGGGCGATGGACACCGCCCCGTCGTAGCTCCGCGGGGGTGCGATAGCCTCACATCCCCATGCGGCTTGTTCGGTTCCGGTTCGGCGATCGCATCGCCACCGGCGTGGTCGAGGGCGACGCCGTCCGGGCCCTGGCCGGAACGTTCTTCGAGAATCCGGTGCCGTCGGGTGAGGAGATCCCGCTCGACGACGTCCGTCTCCTGGCGCCCATCCTGCCATCGAAGGTGGTCTGCCTGGGCAAGAACTACGCGGCCCACGCGGCGGAGTTCGGGGGCGAGGTCCCAGAGGAGCCGCTCATCTTCCTCAAGCCCTCCACCAGTGTTTCGGGCCCGGGCGATCCGATCCCCCTTCCGCGGATCAGCGACCGCGTCGATTACGAGGGGGAGCTGGCAGTCGTGATCGGCCGCATCGCGCGCAACGTGCGCGCGGAGGAGACGTTCCGCTACATCCTCGGATACACCTGCGGGAACGACGTCACGCTCCGAGACGTCCAGAAGAAGGACGATCAGTGGACCCGGGCCAAGGGCTTCGACGGATCCTGCCCGCTCGGCCCGTGGGTGGAGACCGAGCTCGACCCGATCGATGTCCACCTGGAGACCCGGGTGAACGGCGAGGTCCGCCAGTCGGCAAGCACCTCGGACATGGTGTTTGGAGTGGCCACCATCATCGAGTTCGTGACCGAGTTCATGACGCTGCTCCCGGGCGACGTGATCATGACTGGGACCCCTGAGGGCGTCGGGAAGCTCGAGCCCGGGGACAAGGTGGAAGTCGTGGTCGACGGGATCGGCGTGCTGATGAACCCCGTCGGCGGGCGAGCATGACCGTTCGGACGCGCTTCGCGCCGGCCCCGAGCGGCTCGATCCACGTGGGCAACGCCCGCACGGCCCTGTTCTCATGGCTCACGGCGCGACACCAGGGCGGTCAGTTCGTGCTGCGGGTCGAGGACACCGACGCCAGCCGGGTCACCGAAGAGGCCGTGCACGGCCTGATCGAGTCGCTCCGGTGGTTGGGGATCGACTGGGACGAGGGGCCAGACGTGGGCGGCCCGCACGCGCCGTACCGCCAGTCCCGGCGGCTCGACCTCTACCACGAGCATGCCGAACGCCTGGTGTCCAAGGGCCGCGCATACCGCTGCTACTGCACCCCGGAGGAGCTGGAGGAGCGGCGAAAGACCGCGCTGGCCCGAGGGGAAGCCCCCGGCTACGACGGCCGGTGCCGGAGCTTGACCGACGAGGAGCGGGCCGGGTTCGAGGCCGAAGGCCGGCCGTTCGCCCTCCGCTTCGCCACACTCGAGCGCGACGTCACCGTGCACGACCTGGTGAAGGGAGAAGTGCATTTCGCCGCGGGGAGCGTCAAGGACTTCGTGATCCTGCGGTCGGACGGCTCGCCAACGTTCCTGCTTGCGGTGGCGGTCGACGACTGGCTGATGGAGATCACCCACGTGATCCGGGGGGACGACCTCCTCTCCGCCGCGCCGCGCAACATGGCGGTGATCGAGGCCCTCGGCGGCACGCCGCCGGAGTACGCTCACCTGCCGCAGGTCCTGGGCCAGGATGGCAAGCCCCTGTCGAAGCGGCACGGCTCGACATCCGTCGAGGCCTTCCGAGAGCAGGGGATCCTGCCGGAGGCCCTGATGAACTACCTCGCGTTGCTCGGCTGGTCCTTGGACGAGAAGACGACCTTCCTGTCGCGGGACGAGCTGATCGCGTCGTTCGACCTGTCCCGTGTGTCGAGCAATCCGGCGGCGTTCGACCCGCAGAAGCTCGAGTGGATGAACAACCACTACATCCAGTCGCTGGACGACGACGACCTGGCCGCCCGGTGCATGCGCTTCCTGGCCGAGGACGGCCTCTTGCCCGACCCCCAGGTGCTGCGGCTGGCCATGCCCCTCGTGCGCGAACGGATGAAGCGGCTCACCGACGTCACCGAGCTCCTCCGGTTCCTGTTCACCGACGACGTCAAGCCGAACGAGAAGGCGGCCGAGCTCATCGCGCAGGCCGGATCCGACTACCTCCGGAAGGCGGCCGACGTGCTGGAGCGGGTCGAGCCGTGGGGGAGGGAAGCCATCGAGAAGGCTCTGGACGAGGTGGCAAAGGAGGCCGGGCTGAACCGGACGAAAGGGTGGCAGCCCATCCGGGCCGCCGTCACCGGGTCGAACGTCTCGCCGCCGCTCCCGGAGTCACTGGAGTTGCTGGGCCGGGAGGCCACGGTGGCTCGGGTCCGAGCGGCTGCCGCTGGGGGGTGATCGCTAGCTCTGCCAGCGTGCGACAGCGGGTGCCAGGGCGTTGCGGAGGCTCGTCGCAGCGTCCTCGGGGAGCACCGTGTTGATGCTCATGGCGGAGCCCAGCTCGAAGCCCGCCTGCGTTGAGAGCTTCGGCACGATCTTGATGTGCCAGTGGAAGACCTCGTTCGTATGGCCATTCGTGGGGGCCGAGTACATGACCAGGTTGAAGTCGGGGTCGCCGCAGGCCCGCCGGATCGCGGCGAGGACGCGGATCAGGATGGCGGCCAAGTGGTCGACCTCCTCGTCGGCCAGATCCCCGAACGAGCCCTGGTGAAACGTGGGGATCACCCACGTCTCGAACGGGGAGCCGGCGGCGAAGGGCTCGAAGGCGATGAAGCCGCCCTGCTCCTCGACCACTCGGACGTCGGCCGCGCGCTCCGCGGCGATGAGGTCGTTGTACACGCAGCTGCCGTGCTCGTCGTAGTAGCGGGTTGCCACGTCGACCCGACGGAGGAGCCGGGGGAGGAACACCGGCGTTGCCACGATCTGCGAATGGGGGTGCGTGAGCGACGTGCCGGCAAGCGGCCCGAAGTTCTTGAACACCACTACCGCTTGGATGTGCTGCTGGACGATGAGCTCGCGGTACCGGGTCCGCCACACGTCGACGACGCGAGCAACGTCCTGTTGGGTCATCTCGTCCATCCGGCCGTCATGCCGGCGAGACTCGATCACGACCTCATGACTTCCGACGCCCGGCATCTCCCGGAAGAGCGGAGG